>CAZOWW010000081.1:17539-27855 GCA_964583765.1 uncultured Kineosporiaceae bacterium
AACTCGACGCACAGGAACGGCGGGAACTGCTGACCGCCGCGGACGTGTCCCTGGACCGGCTCGACCGCCTGGTCTCGGACCTGCTGGACATGTCCCGCCTCCAGGCGGGGGCGGTGTCGGTGTTCCCGCGCCGGATCGCCCTGGACGAGCTGGTGCCCTGGACCCTGGACCAGCTCGGCCCGATCGGGCGGGAGGTGGCCATCGACGTTCCGGAGGACCTACCGGCGGTCAGCGCCGATCCGGTGCTCCTGGAACGGGTGCTGGTGAACCTCCTCACGAATGCGGTGCGCCACTCCCCGCCGGACCGTCCGCCACGGGTCACCGGAAGCCACCTGGGTGGGCGCGTGGAGCTGCGGGTGATCGACCGCGGGCCGGGGATCGCCGAGGACGACCGGGAGCGGGTCTTCGCGCCGTTCCAGCGCCTGGGGGACACGGACAACTCCAGCGGCGTCGGCCTGGGTCTGGCGGTGGCGCGTGGGCTGACCGAGGCGATGACCGGCACGCTGGAGTCCGAGGAGACCCCCGGCGGTGGCCTCACCATGGTGATCACTCTGGCCGCTGCGGTGCCGGTGGAGAGCCCGCGGGGCTCCGGCGCACCGAGGGAGGCATCGTGACGCGGATCCTGCTGGTGGACGACGAGCCGCAGATCCTGCGTGCCCTGGCGATCACGCTGCGCGCGCACCGCTACGAGGTGGACGTCGCGGACTGCGGCCGGCGGGCGTTGACCGTCGCGGCCGGCCGACCGCCGGACCTGGTCGTGCTCGACCTCGGGCTGCCCGACATGGACGGCGTGGAGGTGATTCACGGCCTGCGCGGCTGGTGCACCGCGCCGATCATCGTACTGAGCGGCCGGACCGACTCGGGGGAGAAGGTCGCCGCCCTGGACGCCGGGGCCGACGACTACGTCACCAAGCCCTTCGGCATGGACGAACTGCTCGCCCGGCTCCGTGCGATGTTCCGCCGGGCCGGTGAGCCGACGGACGCTCCGAGGATCGCGTTCGGCAATGTCGTCGTCGACCTTGCCGCACGCAGGGTCGTCCTGCGGCCCGAACCCGCCGAGATCCCTGCGGACGGTGCGGGACGAGGCCCTGCGGGCGAGGTGGAGGCCTGCGACGTGCGGCTCACCCCGACGGAGTGGCACCTGCTGGAGCCGCTGATCCGCAACCCGGGGCGGCTGCTCACGCACAAGCAGTTGCTGGACGAGGTGTGGGGTCCGGGTGGTTACCCGGCGGAGAACGACTACCTGCGGGTGTACCTGGCCCGGTTGCGTCGCAAGCTGGAGCCGGAACCCTCGCGTCCGCGCCACCTGATCACCGAACCGGGAATCGGGTACCGCTTCCAGCCCTGACGCCCGGCCGGGGCCTGCCCGGGGAAGTGTGCGACGTCCTGCGCGGTGATCGAGGCACGCTCATGGCCCGGGCGGCGAGGGAGGACCCTCCGGGCGAGCAGGAGGGTTCCGGGAACGGGTGTCGCCCCGCCCGATGCACCGGGGGCGGCATGCCGGTGCATCGGGCGGGGCGGGGTGCCGGGTCGGGGGCCGGTGAGGCGGCCGGACCCCGACCCGGCAGTCTTAGCGGCAGATGTCGCCGGAGACGACCGGCAGGCCGGATGCCGGTTTGAGGATGGCGGTGGTCGTACCCGTGATGTTCTCCTCGCAGGTGTCGGAGGCCGAGTGCGTCAGGGACTTGCCGCCGACCCAGACATCGAGGTGGTTGCCGGTGCTGTCGGGGCAGGTGTCGGGCCCGCCGTCCCCGCAGGTGTCCTCGACGATCAGGTACCGCTGGAGCGAGGGGACGTAGAAGCGGGTCCCCGCCGCCCACTGCAGGCAGCTTCCGCTGCCGTCGGATCCCTGGCAGTGGTAGGGGACGGCCACCGTGATCGGGTCGGCATAGGTGCCGGTGCCGCCCGCGGAGCTGTGGAGGACGGGATTGCTGATCTCCGCGGATCCCGGCGGGGTGTTGTCCCACCAGCCGTAGCCGGTCAGGAGCACGCTGAGCGTGGTGCCCGAGCCCGTGGCCGGCGCCGAGGAGGACGTCGTGGCCGGCGCGGTCGTGCGGCTCGGCCGCCGGGTGGTCGTGGTGGTCCGGTGGCCTCGGGTGGGATTCGTCCTCCTCGAGGTGGTGGTCGTGGTGGTGCGCGGTGCGGTGGTCGTCGTCGCGGCCGTGCCCGGGACGGGCTGCCACAGGGCGGGTACCCCCGGGGGCTCCCAGCCGGTGAGGGACGTGTGTGCCTGGATGCACCGGTACCGCAGGCCCTGGTACGTGACGAGGTCACCGATGCGGTAGGCGTGGTTCGGCACCCAACTGGTGACTCCGGTGGACGACGTGGTCGTGGTCGTCGCCCTGGGGGCAGAGGTGGTGCCGGCGGGCGTGGTGGTGCGGGCGCTCGCGGTCGTGGACGTCGGGGCCGGGAACAGGCCGCCCCCGGTCGCGCCCTGGAGGAAGATCTTCGTGAAGTCCAGGGCGCTGCCACCGAGTCCGGAGCAGTTGGCGGAGACCCCGCCACCCGCGCACGGCTGGTCGCGGCCGATCGACCAGAAGGCGAGTCGACCGATGCCGTTGCTCTTGGCCCACGCGACGATCGCCTTCGCGTCGGTCTCACTGACCACCTCGCCGGCACTGTCGTTGTTGCCGATCATCGGGGTGATCCCGATGTTGGCGTAGGTCACGGCCAGTCCGGCGGACTGCGCGGCGCTGAGGGTGCCGGCTGCGGCGTTCTGGGCGGCGGAGGCCATGTCGGAGACCGCCCCGCCGTAGTCCATGGTCATGGCGTTGACGAGATCGATCCGCGCCCCGTTCGCGGTTGCGGCGGCGAGGAAGGCGCTGCCGTTGGCGTCGGGGCCGCTGGGCAGTACCGGGATCGTGACGGAGACCTTCAGTTCGGGCAGGGCGGACTCCAGGGCCTTGATGGCCTGGTATCGCCGGGTGATCGAGGGCGTGTCGGCGATCGCGGCACCCTCGATGTCGAAGTCGACGTGGTCCACGCCGTACTTCGTGATGACGCTGCGGTAGGCACTGGTCAACGACGTGACGTTCGTGCAGGACTGGGCGAGTTCGCTACCGCTCGCCCCGCCGAACGAGATGATGGGCGAGGCGCCCTCCGACTTCGCCTTCGCGATCTTCACGGTGGCGGTGGAGTTGTCCACTCCCAGGGTGTCTCCCCAGATGGGGGTGCAACCGGAACTGATGATGAATGCGGCTGTGTAGCTGGTCAGCCCCGCTTGGGAGATCGCGGCGTCCAACATGCCGGAACTGTCCGCAGAAAGGTCCACGTAAGGTGCGACGCTGTAATCCGCGGAGGCGGACGCGGAGCTGTGGGTGAAGAGCGCGAGAATTCCTGAACCGGCGATCAGGGCGGCGGCGAACAGGCCGACCATCAGCCTCTTTCTATGCATGAACCAAGCTCCCTCGGGCTTCGACCGTGCGGCCGGCGATGGTTTCTCGACCACGCGGTATGAGCTGCGGAAGGCACCAAAGATGGTCGACGGATCCGGCGTTGTCAATGCCCGAAGGGGGTGTTGTGACAGGATGTGATTCGCTGATTGCGGAGGGAGACCGAGCTGGAATCCGGTGACATGTGGTGATTCGGTGGTTCTGTCGCCGGATGGTGCCGTGCGGATTCCGCTGTGACCTGACGGGTATTCGTGTGCGCTCTGTTATCGATCCGTGATAGCGGAACCCGGTGGGTTCGCGCGCGATTCGGCGGGGTGGGCGCCCCGGTCACCGATTCGATTCGGCGCTCTCACGTGGGCACTTGCGGCGCGCAGGGGACAGGCCTGGCGGCCTTCGCCCTCCGGCCGGGACGCACCGGTACGACCGGTGCGCGGGATCACGCACCGGTCGCGCAGGGTCACCGGGATCAGTCGACGAGCCGGGTCCCCCGGGTCTCGCCCGGCACGACACCGACGTTCCACAACCCGCCCACGTTTTCCGTGTAAGGGAAGGGGCTCCCTGCTTCGTCGGGCAGCGGGGTCTCCCCGAGAAGCCTCCCGTCCGCGCCGTAGGCCCGGACGGTTGCTCTCGCTGTCAGGGGGACCTGGGTGCCCGCGAAGCCGCGGGCGTCCACGGTGAGCGGGTGGGGCGTGCCGTCGACGACCATCTCCGCACGGACCGCTCCGGACGGGACGGAGACCATGACCTGCTTCGTCGCGTGCCTCAACAACAAGTCGAGCTGTCGCCAGGCGTAGGGCCGGTCCACTGCGCCCTTCGCCGGAGCGAGGAGCTCCAGGAATCCCTGCTGGAATCCATGTCCGCCGCTGTTGGCGAGCACGAGCGTGCCTCCGCCCTTCGGGGTCAGGGTCATGAGGTACCTCGGCGACCCGGCTGTCATCTCGAACCGGACAGTCACGGTGACCTGGTCGAGTTTCAGGCCGTACAACGCCAGGGCTCCTCTGAGCCTCTCCGCCATCGTCCGCGCCCATGGCAGGTCGACCGGCCCGGGGGGAAGGTACCGGTCGATGATCGCTCGGTACGGCGCGAGCGACGGGCCACCATCCGGGGCCGCGGACGTGTTGCGCTGTGCGGACCAGTCCCGGGGGCCTGAGCCGTTGCCGGAGAGGAGTTGGCCGCGCCGGCTCGCCCGCACCGCCACGAGGATCCTTTGCGGTGCCGCCGGCAGTTCGCGCAGGGCGATGCCGTCCGAACCGGCCGTCCGCCAGGTACGTTCCAGTCGGCCGTCCGCGCGGAAGGTGACGCCCAGGGAGACGCGGATGGTCGAGCCGGAGGGAGCGACGACCGCCAGGTACCCCGTGCCGTGCCAGTCCTCCACGCAGTCCTGCGTCATGTCCGCGGTGATCCCGGTGTTGACGGAACGCATCGTGCCGGGGCTTGCGTCCACCTCGCCCTGGAGCCATTCCAGCGTTGGGGTCGTGTGCCCGCGGTACCGCAAGATCAGCCGCACGAGCGCCAGCCGCCGGCCGGCGACATCCCCGGCGAAGAGCACTCGCACCGTCGCTGGGTCAGCCACCCCCAAGGCGCCCCTGTGTTCCGGGAGAGAGAGACCACAGTCTGTTGCAGCCCGGCGATCCAGGTGCTGTCCCCGGCGAGCGAGCTCCGGAGGGGTTCGTTCCACAGCTTCGACGGACCAGATGTCTTCGCGGGGGACGAGACTCGGTGGCTCGGCCACCCCGGGATCCGCCCGGTGAACCCTGCGGCCACCACGCATGCGACGACCACGCTCGCGGCCGTCGCGAGGGCACACCGGCGGATCCGGCGGGTGGTGTGGTGGCGTCGTTCCGCGCTCCCGAAGCGGCTCCACGGATCGACATCGGGCCTCACGTCGTCCGCCTGCGTGTGGAGCATCTGGCTGAGCCGCTCCTCGACCGTCCGGGTCACTGTCGACCTCCTTCGGGTGCTGCGAGACGGATGCGGAGCGGCGGTGCCCCCGACGGTGGTGTGATCACGGGGCCGTCCGAGGAGCCGGGGTGAACCGGCGAGGAGGTCGCCACGGTGATGTCGGGCTCGTCTCCTGGTGGCGAGGTCTGTTCTGCAGGACCAGGAGATGACGGCGCCGGGTTGGTGGGCGAACGGGGCGCCGCGGTGTCCTTCTCGAGGGGGGACGCCGAGGACCGCGCGGAGTTGGGCCAGACCGCGTGACGTCTGGCTCTTCACGCTAGTCATGGAACGTAAGAAGTCATCCGAGCCCGGACACTGTGACCAACCCGCGGAGCACCCGAATTGGTGTGATCCGGCGCGGTGCGAGGTGGGGCGCCCGGACGGGGGCGAGGACCCAGGCCCGTGGGCGGAACACCGATCAGCGCCGATGGCGCTGGATCTGTCCGGTGACATCTTCGGATCGGCGCTGGTGGGTGGGGCGTGGTTGAGCCGGCCGGGGGCGTCGTGGGTGTGCTCTGCGTTTCTGCAGGTGGAGATCGGTGGGCACCGTGTGGGGTTGCCGGTACGCGACGCCCGGGAACTGGTGGTCCGCTTGGCGGACCTGCTCGCGGCGGCGGGGGAGGCGCGTTCGTGAGCGGCACGCGGGTGCTGCGGGAGGTCCTCGTCGCACCCTCGTCCTGGCCTCCGTCGGCTGCCTGACCGGGTCAGGGAAAGCCCGGGCTGCGGGGCGACGCGTCTTCGCTGGCCGTTACCCCACCCGACGGTGAGCTACCCAACCAGGGCCTTACCGGACCTTACCGAGCCATATCATCACGATCAGTCACCGAACCGTCGCCCATCGATACCCCACCGTCGTCCCGGCCGAGGCGCCAGATTGGGCAACTGCGAGTCGCGGTTGGGTAACACCTCGCTGAGGATCATCACCGCAGGGCATGGTCCAGATGAACATCCGGTGAATTCCGGAGGTCAGGTGTCGTATTCCATGATCCTTTGAGCCTTGGGGAGGTGTGAGAACACATTCCACATCCCAGGTCCCTGTCCCTACCCACCTGCGAGTCGTTCCCGCGGTCTCCGGCCCGGTGTCCTCGGCGCCTTGCCGCGCCCGCGGACCGGCGCGGCACCTGTCCACGAACGGGTGCCTGCCCGGGTTCGGGGTCGGTACCGGTGTCCGGTTCGCGGTCCGCAGGGGCGTCGTGCTGGAACCGGACCCCCGAACCGACCCCCTGGTGGGGTCGTTCCCGCAGGTCACCGTCCCCTGGCGGGTCGCCGGCCGGGGAGCGACAAACCCTCTACCAGGGGGTTTCCCCGTTGGGGAGGAGCAACAAATCCGGGTGGGTCGATGGTGAGACCCACCGCCCGGCCACCGGGTACCAGCCCCGCTTCCCCGAACCCGGCCACACCCCTGACCCAGACAACCTCCGTCTCGCCGGCTTCCCCCTCAGCGACCCGACGCCCCCCATCCACACCGACCCCGTCCCGTCACTGGACCGGTGCGGCGCGACGCGGCGCCGGTGGAACGGATGCGGTGCTCGCCGCGACGGCCCACCTGACCGATCGGGACCACACGCTGCTCGGGTGGCTCGCCGACCACGGCGTGCTGACCACCGTCCAGATCGCCGCCGCCTTGTTCCCCTCGATCGACTTCGCCCAGCGGCGCCTACGCACCCTGACCGGCCTGGAACTACTGGCCCGGTTTCGTCCCCTGAAACTCGACGGCGGCTCGCACCCTTATCACTACGTCCTGGCACCCCTGGGGGCTCACCTGGTCGCCGTGCACCGCGGCGAGCCACCGCCGCGCCCGGTCCAGGCCCGCGCCCGGATGCGCGCGCTGACCGCACGGGCGAACCTGCCCCATCTGCTGGGCGCCAACCAGTTCTTCACCGACCTGGCCGCCCACGCCCGCACCCACCCCGGCTCGCGCCTGCACCGCTGGTGGCCCACCACCGCCTGCACGCGTCTGGGTGCCTTCGCCCAGGACGACGATGACGTCCTGGTGCGCGCCTACCGCCCGGTCATGCGCCCCGACGCCCACGGTGTCTGGCGTGAGCACGACGCCACGGTCGCGTTCTTCCTCGAACACGACACTGGCACCGAGGACCTGCCCCGCCTGGTCGACAAGTTGCCCCGCTACGGCGCGTTCACCAAGGCCACCGGGCGTCGCTGGCCGGTGCTGTTCCACCTGCACGACCTCGCCCGAGAAGACCACCTGCATCGGCTCCTGGCACGCCAGGGCCCACAGGCGGTCCCGGTGGCCACCGCCGTGGGAACCCACGACCGGTTCACCTACGTCACAGCGACAGCCGCGACCAGCGCCCACCCCGGCTGCCCGGCTACTGCCTGCCCCGCCGAGGCCATCTGGTGGCTGCACGCCCATCCCGGCCCTCGCCTGCGCCTGGCCGACCTGCCGTCCACACCCCCGGCGCCGCGGTGACCTCCAGCCGCTCCGCACCTACGGCCCCTGGCCGCGAACGTGCCCCACAGCAGCGACACACCCACCGGATCCGCGACGAAACCCCCACCCCCACCCCCACCGCCCGGCCACCGGGTCCCCAGCGCCCCGCCTGCCCGGACACCGCTGGGTCCGCGGCGCTGGCCCATCACCTCACCGACCCCGACGTCGAGATCGCCGTCCAGACGCTCGCGGCCCAGGCCCCACCGATGACCGAGGACCAGCGCGCTCGCCTGGCCCGGCTCCTGCACCTGTACCCCGCCCGCACCGGCCGTCCCCCCGCGCCCCGATCACCCGCCCAGTCTCCCGCCCAGCCACCTGCCCGATCACCCACCTGCTGACCCGCCAAGGACCACTGGCGTAACGGATGGGGTGCCCCGATCCGGCGGCTCGGGGCGCCCCATCCCAGGTGGCGGTCCCGCCCACGAGGTACGTGGCGCCGTGTCCGCGAGGCCGGCGCGCTCAGCTCAGGCCGGTCGTGAGGCCCGTTGCGCGCCGTGCGGCCAGATGATGTGCACCGGCAGGCCCTGGGCCTGTGCGAGTTCGACGACTGCTGCTGTGCCGGCCCGGTCTACGGGGGCGAGGCCGTCCCAGACCGCGACCAGGACGTCCGAGGAGTCCAGCAGTGTTGCGCTAGCGGCCTCGTAGGCTTCGCGGCCGGCGTCGGCGAACGGCATGACGTGCACGTGGACGGCTGACCGGAGGAGTTCGTCGAAGAGCGGGAGCTGTTCCGGGGCGACCTTCTGCTCTCGGTAGTTGCCCGAGGGCAGGACGACCTCGAGGCTGCCCCCGAGTTCGAGGACGCACTCGGCGAACAGGGAGTCCGCCCCGGCGGCCAGGCAGCTGATGCCCGTCAGGTCGGTGGGGTCGTAGCCGGTGAGGAACTCGCGGAGTCCCTGACGGATCAGTTCCTGGGTGGCTGGGGGGAGATTCATGTGCCCGGTGACGCCGATTCGTGTCATGCGGGTGGGACTCCTCGTGGTCGAGTGATCTGGGCGGTGAGCAGGTCGCTGATCCTGTCGCGCAGTTCCTTGATCGCTGGGGTTGGGGTCGAGGCCAGGACTCCTTGGAGTTCCTGGAGCTTGACCGCGACGCGATGCGAGTTCGTCTGCTCGGCCACCTCGGTGGCTCGATGCCCCACCCGGGCGGCTTCCTCGGCCTCCCCCTGCAGGAAGCGGGCCTCGGCCAGGCCGATGTGGTCCAGGGCCGAGCTGCGCAGGACCGCGGCCGGGCGTAGCTGGATGGCGCGCTCGATGTACCGGGCGGCCTCGGGGGCCAGGCCTGGTCGGGTGTGGGCGAGCTTGAGCAGACGTCCGCCCGTGACGCCGGCCAACTCGGACTCGTCGAAGTACCGGATCCAGTACGGACTTGCCTGCTCGTCCTGGTCGGCGTCGCGGAGCAGGTCCTCGGCGCGGCTGGTGGCTCGTCGGAACGCGCCCAGGCGGCCGAGTTGTGCGTGTGCCCAGGCCTGGCGGGTCATGAGCATGGCTCGTACCGTCGGCACGGTGTGGCCGGGGCACCCGTCCTGGGCCAGGCGGACCAGTTCCAGGGCGTTGTTCGCACGGTCGAGGTACAGGAGTTGCCGGGCCATCCCGGCGAGGATGTTGGCGCCGAACTCGCGATCCCCGGACTCTGTGGACGCCCGGAGTGCCAGGAGGTAGTAGCGCTGGGCCAGGGGTCCTTGGCCGCAGTCCCAGGACATCGTGGCGGCGGTCTCGGCGAGTTGGGCCATGGCCCCGAAGAGCCGGCGGGTCAGGGCAGGGGCGTAGGCCCCGTCACGCACCAGGTCCGCCACCTCGCTGAGTTGACCGACCACCGCCTTGCGGCGCAGGCCGCCGCCGAACTGGTTGTCCCAGCTCCGAAAGAGCCGGGCGGCGTGTTCGATGTGTTCGACGTCGTGAAACTGGGCGGGAGAAGGGCGCCGGCCGATCCGGGGGGTCTGGTCGTGGGTGAGCCACTGTTCCAAGGGCTCCAGCAGGCTCGCTCCCATCGCCACGCTCGCCACGAGACGGGTGAACTTCCGCCGGTCGAGCGACAGGTCCTGGCGCGCGAAGGCGCTCAACACCGCTGCCGTCTCGGACGAGTGCCACGGACCCTGAGACCCCCGCCCGGATTCGTCGCGTGGTTCTTCCTGGGACCGTGTCGCGGCGGCCGCCGCCCGCAGGAGGTGGCCGGTCTCGAAGATCTCGTCGCATCGCCGTGCGAGGTCCCTGCCGGGTCGTCGCTGCCCGTTCAGGACACGGCACAGTTGGCCCGCGTCGATGGGCACCTGTCGGGCGAGCTCGCGCAGCGACATCCCCTGCATCGCCAGCAGGCGATGCACCTCACTGCCGAACTCCGATGCTCCCATCTCCTTCTCCCTCGCAGAAGGCCTCACACGGATTCCGTGTTGCCAATTTCCGTGGGTCCTGGCAACACCGGCGGCAACACCGCAACGGTTCCCCGAGAGTACAGCAGACCCATCCGGGGTGCATGGTTCTGGTGGGAGACTGGCGCCGGTCGGACGTAACGTCCGACCGGCGCCAGTGTCCCAC
>CAZOWW010000082.1:0-27441 GCA_964583765.1 uncultured Kineosporiaceae bacterium
GTCAGTGGGGTGTGGTGCCGAGGAAGTTGAGGAGGTCTTGGCGGGTCAGGACGCCGGTGGGTTTGCCGTTGGTCAGGACCATGGCGGCGTCGGCTTTTTCCAGGGTGGTGACGGCTTCGTCGACGGATTGTCCGGCGCCGATCATGGGGAAGGGGTTTCTCATGTGGGCTTCGACGGTGTCGTGGAGGTTGGCGCGGCCGTTGAACAGGGCGTCGAGCAGGTCGCGTTCGTCGATGGCGCCGGCGATCTCGCCGGTGACCACGGGGGGTTCGGCGCGTAGGACGGGGAGTTGGGAGACGCCGTATTCGCGCATGTGGTCGATGGCGTCGCGGATGGTTTCGGTGGGGTGGACGTGGATGAGGGTGGGGATGCCGCGGTCTTTGGCGGCCAGGATCTCGGCGACGGTGGCGCCGGGTTCGCCGCTGGGGGCGAAGCCGTAGCGGGCCATCCAGTCATCGTCGAAGACCTTGGACAGGTAGCCGCGTCCGCCGTCGGGGAGGAGCACGACGATGAGGTCGCTGGGGGCGGCTCGGGTGGCGATCTGCAGGGCGGCGGCTACGGCCATGCCGCAGGAGCCGCCGACGAGTAGGCCTTCTTCGCGGGCCAGGCGTCGGGTGGTGCGGAAGGAGGTGGCGTCGGAGATCTCGATGATCTCGTCGCAGATCTGGGGGTCGAAGGCCTCGGGCCAGAAGTCTTCGCCGACGCCTTCGACGAGGTAGGGGCGTCCGGTGCCGCCGGAGTACACGGAGCCTTCGGGGTCGGCGCCGATGATCTGGACGCGTCCGTCGGAGACTTCTTTGAGGTAGCGCCCGGTGCCGGTGATGGTGCCGCCGGTGCCGATGCCGGCGACGAAGTGGGTGAGGCGTGCGTCGGTTTGTTCCCAGAGTTCGGGGCCGGTGCTCTCGTAGTGGGAGCGGGGGTTGGCCGGGTTGGAGTACTGGTCGGGTTTGTAGGCGCCGGGGATCTCGCGGACCAGGCGGTCCGAGACGGCGTAGTAGGAGCGGGGGTCTTGGGGGGCCACGGCGGTGGGGCAGACCACGACCTGGGCGCCGTAGGCGCGTAGGACGTTCTGTTTGTCGGTGCTGACCTTGTCGGGGCACACGAAGATGCACTGGTAGCCGCGTTGTTGGGCGACCAGGGCCAGGCCGACGCCGGTGTTGCCGCTGGTGGGTTCGATGATGGTGCCGCCCGGGCGGAGCAGGCCGGCGTTCTCGGCGTCGTCCACGATGCGTACGGCGATGCGGTCTTTCACGCTGCCGCCGGGGTTGAGGTACTCGACCTTGGCCAGGACGGTGGCCTGGACGTGGGTGGTGAGCTTGTTCAGGCGGACCAGGGGGGTGTTGCCGATGAGGTGGAGGATGTTGTCGTGGTAGCGCACGGGGGTTCCCTGCCGGTGGGGTGACGTGGCTGGACCTGTCCGGCGGGACGAGCACGCCGGGGACACCGCCAAGGCGGCACACGGCCGCGTATCGGCGGCTCGGGGGGTGGGGGGTCTCAGACGTGTCGGCAACAGGCGGTGCTGGTCACTCGACCGAAGTCGATGTGACGCCGGAGCACCGGACCTGGATTCATGGCCCCCACCCTGCCCCGCAGGGATCTCTTGCGCAAGGGACCACCGGGGCGACACCGGTGGGGGATCTCTTCCGCACGGCCCCACCGGGGCGACACCGGTGGGGTCGTGCCCGGAGCGGGCAGGGTTGCGGGTGGACGAACCGGGATCGCCGCCCACCGAAAGAGCGATCCCGCGGATCCTTAACCTGAGTGAATCAATCGAGATTGACGAGAAGCGGAGACGCTGGTTACCCTCGGGGCATGGTCCAGCAGCTGCCGCTCATCGGTCGATGTCACCTCGACCCCAGGGTGACCGCGTGCTGTCCGCGCCGACGCCAGGACGGCGTCAGCGCGTCGCTGCGCTGACTCGAGCGGGAACTTCCTGGGCCCCGTCCGGGGCACGCGTCCAGCGGGGTCTGCCCTGATGCCCGGTGACCACGAGGCCCGGTGACCACGGTGTCGCCTTCCGGGCATCGCCGCCTTCGCCTGTCGTCCGGCACCGGTCCGGCTGTCGGGAGCTCTCGGCCTGACCTCGGGCCACGGGTGGGCGGGAGCTGAGTAGTTCGCCACGGAGACGACAAGCGCCGGGGACGGTGCTCCCCGTGCGTCTCGACAGCCGTGGCGTACCCGTGCCTCACCGCGGTCGTCCCCGTGCCTCACCGCGGTCGCACCCGTCCTGGCCAGGACGGGCCGGCTCCGGCCCGTGGCCTCCGGTGCTCCGCGCAGGGCACCCGTCCGGTGCTTCCGGCAGATCGCCCGCCCGGCTCCGGTGCAGTCGCGACTCGTGTCATCCCTGCCGTCATCCGCCCGGGCCGGTGCTCCTGCGCCCCGGACCTCCTGAACTCACGGCCGTTCGCCCCACCGGTGTTCCTGCATCACGGCTCTCCCGCACCACGGTTCCCCCGCATCCACCGCCACTCGCCCCGCCGTGAGGTGAGGGTCCGACACGAAGGTGAGACAGAACATGTCCCCGTCCGCGAACGCCAGACCGGCGAGACCGACCGCAACACGGTCGACGCCTCCACGCCTGCCCGAGGGCGGCTCCGGGAACACCACCCCCACGGACGCCACGGACCAGGGCGGCGACACGCACCAGTTCCTCCACCACCGTCACCGGGAGCACGGGCTGGCCGGGGCCGTGCTCAACACGCTGGAGTTGTTCGCCCAGTCGCTGGCCGCCACCGGTCCGAGCATCGCGACCGCGGGCATGATCTCGTTCACCTTCACCGTGGCCGGCAACGGCACCGCCCTGGCCTTCGTCATCGGCACGACCATCGTCTTCCTCGTGGGCATCGCGGTGGCCCAGTTCGCGCGGCGCGCAGTCTCCAGCGGATCCCTGTACTCCTACGCCGCCGAGGGTCTGGGCCGGCCGGTCGGGTTCGGCGTCGCCTGGTCGCTGGTACTCGGCTACCTGTTCATGGCCGCGGCGACCATTGCCGGGGCGGCCCTCTTCGGGACCTCGCTGCTCAACGACCTCGGGGTGCACGCGAGCGGCCGGGGATGGTCGGTGGCGCTCATCCTGGTCGCCACCGCGATCGCCGGGACGCTCCCGCTCCTGGGCGTGCGCCTGTCGGTGCGGGTCGCGATCGCCCTAGAGATCGCCTCCCTGCTGGTGATCCTCGTCGTGCTCGGCATCACCCTGGTGCACTTCGGCGCCCGGTTCGACACGGCACAGTTCACTGCGCGCGGCGTCTCGCTCAACACGGTGCTCTCCGCCTCGGTGCTCGCGGTCACCACCTTCGTGGGCTTCGAGTCCGCCGGGTCCCTGGGCTCGGAGGCACGCTCGCCGTTCCGCACCGTCCCCAAGGCCGTCCTCGCGACGGTCCTCGGCGCGGGGATCCTGTACGTCGTCGCCTCCTACGTGCTGACGATCGGCTTCACCACCTCACAGGGCCTGGCCACCGACGCCTCCCCGCTCAACGCGATCGTGCGCGAGGCGGGCGTGTCCTGGTTGGGCGGCTTCCTCGACGCCGGCGTGACCGTCTCCGCCTTGGCCTGCGCCTCGGCCAGCCTCGCCGCTGCGGCCCGGGTGCTCTTCTCGCTCGGTCGCGAGCACGCGCTGCCCTCGCGGCTGGGTGACGCGCACCCGCGCTGGCACACCCCGCATGTGGCACTCGCCGTGCTGACCCCGATCGCGGGCCTCGTCCCCGCGGTGTACGCGCTGCGTTCGGTGGACTTGTTCACCATCTTCGGCGATGTCGCGGCCTTCTCCACCTACGGCTACCTGGTCGCCTACGCGGTCGTCGCCGCAGCCGCGCCGGTGTACCTGCGCCGGATCGGCGCCGCCTGGGTGACCACCGCGGTGACCAGCACGCTCGCCGTCCTGGCGATCGCCTTCGTGATCTACAAGAACGTCTACCCGCAGCCCGCGTACCCGCTCTCCGTGCTGCCGTACGTGTACCTCGGTGCGCTGTTGCTGGGCCTGGCCTGGTACGGGGTACTGCACCTGCGGGCTCCCGAGCGTGCCCGCCGGCTGGGTGGGCTCACCGTGCACGCGGAACCCCGCCGGATCGACCTCACCGTCGCGGCGGGGGCACCGGTGGCCGAGCACGTCGCCGCAGGCTGAGGGGAGACGTCGTGAGCAGCGCCGTCTCCGTTCCCGAGGCCGGTCCCGATCCGGCAGTGGTCACCGATCCGGCGTCCACCGTCGCACCGGTCTCCGCCCGGGTCCGGGTCACCCCGGCGGATCTGCCGCTGGACTCGCTGGACGAGGTGGAGGTGAGCTGGCCGGACCAGTTCGGGCACGCCCTCGGCAAGCGCCTGCCCGTGGACCGGTTCGCCCAGGACGCGGTGGGGCACGGGGTCACCTTCTGCAACGGCACCCTCGCCTGGAACGTGCTCGCCGAGGTGCAGGAGGGCAGCCGGTACACCAACTGGGGGACCGGTTACCCGGACGCGTTCGCGGTGCCGGACCTGTCCACCTTCCGGCTGCTGCCCTGGCGGGACCGCGTGGGGCACGTGGTGGCGGACGTCGTCGATCACGATCGCCGTCCGGCACGCACCTCGCCCCGGGCCGTGCTCCGGCGGGTGCTCGACCACCTCGCCGAGACCGGGTACACCGCCCAGGTCGGGGTCGAGCTCGAGTTCTACCTCCTGCGCCCGGACGGAACCCTGCCCCAGGACGGGGTGCACTGCTATTCGCTGGAGAAGGCGAACGAGCTCGAACCCGCGCTCGGCACGATCATCGAGCAGCTGCGCCGGTTCGTCCCGGTGGAGGCAGCGAACACGGAGTACGGGCCGGGCCAGGTGGAGGTGAACCTGCGTCACGCCGACGCGCTCACCGCGGCGGACGACGCGTTCCGGCTGAAGTACGCGGTGCGCGAGCTCGCCCGCCGCGAGGGGCTGCTGGCGACCTTCATGGCCAAGCCGTTCTCCGGGCTCTCCGGCAGTTCCTCGCACCTGCACGTCTCGCTCTGGCAGGACGGTCGTCCGGCGTTCGCCCCCGAGGAGGGGGCCGAGGCGGCGACGGCCCGGCACGCCGTCGCCGGTCTGCTCGGTCACCTGCCCGGGATCACCCTCTTCGGGGCGCCGACCGTCAACTCCTACAAGCGTTACGAGGCCGCCTCCTTCGCGCCGACCTCGGCGAGCTGGGGCGGGGACAACCGCACGGTGGCCGTCCGTTCGCTCGTGGAGTCCCCGGCCGCTTCCCGGGTGGAACTGCGCACCCCGGCCGCGGACGCCAACCCCTACTGGACGATCGCGGCGGCGCTGGCGGCGGTCAGCCTCGGCGTGCGTACCGCGACCGAGCCGCCGCAGCGGGCCAGCGGCGATCAGTACGGCGTGGGGACACCGTTGCCGGCCACGCTCCCCGACGCGATCGCGGCCACTCTGGCCGACGAGCCGCTCGGGGCCGTGCTGGGAGAGGACGCGGTGCACGACCTCGCCGTCCTCGCCCGATCCGAGTGGACCGCCTACACGACGGAGGTCACCCAGTGGGAACGGGACCGCTACCTGCGCCGGGCGTGAGCGGGACACCCGGCGTCGGGCAGGGCGTTCGGGGCGCCGCACTGCCTCCGGGCGAGGGCGGACCCCGGGTCGATCTGACGGATCCCGGCGTCTTCGGCGCCGGCGTGCCGCACGAGGAGTTCGCCCGCCTGCGCCGGGAGGACCCCGTGTCCTGGACGCCCGAACCGCACGGCCGGGGGTTCTGGTCGGTCACCCGGTACTCCGACGTGGTCACCGTGCACCGGGAGGTGGGCACCTATTCCTCCCAGGTGGGCGCCACGGCGCTGGAGGACCTGGAGCCGGACGCCTTGGCGGCGCGGGCGTCCATGCTCGATCTGGATCCGCCCGAGCACACCCGTCTGCGCAGGACGGTCGCACCCGAGTTCACCCGCCGCTCGGTCGGCGGATACCGCACACGGGTGCAGGACGTCGTGCGTCAGGTGCTCGCGGAGGTACTGCCGTCCGGTGGGGAGACGGTGGAGTTCGAGGCGGTCTCCCGCGTGGCCACGACGATCCCGATCCGGGTGCTCTGCCAGGTGCTGGGGGTGCCGGAGAAGGACGAGCCCCTGCTCATCGAGCTGGGGGATCGGATGATCGGCAACACCGATCCCGATCTGGCCCAGGTGCTCCTGGACAGCCAGGAGAGCGACGCCTACCGGCTGCTGCCCTTCCGGAGCCCCGCAGCCCTCCAGATGCATGCCTACGGGCGGGAACTGGCCGTACGCAAGCAGCGCGACCCCGGATCTGACCTGGTGACTGCGCTGGTCCAGGGCCGGGCGCCCGGGACGCCGCGGCTCGCCGGGGCGGAGTTCGACGCGATGTTCCTGTTGCTGGTGGTGGCCGGGAACGAGACGACCCGCTCCGCGCTGGCACTCGGACTGCAGGCATTCGCCGAGTACCCCGACCAGTGGGATCTGCTCGCCGCCCGGGTGGAGGCCGGGGACCCCGAGGCGATCGCCGCCGCGGCGGAGGAAGTCCTGCGCTGGACGACGCCGCTGCACCACTTCCGGCGCACCGCCACGCGGGACACCGAGCTCGCGGGCCAGGTCATCGCCGCGGAGGACAAGGTGGTCGTCTGGTACCCCTCGGCCAACCGCGACGGGACGGTCTTCACCGATCCGGACCGGTTCGATGTCACGCGCACGCCGAATCAGCACGTCTCGTTCGGTCGGGGCGGACCCCATCGCTGTCTCGGTGAGCACCTCGCCCGGTTGGAGATCCAGGTCGTCCTGGAGGAGCTGCTGCCTCGCGTGGTGCGCTTCGAGGTCGCCGGACCGGTGCGTCGCGTCCGCTCGAACTTCGTGCACGGGCTCAAGTCCCTGCCCCTGCGCGCCGTCCCCCGCCGTCCCACCGACCCCCTCACCAGCCATCTCGGGAGCCGTCCATGAGCAGCCCTCTGCCCGGTACCTCCGATCCGTCCGTCCCGTCGCGCCCGGCACTGTCCGTCGTGCCGTCCCCACCGGTGACCACCGGGAGCGGGGACGACGTCACCCCCGAGCGTTCCGCGGACGTCGTCCCCCTGATCGACATCTCCCGGCTACGGGCCGGGTCCGAGGAGCGGGAACGCTTCCTGACCGAACTGCGGACCGCGGCGCACGAGATCGGCTTCTTCGCGGTCGTCGGCCACGGAATCCCGGTCGAGGTCACCGAGGCCGTGCTCGCCGCGGCCCGCGACTTCTTCGACCTGCCGCTGGCCGAGCGCCTGGCGATCGAGAACGTGCGCTCGCCGCACTTCCGCGGCTACTCGCGGGTGGGCACGGAGCGCACCGCGGGGGCGGCGGACCTGCGGGAACAGCTCGACCTCGGGCCCGAGCGCCCGGCCCGGCAGGTGGGGGCGGGCGACCCGCCGTACCTACGACTGATCGGCCCGAACCAGTGGCCGCAGGGGGTGCCCTCGTTGCGGCCGGCCGTGGTGCGGTGGGTGGCCGAGGCGGACCGGGTCTCCCGAGAGGTGCTTCGGGCCCTCGCCGCGGCCCTGGGGCAAGGGGAGGACTACTTCGACCGGTGGTTCGACGAGGAGGCGACGGTCTCCCTCAAGGTGGTCCACTACCCGGGCGGCGACACGGCCTCGACGACGCGCCAGGGGGTCGGTCCGCACAAGGACTACGGCTACCTGGCGTTCGTGCTCCAGGACGACATCGGTGGCCTGCAGGTCGAGGCGCGGCCCGGGCACTGGGTGGAGGTGCCGCCGGTGCCCGGAGCGGTGGTGTTCAACATCGGCGAGTTGCTCGAGATCGCCACCGGCGGGTACCTGCGGGCGACGGTCCACCGGGTGGTGGGGCCCCCGCCGGGGGTGGACCGCTACTCGGTGCCGTTCTTCCTCGGTCCCCGGCTGGACGCGGTGGTCGAACCCATCGTCCTGCCGCCCGAACTCGCGGCCCGGGCGGCAGGGGTGGCACAGGACCCGGACAACCCCCTGCTCGCCGCCTACGGGGAGAAGTCGCTGATCGGGTGGCTCCGCTCGCACCCCCGGGTGGCGCGCCGTTGGTGGTCCGACGTGCTGGCCGCGCATCCGGAGCTCCCGCAGCCGGGTGCGGAGCCTGCGACCGAGGAGAGGCCCTGACCTCCGGTCCGCCGATGTCGCGAGACGGCCGGCGTCGGGACCTGCGTGGTGGTCCCGACGCCGGCTCGGGCCGAGGGGCTCTGCGATCGGCACGGGACGCCCGGGCCGGAAGTCCCGGGTGGGGGGCCGCTGTGACTCGCGCCATGGGTAATCCTGACATAAACGCTCGACATAGTCTTGAACCTCGATCGGCCCCGTGCCAGTCTGCTGACATGTCGAAAGCCCGGATCCCTCGTGTGCTTCTGCCGGTCGCCGGTCCCTCCGGTACCCGCATGATGCGCGCCGCGTGCCCCGGTGGGGCGGGGGCCCGGAGCTGTCGTTGCTGTTGTCGCTGACTCCGACCTGTCGCCGCTGATCCCGGTCGGCGGCGGGCCCAGCCCGTAGGGCAGGACCCGTTCGCCACGCGCCCGGAGCCCGGCGTGGGGGTGTGGCCGCACGGACGTGGCCCTCTCGCACCGCCGGCCGCTGGACTTGTTCACCGCTGAACCTGTTCGCCGGCAGACCTTCCGGGGCTCCTGGCCCCGACCCACCACCGTCCGGCCGGACACGCGGGTACGGACCTGGCCGCCCCGCCCGGCAACGGCCGGATGCGGTCCAGCCCTTTCCCGATGAGTGGTTCCGGACCTGGCCTTCTGGGAGCGGGGCCTTCCGGAAACGAGGCCTTCTGGGAACGGGCGACCAGGTCCGGCAAGTCCGTGCGGCCGGTGATCACCCGGACCTGCCTCGTTCACGACGACCCGATGTCACCACCACCCCGGAGGGAGAAGCCATGAAGATCGCGGTCGCCCGCTACCGCGACCATCTCGACAACGCGCACTTCGGGTACGCGGATCACTTCGAGATCTTCGAGGTCGCCCAGGAGGTCGCGCGGTCCGCGCAGGGCAGCGCCCCCGTGGCGGTGCTCGTCGAGTCCCGGACCAACACCCCGCACTGCGGTGACGACGGCGGCGACCAGGACCTGCTGGGTTCCGCCGCCGGCGTGGTCGGTGACTGCGCGGCCGTGGTCGCTCGCAAGATCGGTCCCTGTGCCCGGGACGCCCTGCTCGGCCGGAACATCATCGCCGTGGAGCACGAGGGTCCCGGACTCGCCGGCGCCGAGGACTACCTGCGTGCGATCGCCGACTACCTGGCCGGTGACGAGGAACCCGGGCGGGTTCCGGCCCCGGTCCCCGGCGCGCCCCACTGACCCTCTCCGATCGTCGGCCCGCCCCGCCGTCCTCCGGCGGCACGACCCCAGACCCGGTACGCCTTGCTTCGCGCGAGCGTGCCACCCCACCACCACGTCCGGTACCACGTCCAGCCGAAGGAGCGCTCGCGGTGAGCACGAAGGTCAAGCAGATCGCCATCTACGGGAAGGGCGGGATCGGCAAGTCCACCACGACCTCCAACATCAGCGCCGCGCTCGCCGAGGGTGGACTTCGGGTGATGCAGATCGGCTGCGACCCGAAGAGCGACTCCACGAACACGTTGCGGGGCGGAACCTACATCCCCACGATCCTGGACGTGCTCCGCGAGAAGCGCACGATCACGCCTGAGGAGATCATCTTCGAGGGCTACCGGGGCGTGTTCTGCGTCGAGGCGGGTGGCCCGACCCCGGGGGTGGGCTGCGCGGGCCGCGGCATCATTGCCGCCGTCCAACTGCTCAAGCAGCTCAAGGTCTTCGACCTGCTCGAGGTAGATGTCGTCATCTACGACGTCCTCGGGGACGTCGTCTGCGGCGGGTTCGCGGTCCCGGTGCGGGAGGGCATCGCCGAGCACGTGTTCACGGTCTCGTCCTCGGACTTCATGGCCGTCTACGCGGCGAACAACCTCTTCCGCGGCATCCAGAAGTACTCGAAGTCCGGCGGCGCCCTGCTTGGCGGCGTGATCGCGAACTCGATCAACACCGACTACTCCCGGGACATCGTCGACGACTTCGTGACCCGGACCAAGACCCAGGTGATGGCGTACGTGCCACGGTCGATCACCGTCGCCGAGAGCGAACTGCAGGGCAAGACGACCATCGAGGCGGCCCCCGAGAGCGAGCAGGCGGACATCTACCGCGCTCTCGCGGAGAGGATCAGGAACCACACCGAGTCCACCACACCCTCGCCCCTGAACGACGTGGAGCTGCGGGACTGGGCCGCCGGCTGGGCCAGTCAGCTGCGCGTCCTCGCGGCGTCGTGAGCGCTGCGTCCGTGGGCGCGGCCGACTCCGTGGCGTCCGCGGCCGGGGACGGGAACCCGGCGGCACCGGCCGGATCAGCGGAGACCGCGTCCCGGCACCCGTGCTACAGCACGGACGCCAACACCCGGTTCGGCCGCATCCACGTGCCGGTGGCACCGCGGTGCACCGTGCAGTGCAACTACTGCACCCGGGAGTTCGCCTGCCCGAACGAGAACCGTCCCGGGGTGACGACCCGGGTCATCGGCGCGGACGAGGCCATGGAGACGATCCGGGCCGCGGTGCGGGCGGAGCCACGGCTGACCGTGCTCGGGGTCGCCGGACCCGGGGACGCCCTCGCGAACAGCGGCACCTTCACCATGTTCGAGCGGGCCCAGGAGGAGTTCCCCCAGCTCACGCGATGCGTCTCGACGAACGGGTTGCTGCTGCCCGATCGGCTGGACGACCTCGTGCGGGTCGGCGTGACCGCGCTGACCATCACGATCAACGCGGTGGACCCGGATGTGGGAGAACAGATCTACTCCCACATCCGCTACCGCCGGGTCACCTACCGGGGCCGCGAGGCGTTCACCGTGCTCTCCCGCAACCAGCTGGAGGGCCTGCGCCAGGCCGCCCGCCGGGGGATGACGGTGAAGGTGAACTCGGTGCTGATCCCCGGCGTGAACGACGAGCACCTCGTGGACGTCGCCCGCCTGGTGAAGGCCCTCGGGGCGTACGTGCACAACATCATCCCGATGATCCCGCTGGCCAGGTTCGCGCACCTGAGCGAGCCGACCCCGCAGGAGGTGACCCGGGTGCGCGAGGCCTGCGCCCAGGTGCTCACCCAGTTCGACGGGTGCCAGCGCTGCCGGGCCGACGCGATCGGGATCCCCGGCAAGGAGGGCTGCACCATCACCACCATCACGGGCATCGGCCGCCGGCGGTGGCCGAGAACCTCCGCGGCCGCAACCGAGCAGGCACCACCCGCCGCCCGCACCGCGGTCGCCCCCCGCAGTGCTCAGCCCAGCATCGTGCTGCCCGGGACCCCTGCCCGGCTGCACTTCCCGGCCCGGGTCGCGGCGTCCCCCGCGGCCGATGCCCCGCCCGTCCTCTCCCCGCGCGACGACCTCGAACAGGAGCCAGTGTCATGACGATCCACTTCCCCCGGGACGCGCGGGTCGGCGGGGACGACGAGCTGCCCGTCGTCCGCCCGCTCGCCGCCCTGCGCGACCTCGACGCGGTCGAGTTCGGCGGCCTCCTCGACGACGAGGGCCCGGCCCTGCCCGGCGCCGGCGCCCTGGACGAGAACGAGAGCGGGGTACGGGAGGCCCGCCTCGGCTCGATCACCGGTTTCTCCGGCAGGCTCAGCGATCTCAACCGCCAGGCCTGTGACGGCGGCCCGCGGGACCGTGACCGGTGCTTCAGCCAGGCCAGCATGTGCAACGCCGGCTGCGCCCTGGGCCTGACCAGCTTCATCGTGGACGCCGCGATCGTGCACCACGGTCCGGTGGGCTGTGCGGTCACGGCCATGGGCACCGCGAACAGCAAGGACCAGCTCGCCGGTCGGCTCGGTCTGGACAACTCGCACTCGGGGTACGTGAGCACCGACATGGGGGAGTCCGACACCGTGTTCGGGTCCACGGAGACCCTCGGCGAGGTGATCCGCGAGACGCACCGCCGGTACCAGCCCCAGGCCCTGTTCATCGGCGCGTCCTGCGTGAGCGGCGTCATCGGCGAGGACCTTGAGGGGGTCTCCCGGGAGCTGTCCGACGAGCTGGGCGTGCCGGTGGCGCCGATCCACTGCGAGGGCTTCCGCACCAAGATCTGGGCGTCGGGGTTCGACGCCGCCTTCCACGCGATCCTCACCCACATCGTCAAGCCGCCGCAGACGAAGCGTCCCGTCGTCAATGTGATCAACTTCTTCGGCGGAGCCCGCAAGGAGATCACCGAGCTCTTCGCCCGCTTCGGCGTGGAGCCGCTCTTCCTGATCACGAACACCAGCATCGAGCAGCTGTCCCGGCTCTCCGAGTCGGTCGCCACCGTGAGCACCTGCGGCACGCTGGGCACCTACCTGGGCACCGGTCTGCAGCAGCGCTACGGCGTGCCCTACGTGCGCTCGCTCCAGCCGCACGGCATCGCCGGATTCGAGGACTGGCTGCGTCAACTCGGTGAGGTGCTCGGCAAGTCCGCGGAGGTGGAGGAGTACCTCCTCGAGCAGCGGGAGAAGTACCTGCCCCGGATCCTGGAGGTGAAGGAGAAGCTCAGCGGCCTGCGGGCGGTCGTCGGCATGGGCCCCGGATTCAACTTCAACACCACCCGGGCCCTGCAGGAACTCGGTATCCGGATCGAGCACGCCGCGCTGTGGCACTTCGACAAGCAGTACGACGACGGGAAGCCGCCGGCCTCCTTCGAGTACCTGGTGCAGAACTCGCCGCAGGACTACAGCCTCTCGGTGAGCGATCTGCAGAACCACGAGCTCGTGAACGTGCTCACCCACGTGCGCCCCGACGTCTACTTCTCGCGTCACCCCAGCTCCACGGTGTGGGCGATGAAGCTGGGCATTCCAGCGCTGTGCGTGGTCGACGAGTACGCGATCTTCGGCTATCGCGGGCTGCTCGAGTTCGGCTACTCCGTGCTCGACATCGTCACCAACCGCAGCTTCACCGACAACCTCTCCCGTCGGGTGAAGCTGCCCTACACCGACTGGTGGTACGCCCAGCAGTACCACCACTTCCTGGACGGCAATCCCGGTTCCGCGTCCGGTGGCGACCCGGGTGCGGACCCCGGACAGGACCCCGACCACGCGACGGCACTCGGCCGGCGTATCGAGAAGGAGGAGACGGCCGGTGTCTGACATCCTCGACCAGCCGCGGTACGTGTGCGCCCTGGGCGCGATGCAGACGGTGCAGGGCATCTTCCGCGGCGTGCCGATCCTGCACGCGGGCCCGGGCTGCGCCCAGAAGCTCGCCGGCGGCCTCGCCGGCACCAGCGGGGACTCCGGGTACATCGCCCCCCAGATCTACCCGTGCACCAACGTCTCCGAGGCCGAGACCATCTTCGGCGGCGAGAACAAGCTCCGGGACACCATCCTCAACTCCCTCCGGGTCCTGGACGCCGACCTGTTCGTGGTCCTGTCCGGCTGCACCCCCGAGATCGTGGGGGACGACCTGGCCACGGTGGTCGACGGACTGCCGGCCCTGGACAAGCCCGTGCTGCACGTGGAGACCGCGGGCTTCAAGGGCAACAACCTCGAGGGCCACGAGTGGGTCGTCGACGCGATCATCGATCAGTACCTGGCGAGACGGCCCGTGCCCGAGCGCGTGCCCGGACTCGTGAACATCTGGGGCCCGATCCCGTCCTACGACCCCTTCTGGATCGGCAACATCCGCGAGCTCGAGTCCCTCGTCCGGGAACTCGGGCTGACCCCGAACTCGATCTTCGGTGAGCAGCGCGGGATCGAGAACCTGGACCGGGTTCCGGCCGCGGAGTTCAACCTCCTGGTCTCGCCCTGGGTGGGGCTGCGCAACATGAGATCGCTGGAGGAACACTTCGGCACGCCGTTCCTGCACTATCCGGCGCTGCCGATCGGCGCCTTCGAGAGCACACGCTTCCTGCGCACGGTCGGGGCCCGGGCGAACGTCGACCCGCAGGTCGTCGAGGCCGTGGTCGAACGGCACGAGCGCGAGTACTACCACCACATCGAACGCACCTCGGACGTGTTCCTGGAGAACCGGACCATGTCCCGGCGGTTCACCACGGTGACCACGGCGACCGACGCCCTGAGCCTGTCCCGGTTCCTGGTGAACGACTTCGGCCTGGTGCCGGGCACTCAGTTCATCACCGACGGCACCCCCGAGGAGCACCGGGAGGCGGTGGCCGGCTACTTCCGCGACTTCCAGTACGGGATCGAGGCGGACGTCGTCTTCTCCACGGACGGGTTCCGCATCCACGAGCAGATCGCGCAGACCGACTTCTTCGGGCCGCCCCTGATCATCGGAAGCATCTTCGAGAAGAAGCTCGCCGAACGCCTCGACGGGAACTTCCTGGCGGTCTCCGCGCCCCTCAAGGAACGCCTCGTGATGAGCAGTTCCTATGTCGGCTACCGGGGCGGGCTGGCCCTGCTCGAGGACCTCTACTCGTACGTCCTGAAGAAGTTCAACTGACGGCACCGACACGACCAGCAGCCAGAGCGGCCGCCGACCAGGGATGCGGCCGACGACAGAGGGGAACGACGATCATGGGCACGGCGGGTTTCGACACCCTGAAGGTCCGGGCGGGACACAATCCGGCCGAGCACAACGGCTCCGTACAGGTACCGATCTACCAGACCACCTCGTACGACCTCGGCGACACCGCCCGGGCCGGTCGGCTGCTCGCCTTCGAGGAACTCGGCTACGTCTACACCCGGATCGGCAACCCGACGGTGGCCGCCCTCGAGCAGCGGGTGGCGGCCCTGGACGGCGCCACCGGCGCGGTCGGGGTCGGCTCCGGCATGGCCGCGGTCTCCTACGCGCTGCTGAACGCCGCCGAGGGCGGCGGCCGGATCCTGACCACGCGCAATCTCTACGGCGGCACCACCGACGCCTTCACGAAGATCTACCCCCGCTTCGGCATCGGGGTCGACTACGCCCGGGACGTGGACGATCCCGACTCCTTCGCCCGGGCACTGCGGCCGGACACGAAGGCCATCTTCGTCGAGACGATCACCAACCCGAACTCCGTGGTGGCGGATGTCGCGGCCCTGGCCGAGATCGCGCACGGCCACGGCATCCCGCTGATCGTGGACAACACCTTCGCCACGCCGTACCTGCAGCGGCCCATCGAGCACGGGGCCGACGTCGTCGTCTACTCGGTCACCAAGGGCCTGTCCGGACACGGCGGGGTGATCGCCGGGCTGATCCTGGAGAGCGGTCGCTTCGACTGGGGCAACGGGAAGTTCCCGCACTTCACCGAGCCCGCCTGGACCCTGCGGGACTCCGCGCAGAACCCGCGCAGCGTCCTGGACATCACCACCGAGTTCCCCTTCACCCTGCGGGTGCGCCTGAACCACCTGGCCTACCTGGGTGCGACCCTCGGCCCGCAGGACGCCTACGTGGCCCTGCTCGGGGTGGAGACGCTCTCGGAACGCGTGCGCAAGCAGGTGGACTCCACCGTGCAACTGGTGCGGTACCTCGAAGGCCACGAGAAGGTGGCCTGGGTCAAGCACCCGTCGGCGACCGGGTCGCCGTCCGCGGAGCTGGCGAAGAAGTACCTGCCGAACGGCGGCGGCACCGTGCTCTCGTTCGGGATCCACGGCGGCGAGGAGCAGGTCAACGCCCTGATCGACAGCACCACGCTGTTCAGCTACCAGGCCAACGTCGGGGACGCGCGCTCGCTCATCATCAACTCGAACAAGACCACGCACGGTGAGCTCCGCCCCGAGGAGCAGGACCTCGCCGGGATCCTGCCCGGCACCATCCGGTTGTCCGTCGGGCTGGAGGACCCCCAGGACCTGATCGCTGACCTCGACCAGGCCATCGGGAAGGCCTTCGGCTGAGTCGGACCCCCTGAGAGCCTGCCCCGTCGCGAAGGCGGGAGCGGGGGCGGCGAGCCGGAGTGGTGGGCGGCCGGCCGCCCTTGGCCGTTCGCGTGATCCGTCGGCCGGGAGGACCTGGGTCGACGGAGCGGGTAGGGAAAGGGCCGGGGCGGCCGCGCTGCAGGACGCGGCCGCCCCGGTCGTCCGTCCCCGGGCGGGGCCGAGGGAGTGTGCTTCGGGCGCAGCGTGCTTCTGGGGTCTGTGTGTCGGGGGACTGTGTGTGTCAGGGAACGGGGTGTGTCGGGGGAGCGGCGGGGCAGTACCTCAGCGCGTGAGCAGGCCTGCGTCCAGCACGAACTGTGCCCCGGTGACGTACCGGGCCCGGTCCGAGGCCAGGTACGTCACGGCGTGCACGACGTCCTGGGACTCGATCCACGGCACCGGCAGCAAGTTGCCGGCCGACCGTTCGGCGATCTCCTCGGGTGTGGCCCCCTCCAGCGCGGCCAGTCCGTCGTTCAGGGGCGTGTCCACACCGGTGGGGTGGATGGAATTGACCCGGATCCCGTGCGGGGCGAGTTCGATCGCCCACGCCTTGGTCAACCCGGTCAGGCCCCACTTGGACGCCGTGTAGTGGCTGAGCCGCCCGAAGGCGCGCAGGCCGGCCACCGAGGAGTTGTTGATGATCACACCCGAGCCCTGGGCGATCATCACCGGGATCACCCGCCGTCCGACCAGCCAGGCGCCCTTGAGATTGATGTCCAGCACCGTGTCCCACTGTTCCTCGGTGAGCTCGTGGGACAAGCCGTAGGCGGCGACACCGGCGTTGTTGAAGAGCACGTCGATCCGGCCGAGCTCCGCCACGGTGCGCTCCACGGCTTCGGTCACCGCGTCGCTATCCCGCACGTCCACGACCAGAGGCAGTGCCCGCCGTCCGAGGGCCCGCACCTCGGCGGCGAGCTGTGTCAGCTCGTCGCCGGAGCCGAGGGCGTAGCCCGGGTACGGCAGGGTGCGGGCGACGTCGAGCAGCGCGAGGTCGGCCCCGCCCCGGGCCAGGGCCAACGCCACCGCGCGGCCCTGGCCGTGGGCCGCGCCCGTGACGAGCGCGACCCTCCCGGCGAACTCCGGCCCCGCGGTCGCTCGACCGGACCGGTCCGTTTCCTGTTCGGACCGGTCGTTCCCGGGTCCGGTCGCCACTGCGCCGTCGTGCTCCACGAGCGGGGCGGGCACCTGATCAGGCACCGGTCGCGACCGTCGGCGGCCGGTAGGAGAGCAGGTGCTCGTCCACCTCGACGCCCAGGGCGCTGTTGAACACGTTCGTCGCGATCATCAGGGCACCGAAGCCGGTGAGGGTGACGATCTGCTCAGGCGTGAAGTACGAGGAGAGCCGCGCGAACAGCTCGTCGTCCACGCCGTTCGCGTCGGCGGCCAGCTGGGCACCGAAGGCGATGATCACATCCTCGCGCTCGTCCGTACGGAAGTCCGCCGGGTCCTCGCCCGCGACGATGAGGTCGTGCCGGAAGAACGTGGTGCACAGCAGGCAGGAGTTCCGGGTGGAGATCGCGTAGCAGAAGAGCGTGGTCGCGCGTTCCCCCAGGAAGGTCCTCGCCTCCCGGTAGAGCGGGTACCAGGTGAGCAGCGCATCCAGCGCCACCTGGGAGTGCACCAGGGTGCGCTTCATGTTGGTCGCCGAGCCGTGGTCACGGACGATCTCCTCCAGCAGCCGGCGCTGCTCGGGAGTGGCGGTCTCGGGTTCGACGGTGGGCACGTGCGGCATGACGCCTCCTGGGTTGGGGTGATCCGGTCTCGTGGGGTGCGGGAGGTGGTTCGGGGACGGGGGCACGTCAGGGCCTCGAGCGGTACCCGGCCAGATGGCGTACGGGGGTCTGGAGGGCGTCCCGGCGGAAGGGGCCACCGAGCCCGGGTGTGCAGAGCACCTCGATCAGGGTCGGGATGCCGTCCCGCTGGGCCTCGACCCCCGCACGAAGGGCCGGCCCGACGTCCCCGAGGCGGTCCACCCGTACGCCACGCCACCCGAATGCCTGCGCGATCGCGGCGAAGCTCGGGTTGACCAGGTCGACCCCGATGAAGCGCTCGGAGTAGAAGTCCACGTGGTTCTTCTTCTCCGCACCCCACTGGCCGTTGTTGAAGACGACCACGGTGACACCCACACGCTCACGGGGGCAGGTGAGCAGCTCGTTGAGGCTGATCCCGAACGCCCCGTCGCCGACGAGGGCCACCACCGGGCGCTCCGGGGCGGCGAACTTGGCGCCGACGGCGGTGGGGAACGCGTAGCCGCAGTTGCCGAACATCATCGCGCCGAGCATCGAACGGGGCCGGTCGAAGGACAGGTACGCGTTCGCGATCTGGCAGATGTTGCCGATGTCGGTGGCGACCACGACGTCCTCGGGAAGAGCGGCCGCGATCTCCCGCAACACGGGTCGGGGGTGCAGCCCGCTCGATCCGGCGGCGGCGGCCAGGCTCCAGGAATCGGTCTCGTAGTCCCAGGTCTCCTTCTCCCGCGCCCACGAGGCCTTCTCCGCCGCGACGGTCGCCAGAGAACGACGAGGACCGCGACGGACGCCGCCCGGGTGACGCCGCGCGGGGCGGCCTGCCGCCGACGGCCGGCACGTGACGTGGTGACAGCCGTGGGGGGAGGCCGAGGCCTCCGCTCGGGTGGTCGTCGGGGCGACCCGCCCTTCGGCAGCCCCGGAATCTCGGGGGGTGGGGGTGGTGAATGCGGACATGCAGACCTGTCTCTGGCGGGGGGCCACGGGATGCGGGCACACGCCGGGGGTGACCGGCGAGATCAGCGGCGACAGGCACAGGTGGACGCTTGAGCCTCACCCGGAGCGCCCATCATAAAGTTGATCGGCATGGTCAGGATGATGCAGGTTGCGGGCCGCCGAGCGCAAGCGCAACCCCGGGTCGACCCCGGAGTTCCGGTGTGGATCGGGCCCCCGGGCGCTCGTCCTCCCGCGCGGAAGCCCCCACCTGTCGGCACGGAAGCCCCCACCTGTCGGCACGGAAGCCCCCACCTGTCGGCACGAAGGGCCCCGCCGGTCGGTGCGCGGGACGTCGGAGCGTGCGCCTGATCACATGTCTCGTCGTCGATTGACATTGTCAATCAAGACTATCGACAATGGGGCCATGGCCCAGTACTGCGCTCTGCGACGTCACGTCGACCTCTGTCGCGTGACCCGCATGAGCTGTCGCCCGGGCCGCTGATCGTCCGTCTGCCGTACGCGGCCCGGGCGGCTGCGCGGGACGCCGCGTGCCCGGGTGGTTCCTCTGGTCCATGGATGCGGGCCAGGACGAGTACGAGTGCCGTCACCTGATTCCCCGCCGGCCGCCTGCCCCCGCTGGATGGCCGGATAGGTCCATACGGTCCCGGATCCTCGCAGCGTTGCGACCGGACACGAGCGCGTCGAGGTCGGCGGCGCGGGGCCGGGTCCCGTCAGCAGCCGTTCCGCCCGGCAGACCGGTCACGGTTCCCCGACCCGCCGTACCCCTCTCCGCCGCCGCACTTCTCACCGACGACCGCATCCCTCACCCCGCGCATCCTGCAGGAGCCACGATGACGAGCCCCACACCCCCCTGGGCCGCATGGTCCTTCGAGACCCGGCAGATCCACGCCGGCCAGGTCCCGGATCCGCACACCGGGGCCCGGGCGGTGCCCATCTACCAGTCGACGTCGTTCGTGTTCAAGGACACCCAGCACGCTGCGGACCTGTTCAGCCTCAACGCCGAAGGATCGATCTACACCCGGGTCACCAACCCGACCCAGTTCGTCCTCGAGGACCGCATCGCCTCACTGGAGGGCGGCACGGCGGCGGTGGCCACGGGCAGCGGCCAGTCCGCCGTGGTTCTGTCCCTGCTCGCCCTGGCGCGCAGCGGGGACCACATCGTCTCCTCGGCCGCCCTGTACGGCGGGACCTACAGCGCATTCACCAACACCTTCCGTGATCTCGGTATCGATGTGACGCTCGTCGACGACCCGGACGACCTCGACGCCTGGCGGAGCGCGGTCCGACCGAACACGAAGGCCTTCTTCGGCGAGACCATCGGCAACCCGCGCAACAACGTGCTCGACATCGAGGGCGTCGCCGCGGTCGCGCACGAGGCCGGGGCTCCGCTCGTGGTCGACAACACCGTGGCCACGCCGTACCTCCTGCGCCCGCTCGAGTGGGGCGCGGACGTGGTGGTGCACTCGGCGACGAAGTTCCTGGGCGGGCACGGCAACTCGATCGCGGGCGTGGTCGTGGACGGCGGCACCTTCGACTTCGGTGCCGAACCCGCACGCTGGCCGCGCTTCCACCAGGCCGACCCCAGCTATCACGGCCTCATCTTCTGGGACGCCTTCGGGGCGGATCGGGTGGCATACGCCACCCTGCTGCGCACCAAGCTGCTGCGGGACGTGGGTCCGGCGATCGCGCCGCTGAACGCGTTCCTCGTGCTCCAGGGAGTCGAGACCCTCAGCCTCCGCCTGGACCGGCACGTGAGCAACGCCCTGGAGATCGCCCGCTGGCTGTCCGAGCGGGACGAGGTTGCCGGGGTGTCCTACGCCGGGCTGCCGTCCTCCCCGTGGCACTCCGCGGCGGCCAAGTACCTGCCCCGGGGCACCGGAGCGGTGCTCGCCTTCGAGCTGCGTGGGGGCCTGGAGGCGGGGCGCCGCTTCGTCGACGGCCTGGAGCTCTTCAGCCACCTGGCGAACATCGGCGACGTCCGCAGCCTGGTGATCCACCCGGCGTCCACGACGCACTCCCAGCTCGACCCGGAGCAGCAGCTGGCCACGGGGGTCACCCCGGGCCTGGTCCGGCTGTCGATCGGGCTGGAGGGGGCCGAGGACCTCAAGGCCGACCTGGACGCGGGTTTCCGCGCAGCCAAGGAGCAGACCGTCTCCTGACCGCCATTCCCGCACGACCGCACCGATGTACGACCGCATCACTGCACGGATAGCCGGCCCCGATGACCGACCCCCCCATGCCCGACCACCCCTCGATGCACAGAACGTGGAGACACCGACGATGACCAGGAACGGTGAAGGTCCCTCGCGGCGCGGATTCCTGCGCGGCCTCGGCGCCGGGACGGGGGTCGCCCTGCTGGGCGGCGGCGCGACGCTGCTCTCCGGTTGCGGCTCCAGCAGCAAGTCCGCCACGAACGTCACTTCCGGCAGCGGCAAGCCCGTGCTCAAGCCGGTGAAGCTCGGCTGGTGGGGCGCCACCTGCGAGGCACCGATCTATGTGGCCTACAACAAGGGCTTCTTCGAGCGGGAGGGCCTGAAGGTCGAGCTCGTGAACCTCGGGCAGTCCTCCGCCAAGGACGCGATCTCCTCGGGCAAGGTGGACGGCGCACCCGGGATCACCTTCGAGTGGCTCAAGCCGATCGAGCAGGGCGAGAACATCCGGATCACCGGGGGACTGCACGGTGGCTGCCTGCGCCTGGTCGCCGGCAAGAAGACCGGCATCACCACCCTGCAGGGGCTGAAGGGCAAGACCGTGGGCACCGACCAGATCGGCGGCTCGGCGCACAGCTTCTTCTCCGTCGTCCTCTCCCAGGCAGGCATCGACCCGACCAAGGACGTCTCGTTCGTGGCGTTCCCCGGAGCCCAGCTGGAGACCGCGCTCAACCGCGGAGAGATCGTCGCCGTGGCCGCCGCGGACCCGTTCCCGTTCCTGATCGTCTCGGACGGCAACGGCGTGGAACTGGCCTCCAACCTGACCGGCGCCTACAAGGACCACTACTGCTGCGCGATCGGCCTGAACGGCGAGCTGATCGACGAGTCGCCGGCGACCGCGGCCGCGGTGACCCGGGCCTGGCTGTCGGCCTCGGGCTGGATCGCGAACAACATCGAGGAGACGGCGAAGATCGAGGCGGACAAGAAGTACGTCCCGATCGACGCGGCGGTGGCCGCCAAGCTGCTCGGCACCTACTTCTGGACCCCGTCCGTGACCCGGCTGCAGGCGAACATCGTCGAGTACGCCAAGGAGTTCAAGACCACGGGGATCCTCGACAAGGGCACGGACCCGGCGCAGTTGGCCCAGCAGGCCTTCCGGGACGTGACCGGCGGGGACTCCGGGCTCGACCTGAGCACCCCGGTGCTCGGGAGCACCTCGGGCTCGCCGAGCGCCTCCGCCACCGCCGGTGCTTCCGGAGGGGCCTACGGCCTGGGCCGGTACCGCCGGGCCGACACCTACGTACTCACCGCGGCCCAGCGTCGTCAGCTGCTCGACTTCGCCGCCTGCCCGCACGGGGCACGGGCCGCCGGCGGCAGCTCCGGGGCCGACCCGAAGAGCACGTCGGGTCACGACATGAAGCACATGATCATGAACGACGCCTGATCCCTCTCCCGCCGGCCGTGGGACGTTCCCGCGCCCGGCCCGACGTCCGGTGCGGGGCACGACGCCCGCACCGGATGACGATCCGAGCCCAAGGAGGTTCCGATGACCGCCGTCTCCGAGGTGGCGGACCTGCAGGTGTCGACCGACCGAACCCCACCCCCGGGGATCGCTCGTCCGTCCCGTCCCCGGGTGCCCCGGTTGGCGCTGGTGGGGGTGGCCGCCTTCGTCACCGCGGCCGGCTACACAGGACTCGCGCCGAGCCCGCGGACCTGGACGGGGACACCCAAGGTCGTCGCTCTCGAACTGACCGCCGCCGCGGTGCTGTTGCTGGCGATCCTGGCCGCTCCCTACAGCCGCCGGTTGCACCACCGGCTCACCGAGGCGGGGAAGTGGCTGATCGCGATCCCCGTGCTGCTCGGTGGGTGGGAGGGGCTGACGGCCAAGCTCGTCGTCCTGCACCCGCCGACCTTCCCCCCGCTGGCCTCGATCGTGCAGGTCTTCGCGGACGACTGGCAGACCCTCGGACGCAGCACGCTCTACTCGATGCGGTTGCTGCTGCTCGGCGCGGCGATCGGCGCGCTCAGCGGTTTCGTCACCGGCGTGGCCATCGCCTGGTCGCAGGCCATCGCCTACTGGGTGAACCCGCTCCTCAAGACGATCGGTCCCGTGCCGGCCACCGCCTGGCTGCCGATCATCTTCGTGGTGTTCCCGACGAGCTTCTCCGCGAGCATCTTCCTCATCGCGTTGAGCGCTTGGTTCCCGGTGACCGTGCTGACCTGGTCCGGGGTCGCGTCCGTCAAGGCCAGCTACTACGACGTCGCCCGGACCCTGGGAGCGAGCCAGTGGTTCCTGGTGCGCCGGGTGGCGGTGCCCGCGGCCCTGCCCCACGTCTTCGTCGGGCTCTTCATGGGCCTGGGGTCGACCTTCGTCACGCTCATCGTCGCGGAGATGCTGGGGGTGAAGGCAGGTCTGGGCTGGTACATCCAGTGGGCCATCGGCTGGGCCGCCTACAACAAGATGTACGCCGCCCTCTTCGTGATGGCCTCCCTGTTCTCGGGACTGCTCGCGGTGGTCTTCGCCATCCGCGATCACTTCCTGAGCTGGCAGAAGGGACTCCTCCGGTGGTGAGGTTGCCCGGCGTCGCGACGCGCCGTGTCAAGGGACTGTCCCGGAGGGCCTCCGCGGGGGCGCGGTCGACGGGATCGGGCCGGGTGTCCCTGCCCGGTGTCGGGCGGACGCCCGGGCAGGGCGGTTCTCCCGCGCTGCCGCAGCAGGGCGTGGATCGGTCGACCCCGGGCCGGCCGAGGGAGCAGCGGGGTGCCTCGGTCTCCCTGCGGCAGGTGCGGCGCGCGTTCGAGCTGAAGGGTGAGCCGCTTCCCGTGCTGGACGACATCTCGTTCGAGGTGTCCCCGGGGGAGTTCGTGGCCCTGCTGGGTCCCAGCGGCTGCGGTAAGTCGACCCTGCTGCGGCTCGTCGCGGGCCTGGACCTGCCGGACGGGGGAGAGGTGCTCGCGAACGGGGAGCAGGTGACGGCGCCCGACCCCTCGCGGGTCGTGGTCTTCCAGGACCCCTCGCTGTTCCCGTGGCGCACGGTGCAGGGCAATGTCTCGCTCGGGCTCGAGGCGCGCGGAGTGCTCGCCACGCACCGGTCGCGGGTGACCGAGGTGCTCGACCTCGTGGGTCTGACCGACTTCGCGGACGCGCACCCGCACCACCTCTCCGGAGGCATGGCCCAGCGCACCGCGCTCGCGCGAGCTCTGGTCAACGATCCGGAGGTGCTCATCCTCGATGAGCCCCTGGGACAGCTCGACTCGTTGACCCGGCTCGCGATGCAGGCCGAACTCGTGGGGCTGTGGCAGCGCGAGGGGTTCACCGGGCTCCTCGTCACCCACGACGTCGAGGAGGCGCTGTTCCTGTCCACGAGGGTGCTCGTGTTCGGTCCGCGCCCGGCGCGCCTGCTCGCGGACCTGCCGGTGGATCTCCCGTTCCCGCGGCACCGCGATGACCCGCGGCTGCAGCAGACCCGTCGCGAGGTGCTGGGCCTGCTCGGCTACCAGGACTGAGCACTGGGCCGCGGAACTCCCTGTCCGCTCCCCACCGGAGGTGCCGTGACGCACACCGAGGCAGAAGGCTCCCGACCCGGCGACCGTCCGCAGGGTCGGGAGCATTCCGGGGTGGGCGAGCTGCCGGCCGGCGCGCCCGCACCCGGACAGGACGGCCTCTCGGGGCCGGGTGCGGCGCTGCTGCCGCGACGAGTCTCGCCGGACTGGGTGGGGATCCGGCTCCACTGGGATCACCTGCGACTGGTGGACGCGCGGGTTGGCCAGGGCACCGCCGGGGCGGCGGTCGAGCCCCGCGCGGACGCGGAACACGACGACGGGCAGGTGATCCCGGCGCTGGTGGAGTACCTCGCCGCGCACGTGCCCGGTGCCCGCCTGCTGGACCAGCCGCTCGCCCGGGCGGTGGACGAGGTGGATCGGCTCGTCGCGTCCGACTGGAGTGCCCTGGACCGGGCTCGCCGGCTGGATCTGCTCACCCGTGCCCTGCCGCGGGGGGAGCAGGTGACGGCGGCCGGGCGCCGGCTCGGCCTCGTCGACGGTGCACTCGTGGTCGTCTACGACGACGGTGACGGGCGTGCGGCCCTGCCGCTCTGGTGGCTGTTGCGGGCCTACGGCGCGCAGGACGTGCGGGTGATGGACGGCGGCATGTCCGCGTGGCGGCGCGCCTACCTGCCGATCGCGAGCGGGCAGGAACCGGAGCCGGACGACGTCCCGTTCCGGGCCGATCTCGTGCGGGCGCGACTGGACGAGCTTCTGGACGGCAGGTCGGCCTTCGGACAGCGGGTGGCCCCACCCGCGTGAACCGGGCCGACGTGGGCACCACGGCCTCCGGCGCCGTGGGCCCGAGGTGTCCCCGGGTGGTGTTCCCCCCGCCCCGCGCGGGGGACGCCGGGCCCTCGGTCTCTCCCGAGGGCCCCCGCACGCCGAGGCGTGTCCGCGTCGCCGGTCAGGCGGCGGCCTTGGAGGTGTGCTCAGGCACGTGGCACTCCTGGGAATCGGGACGATCGACGTCGCGAAATCTGACTACCGGCAGTGCAGGGCAACTGTTGGGGCGTGACGTTCTGGAGGCCTGAGCCGGCGAGTGCATTGCGGGGATTGCCACCGCAGGTGACGATGGGCGGAACCGGCGTACGCCGTGCCACGGCACGATCACCTCGGTGTGGACATACGCCATTGACAGGGCGTTGTGATAGGCGTTGACTGGTGGGATCAGCGGCCGGTCTGCGGCTGCCCGACCCACCTCTTTCGATCTTCCGCCAGGACCCCGCGGCTCATCGGGATACCCCGTTCCCAGCACGCGGAGGCAAGGCCATGGTCGTCCTCGTCGGGCTACTTTTCTTGATCGTTTCAGCGCTCGTCACGGTCGCCGCGGTGATGACCAACGGCGGCGGTGGTCACCCTGTCGGTGGCGCTTTCACTGTCTTCGGCCAGCACATGACCGGCCTGTCCACGGGGCAGTTGTTCCTGTACGGCGTCGTCGTGGGAGTCATCGGCATGCTCGGCCTGAGCATGCTGATGGGCGCCTTCACCCGCCGCCTGGCATCCTCGGGCGCACGGCGGGAGCTGAGGGGGTCTCGACTCGAGACCACGGCGGCACGGGCGGACAGCGACCGACTTGCTCGCCAACTCGACGACGAGCGCACCGAACGCGCTGAGGCCGAGACCCCGGCACCTGCGCCGTCCTCGTCGGAGCCCTTGTCGACGCGTCCGGGGCAGACCACCGCACCACTGGAGCAGCGCCCGACGTCTGACCCTGCCCCCTCGGCGCACCTCGGAATCCGGCAACGGCTGTTCCATCGTGCGGATCGCTGAGATGAGGCATCGAGGTCGCCGGCATTCACCGGCATCGGTGGCCCGTGATGACCCTCCGTTCTCCGGGAATGCGAGCGGAGCGTGCTCGCGCGAGTCGCAGAGGCCCGCCCCCTGGTCACCTGACGGCTCTTCGCGGGGCGACACAGCCATTTCGTCCGTCCGGGCTCGGTGAGACGCGTCCTGTCGACCGTTCTGGCTGCTCTGCTGTGGTCCCTGGTCCTACTGGGGACTCACCTGGCTATCCCCTGGTCCGATGACCCGGCCCGCGCTTTCCCGTGGTTGTTCCTCCGAGAGCTCACATATTTCCCGGTCCCAGCAGTGAAGGGTATGAAATGATCATATTCGGCATCCTCTTCTTCCTCGTCGGGCTCCTCGCCGGCATCTTTGTCCTGAAGTTCCTCGGCATCGTCCTGTTCGTCATCGGGATCGGGTTCCTTGTGCTCGGTCGCACCGGCCACGCCGTCGGTGGCCGCAGCCACTACTGGTGACCCGAGGCGATGTCCGGTGAGCCATCGAACAGTCGTCACCCGGACCGCGTCTGCTCCCCGGGGATCCCGGGAGCAGATGCGGACGCCGCCGCGCACGGTCCTCAGGCAACGAGAACTCGGAGAAGTGATCGTTATGGGTATCGGATTCAGCATCTTCCTCCTGGCCGTCGGGGCGGTTCTCGCCTTCGCTGTCCGGGCGACCGTCGTCGGTCTGGACATCCACGTGGTGGGCTGGATCCTGATGGCCGCCGGGGCCCTCGGACTCGTCCTGACCATGGTGGTCTTCACCCCTCGACGTCGGCGCACGTTCATCCGGTCCCGACGTGTCGCCGACGGATCAACCGGCGCGCCAGTACGGACAACGGTGGATCGAGAGGTTCGTGACGACCTCATGTGACGCGACCCGGCGGGCCGGAAGGCTCTCCGTTTCTTGTGATTGTCTGCCGGGGAGAGCGTTGAGCACGCGGACAGTGACTTGTCTGCTGTGTCGTGAACGACGTGTGGTGGGGAGGTCAGGTGAGCGGATCCGATGAGCAGATCGCGGTGGTCCGGGCACTGATTGCTCAAGGGGATCTCGCCGGTGGGCCTCCTGGCGTGGTGGGCTGGTTGCGTCGACTGTGCATCGTGGCCGCACAGACACTGCCCGCTTCGGGGGTGGGCGTCAGTCTGATGGGCGACGACGGGTCCCGGGGGGTCGCGGCGGCCTCGGACCTGGTCGGTGAAATTCTTGAGGAACTCCAGTTCGCTCTGGGTGAGGGTCCGTGCATCGATGCCTTCGCCTCACGACGTCCGGTCCTGGAACCTGATCTGGGCAAGGGCACCGCTGCTCGTTGGCCGGCGTACGCTCCGGCCGCCCACGCCCACGGCGTCTGTGCGGTCTTCGCGTTTCCCCTGCAGGTCGGTGCGGCCCGACTGGGCGTGATCGACGTCTACCGCCGCAGCCCGGGACTGCTGTCGCCGGAGTCGCTCGGGCGTAAGAGTTCGGTGATCCCGTGGAGGGCATGTCCGAGTGCCCGATCCCTTGATG
>CAZOWW010000083.1:0-19835 GCA_964583765.1 uncultured Kineosporiaceae bacterium
CCCGGCAACTACGGCACAAACCGCTCAATCCCACGTGCGAAGGACAGGTCTAGCCTCGGCACACGAGGTGATCCCCTCGTCCGGACCCGGCTGCGCCGAGATACCGTGACCGTGCCACAGCGCCGTGGGACCCACGACCACGCCTTGTTCCCCCTTTAGGGGTGAACGGCGTCTCCACCCCGCCGTGCCCGGCAGTATGTGGCCAGTACGTCGCAGTGCCGCGCTCCCGTCGCCTTGGAGGCATCCATGTTTCCCATCCGCGGCACGACCCGGCTGGCCCCCACGGTCACCCGGCTCGTCGTCGAGGCTCCTCGCATCGCCCGGATCCGCAAGCCAGGCCAGTTCGTCATCGTCCGGCTGGGCGAGGGCGCCGAGCGCATCCCGCTCACCATCGCGGACGCCGACCCCGACGCCGGCACGATCACCCTGGTCGTCCAGCGGGTCGGTAACAGCACCGCCGACCTGGTGGCGCTCGAGGTGGGCCAGGCGCTGCAGGACGTGGCCGGGCCGCTGGGCAAGCCGACCGACCTGATCGAGCGGGGACGCGCGGTGTGCGTCGGCGGCGGGGTCGGTACCGCGGTGGTCCACCCGATCGCGCAGGCACTGTCCGCAGCCGGGATCGAGGTCACGTCGGTGATCGGCGGCCGGTCCCGGGAATGGGTGATCTACGAGGATGAGCTGCGGGCCGTCGGCGAGGTCGTCGTCTGCACCGACGACGGCAGTCACGGCCGCAAGGGATTCGTCACCGAGGCGCTGTCGGAGCTGTGCGCCGCCGGTGGCCTGGACGCCGTCTACGCGGTCGGTCCCGTGCCGATGATGCGGGCTTGCGCCGAGGTCACCCGTCCCTACGGCATCCCAACCACGGTGTCCCTGAACTCGATCATGGTGGACGGCACCGGCATGTGCGGAGGCTGCCGGGTCAGCGTGGACGGGACCAACCAGTACGCCTGCGTCGACGGACCCGAGTTCGACGCCCATCAGGTGGACTTCGCGCTGCTCGCCGACCGGCTCACCACCTATCGCGAGTTCGAGCAGCGGTCGGCCGTTCCGGCGGCTCCCGCCGCCGGAACCGCACGATGCGCGGCGGAGGTGCGCTGATGGACGCGATGACGCAGGACGACCGGGCGGGCGAGGACGGCTCCGCGCCGGAACGGAGGGGTACGGACGGCGCACCCACCGCGCGACCGCATGCCCACGGCGCGGGCCGCGAGCGCCGGACCGCCCGGGGCGGGCTCTCCACCAAGGAACGCATGGCCATCGACCGCCAGTCGATGCCGGCCCAGGACGCCCACGACCGCGCGGCCAACTTCGGCGAGGTCAACCTCGGGTTCACCGAGCAGCTGGCGATGCTCGAGGCCCAGCGTTGTCTGCTCTGCAAGAAGCCCACCTGCATCGAGGGCTGCCCGGTGCGGGTGAACATCCCGCAGTTCATCGAGCTCCTCGCCCGGGGGGATCTGGCCGCCGCGGCGAGCTCGCTGCTGTCGGACAACGCGCTGCCCTGCGTCACCGGCCGGGTGTGTCCCCAGGAGTCGCAGTGCGAGGGCGTCTGCCTGCGGGGACGGACCCTGCGGGGGGTCCCCGGGGAGCCGGTGGCCATCGGTCACCTCGAGCGGTTCGTCGCCGACTGGGCCCTGGAGCACGCGGATCAGCTGAACGGGGTCATGCCGGAGCCGTCGGGCCGTTCGGTGGCCGTCGTGGGCTCGGGCCCGGGCGGTCTCACCGCCGCCGGCGAGCTGGCCCGGCGCGGTCACCAGGTGACCATCTTCGAGGCGTTCCACGCGGCCGGCGGGGTGCTCGTGTACGGGATCCCCGAGTTCCGCCTGCCCAAGGAGATCGTCCAGGTCGAGATCGACCGCCTGGTGCAGCTCGGCGTGGAGATCCGCCCCAACTCGATCGTCGGGCGCACGTACACCCTGGCCGAACTGCGCGAGGAGTTCGACGCGGTCTTCGTGGCCGTCGGCGCCGGCCTGCCGGTGTTCATGAACCTGCCCGGGGAGAACCTCAAGGGCGTCTACTCGGCCAACGAGTACCTCACCCGGGTGAATCTCATGGGCGCGCACCGGCCCGATGCGCGGACGCCGGTCCTGACCGGCAAGCGGGTGGCGGTGGTCGGCGGCGGCAATGTCGCGATGGACGCCGTGCGCACCGCCCGCAGGCTCGGCGCCGAGGACGCCGTGATCGTCTACCGGCGTTCGCGCGACGAGTTGCCGGCCCGCCTGGAGGAGGTGCACCACGCCGAGGAGGAGGGCGTGCGCTTCCAGTTCCTCACCGCGCCGCTGGAGGTGCTCGGTGACGAGACGGGCTGGGTGCAGGGACTGCGTTGCGCCCGCATGGAACTCGGCGAGCCCGACGAGTCCGGGCGGCGGCGTCCGGTGACCGTGCCGGGTTCGGAGTTCGTCGTGGACGCCGATCTGGTCGTCGTCGCGATCGGCACCCGGGCCAATCCCCTGCTCACCCAGGCATCCCCGGATCTGCCCGTCAACCGCTGGGGTTACCTGGTGGCCGACGAGGACGGCCGGTCCGCCCTGCCCGGGGTCTTCGCCGGGGGCGACATCGTCCGCGGGGCCGCCACGGTGATCCTCGCCATGGGCGACGGCAAGCGAGCGGCCGCGGCCATCGACGAGTACCTGCGCGGACTGCCCGCAGCTGCCCCGGTGACCGCCGACGCCGGCTGAGCCGGAAGCCGCTGCCGCCCCCGTCGTCGTCACCGAGCGTCCCGTCCCACCCTCCGTCGGTGGGGCGGGACGCTGTCGTCCGGGTGAGCGCGGCCCCCCTGCGGAGCGCATCGTGCTCGGGGTCCACTCCTTCGCCGATGCGGATTCGGGCGAGTGCCACCGACAGTTCTGGTGTCCCTGTCCCCTACCCAGGGAGGCCGATCCGCCGCAGGCACGCGTCCACCCTCCGGACCCGGCCGACGTCTCACCTCCGTGCCGTCCGCCGGCTGCTCCGGAATTCCTCGACCGGAGACCAGGCGATCCCCCATGCCAGAGTTCCCGATCCCCGAACGTCCCAGCACCGGTACCGTCCCCGTCGGAGTCGAGTCCTGCGACCCCGAGTCCCCTGATCCACACTTACCCGGCTCCCGTTCGCGGGAGGCCCAGTCATCGCACGGTGTGCCCTCACCGGGCGTCCCGCAGCCCTGCGCTGTGTCCGAAGAGGGTTCCGGATCGTCGGAGCTCTCCACGTCGGTACCGCCACGCCCACCCGTGGGCAGTTGGGGCCCCGGCACCGTGCGACCCCTGCCCGTCCACCCGGCCAGGACCGGGTTCGTGCAGGGCCTACTCTCCGGGAGCGTACGGACGTCCCGGGGCGACGAGGCACGACCGGCGAACGCCGCGCGCCGGATCGCTCCCACCTACTGGCGGGAACGGTGGGGTGCGTTCGCGACGGCCGGTGCGATGCCGTTGGCCATCGGCCTCGGCCTGCTCGGCGCGGACGTGAGCGGCGCCTCCGGCGGCCTCACACCCACCGTCGCCGAACCGCAGCACCCCTCGTCGGAGTCCGGGGCAGGACTGGGCTTCTTCTCGCCGAGCGACGAGGCGGTCAGTCGGTGCGTCCGTGCCGGCTGGGCCGCCGGCTTCCCCGTCGGCAAGCCCCTGGTGACCGCGGTGGCGGTCGCCCTCGCCGAGTCCCGGTGCAACCCGACCGCCCGCGGGACCAACACGGTCAGCGTGCGCTGCCCCGAGGGCTCGATCGACCGCGGCCTGTGGCAGATCAACAGCTGTTACCACGAGGAGGTGAACGATCACTGCGCCTACCAGGTGCAGTGCAACGCGGACGCGGCGTTCGTCATCTCGCACCGCGGCCTCTACTGGAAGCCCTGGTCGACGTTCAAGAACGGCCAGTACCAGCGCTACGTCACCATGGCGACCAACGCCGTGGCCGAACTCTGCCCGCAGGGCCAGTGCTCCACCGGCCACGTCGGACTGGTCGTCGCCGGCCGGTACGTCAACGTCCGCACCGGTCCCGGACGGCGGTACGAGCTCGTCACGCGTTCCTCGACGGGGCACCGCGTGCGGTTGCTCTGCTGGACGAGCGGTCAGTACGTCGGCGAGGGTCGCTGGCCCTCCCACCTGTGGGACCGGATCGTGGACGACGTGACCGGGAAGACCGGTTACGCCACGGACTCCTGGATCCGGACCCCCGGTGAGGTACAGCGGATCCTGCCCCGCTGCTGACCCGCACCGCGGGCAGGCACGGCAAGGAAGGCACTGCAGGCACTGTCAGGAAGGCACTGCGGGCAGGCCCCGACGGCACCGAAGGCTCACCCGGTGCCGTCGGGGCGCCGCGCGGCCGGTGGAGCGCAGGAATACCCTGGCGGGGTACCAGGGCAGTTCACGTCCCGGCCCAGTGTCGATCACCTGCGAGCCGACCACCCGCGACCGGAGGTACCCATGGACGGCCGGCAGCCTCGCCGGGACGAGATCCTCACCCGGCTGCGCCGCATCGAAGGTCAGGTGCGCGGGCTGCAGCGGATGATCGAGGAGGACACCTACTGCCTCGACGTCCTCACCCAGGTGGCGGCCGCGACGAAGGCACTGCAGATGGTCGCGGTCACCCTGGTCGAGGACCATCTCACGACCTGTGTCGCCGAGGCGGTCCGCGAGGGCGGCGAGACGGCCGAGGCGAAGGTGCACGAGGTGAGCCAGGCCATCGCCCGCCTGGTGCGTTCCTGACCGTGACGCGGCGGGGAGCGGGTCCCCTGCCGCGTGCGAGCGAACCCCGAGGAGAACGACTGTGACCACCACCTACACCGTCACCGGACTGACCTGTGGACACTGCGTCGCATCGGTCACCGAAGAGGTCGGCCGGCTGCCGCAGGTCACCGAGGTGACGGTCGACCTGGTGCCCGGAGGACTCTCCACGATGACCGTCCAGAGCCAGGCGCCGCTCGAGAAGGCGGCTGTCGCCGCGGCGGTCGATGAGGCCGGGTACGCGCTCGCGGACTGATCCGGGCACCCCGCACCGCGGAGCCGTTCGTCCGGTATGCGCCCGGACCTCACCGCGGAACCCGTCCGGGTGTCACCCGGGCGCCAGGACGGCCCCACGCAGTCACCGTCGAGCAGCTTCGGAGTCCTCGCGCACCTCCGGTGGCAGTCGAGCCCCCGGTCGATCAGGGCCTGCGCTCCTGGGACCGATACGGGGAAGGAAGCGGCCGGAAGCCCCGGCCACCCGGACCCAGAGGCAGGTGCCATGGCGAGGGAACGCGACGACGCGGCGTCGGGCCGCGCGCCCGGCACCGGAACGACATGGTGCGTCGAGAGCCCGTGGTGCACCGAGAGCTCGGTGCTGGGCAGGGTCCTGGAACAGCTGCAGACCTCTGACCTCGACGCCTTCGCGACCCCGATCGAGGTGTAGCCCGCCCGGCGTCCCGGTCCTGCGGACCGGGCCTGCCGGATCTGATGCACCGGCCGGCTCCGGTTGTCACACTGAGGCCTCCGGCGGTGCTCAGGGGGCGTGGACCTAGTGCAGGAATCGGGAACCGAGGCCTCCCGACGGCTGGCCGGACCCACGGGACCGGAGAACGGCGGGATCGGCGCGGTGCGCCCGGATCTCGAGCAGATCTTCCGCCGCGAGTACCCCCGGGTGCACGGCATCGCCCGACGCGTCCTGGGAGACGCACGGGCCGCCGAGGACGTCGCCCAGGACGTGTTCGTCGCGTTCGGCCGGAGCTCGGTCCCCGTGGGTGAGGCAGCCGGCTGGCTGGCCGTGGCCGCCTCGCACACCGCACTCAACCTCCTGCGCACCGAACGACGCCGTCGGGACCGCGAACGGCGCGCGGCTGCCGGCGAACACCTGCCGGACATCGCCGACCACGTGGTGCGGGCCACCGAGCGGGCGCGGGTGCGCCAGGTACTGGGACGCCTCCCCCGGCGCCAGGCGCTCGTGGTCCTGCTGCGACACAGCGGGCTGAGCTACCAGGAGATCGCCGCCGCCACCGGGATGGCGGCCGGCGGCATCGGCACCACCCTGCGGCGTGCCGAGGCGGCCGCACGAAAGGAGTTGGAGCGGTCATGAGACACCTGTCCGCGGGGACGGTGCAGCGCATCGTCGACGAGCCGCCGGCGGTCCGCGACACCGACCAGGACCATGCGGAGCACTGCGACCGGTGCCGGGACCGGGTGACCAGGGCCCGGCAGGACCGAACGGTCCTGACCACACTGTGGCGACAGGACGACGTCCCGCCCACGGCGACCGAGGTGCAGGCCGCGTGGACCCGGCTCGCCACGCACGACCCGGCGGCGCCGCCGTCCCGGGCGGTGCCCGTGCCCCGGCGATCCCGGGGCCGCCGTCCCACGGCTCTCGTCCTGGGGACCGCGCTCGTCGCGGCCCTGGGATCCACCGCCGCGGCCACCAACTGGTTCCCCCTCTTCCAGCCCGACCGGGTACGTGCGGTCTCCCTCTCGGCCTCGGACCTGTCCGATCTGGGAGATCTCGCGGAGTACGGCACCCTCACCGCCCCCAGCAGCTGGCACCCGCGCACCGTGCCGGACGCCGTCGCCGCCCGGGCCGCGACCGGCCTGCCCGTGGTCACGCCGTCCTGGCTGCCCCGCGGGGTGAGCGGCCCGGTCCGCTACGCGGTGCTCCCCCGCGGAACCGCCTCCTTCCGGTTCTCCCTGGACCGGGCTGCCCGCGCCGCCGCGGCCCGAGGCCTGACGCTCCCTCCCGCGCCGCGGGGGGTCGACGGCAGCACGGTCACGGTCTCCCTCGGGCCGGCGGTCGTCCAGACCTGGGGCGCGCGGGATGACGTGGTCCCGCTCATGATCCTCCGCCTGCCCAGCCCGACCCTGACCAGCGGGGACGTGCCGCTCGACACCCTGCGGTCCTACCTGCTGGCCCAACCCGGCCTGCCCGCGGACCTCGCGGACCAGCTCCGGCGGCTGCCCGCCGACGGGAGCACCCTGCCCCTGCCCGTACCCAGCTCCGCCGCAGCGGTCTCCGCCACCACGCTCGACGGGGTTCCGGCCACCCTGGTCAAGCTGCGTGACGGGGCAGGCGCCGCGGTGGTCTGGATCCAGGAGAAGCGCCTGACGATCGTGCTGGGGCTGATCTCGTCCTCGGAGGCCCGTCGTCTCGGGACGGAGATCGTCGATGCCGACCGCTGACACCGGGGCGGTTCCGGCCGGGGCCACCTCGGACGGGGTCGTCCCGGCCGGGAACCCCTCGGACGTCGGTGATCCGGCGCGCGGCCGGGTCTCTCCGGCGATCTGGTGCTCGGGTGTCTCCAAGAGGTTCCGCAAGCACCAGGCCCTGGACGCCGTCTCGCTGCAGGTGGGCCGCGGTGAGGTGGTCGGGTTGCTCGGCCCCAACGGGGCCGGCAAGACCACCCTGATCAAGATCATGCTCGGACTGGTCCATGCGGACGCCGGGGAACTCATGCTGCTCGGGCGCCGGGTGCCCGCGCCGTCGTCGCGCACCGCGGTCGGCTACCTGCCCGAGCTCTTCCGCTTCCAGCCCTGGCTCACCGCACCCGAGGTGCTGCGGCTGCACACCCGGTTGGCCGGGTTGCCGGTTCCCGCGCACCGGGAACTGCACGAGGCCCTCGCCGCGGTGGGGCTGAGCGGGCGGGACGCCGAGCGGGTCGGCGGCTTCTCGAAGGGCATGCAGCAGCGGCTGGGCCTGGCGGTGGCACTGCTGGGCCGCCCGGAACTCGTGATCCTGGACGAACCCACCTCCGCGCTGGACCCGGTCGGCCGGGCCGACGTCCGCGAGGTGGTCCTCGCGCTGCGGGAGCGCGGCACCACCGTGCTGCTCAACTCCCACCTGATCGGCGAGGTGGAGCGTGTCTGCGATCGGGTCGTCATCCTCGACCGCGGCCGGGTCGCCACCGCGGGCACCCTCGACGACCTGCTCGGTGAGTCCGAGGTGCGGGTGCGACTCGCCACGCCCACCACCGCGGTCCGGGACGTCCTCGAGAGGTACGGCGCCCGGGAACAGGGCGACGGCTGGACCGTGGTGCGCGGGCTCGACCGTGAGGCGGTCCCTGAACTGGTCCACGGCCTCGTGCTGGCCGGTGCTCGGATCCACGCCGTCGAACCCACCCGCATCACTCTGGAGGAACGCCTGCTGGACGTCTTGCGTCCCGAGGGCGGACCGGGGCAACGGGCCGTTCGAACGGACAGGAGGTCCCCCCGATGATCGTGCTGACCATCGCCGGACAGACCCTGCTGGAGGCCCTGCGTCGCCGCGTCGTCTGGGCCCTGGTCGTCCTGACCGTCGTCCTGCTCGCACTCAACGGGTGGGGCTTCGCCCGGCTCCCCGGACTGCACACGCAGGAGGGCGCGCTGACGACCGGCGAGGCACGGCTGGTCGCCGCGCAGCTGCTCAATCTCGTCATGTTCGCCATCAGCCTCATCGTGGCCCTCGGCACCGCCTTCCTCGCGGGACCGACCCTGTCGGGCGAGGTGGAGTCCGGGGTGATGCTCGCCGTCTGCGCCCGACCGGTCCGGCGGTCCTCGGTGCTCCTGGGGAAGTGGCTGGGACTGGTCGCCTTCGCCCTCGGGTACGTCCTGGCCACCGGAACCGCCGAGTTCGTCGTGGTCGACCGGGCCGTCGGGTACTCCCCGCCCCAGCCGGTGCTCGCGCTCGTGTTCCTGTCCGCCCAGGCGGTGGTTCTGCTCACGTTGGCGCTGCTGCTGTCCACGGCGCTCTCCCCGATGGCGTCGGGGGTGCTCGCCGTCGGCCTCTTCGGGGCGACCTGGGTGGCCGGTGTGGTCGGGGGGATCGGCACCACGATCGGCAACGACGGGGTGGAACGGGTGGGTACTGTCGCCCGGGTCCTGTTGCCCACGGACGGGCTCTGGCACGGGGCGATGCATGCCCTGCAACTGCCCACGGCACTCGCCGCCGCCGGCCGCGCGGCGGGGGCGGACCCGTTCCTGAGTTCCTCGGGACTAGACGCCGGCTATCTGCTCTGGGCCGTTCTCTGGGTCGCCCTCGTCCTGGCCACCTGTCTGCGGCTCTTCACCCGCCGGGATCTGTGACCCGCCGCTCGTACGCCGGGACCAGGACGGCCGGGCCGCGGCCCCGCCGAGCACCCCGTCACCTCCGGGCGCACCCGTACCCGACATCGCGAGCATGGTCCGCCAGGGGCGGCCACTCGCACCGCCCGCACCCGACGCTGACGCCGAGGCCGTCACGGCTCGGCCAGGGGACCGCCGCACCGGCGGATCGCCCTCCGTCTCCGTCCCGCAGGACCTCGGCCCCGCCGCACTAGGCCACACGGCGGGACCGGTCCTGCAGGGCACTGCCTCACATCCGCGCACTGTTCCCCTCGCTCGGATCGCCTCCCAGTAGCCCTCGCCCCGTGCGACGGGTCGGGCGTGCTCCCACACCCGTCTAACGCCTCACGCCCCTCAGTTCGTTGCACCGTGGCCCGGGTTCCTCCCGAACTCGTGGTGCGACCTCCATCTCATCCGCTCGCGCGCCCATCACCCGGGCGAGCATGCGGTGGGCACACCGGCGGACCGGTCTGCCGGCACACCTGTCCGCCGACCGTGCGGTGCACCACGTCCAGGTCGGCCCGTCCCATGCCGCCCGCACCAGGACAATTCCCGATTGATCACACGATGTGTGCTGATACACGTCATCGCGTTGCCGTCCAAGGCGCCCATTGATCCGATTAGCGGGTAACATGCGGACCACCTGGGACATCCCGGACGTCGCCTGGTTGTCCCGGCAAGGTGAACCCCACCACGCACCGGGAGAGCATCACGCGCCGCTGACGTCCATCGCCGGGCCGGGCCGCCCGCCCTCTGCCGCCGTGATGCGGCCCGCGGGCGGGCGTTATCGACCTGCCCGCACCCGAAGTTCACTCCCGACCCGGCGGCGGGGACACCCACCCGGAGCTGCCCGGGACGGCGCGGAGGTTTCCTTCCACACACCCCACGAAGGGATGTTTCGTTCCCTGAGCACGAATCCCGGCGAGATCCGCCAGGACGTCATCCGAGCCGAGAGAGGTTCCTATGGGTAGGGCGGTCGCACTGACCGGGAAGAGTCTCAATGCCGTCTCCGCCGTCTCGCCGAGGGCGGCCGGGAGGATCGCCTTCTCCCTGTTCTGCCACCCCGTGCGGCGGGGCGCGATCCGGCCACGTGAACGCACCGTCATCGACCAGGCCGTGCGGGGCACCGTCCACGTCGCCGGTTCGAGCGTGGCCACCTACCGCTGGGGGGACGGCGAGAACGCAGTCCTGCTGATGCACGGTTGGGCCTCGCGCGCCTCACGCTTCGCCTCGCTCGTGGCCGCACTGCGCACCCGCGGGATCAGCGTGCTCGCCTTCGACGCCCCCGGACACGGGGACTCCCGCAGCCGTGGCAGCACGGTGCTGCGCTACACCGCGGTCGCCCGGGCCCTGAGCGAGCGGCACGGCCCCTTCCGCGCGATCATCGGTCACTCCTTCGGCGCCCTGTGCGGCTTCCACGCGGTCAAGTCCCACGTCCCCACCGCGCGGCTCGTGGCCATCTCCGGGCCCTCCGACTTCGCCTTCCTCCTCGACGAGTTCAGCAACGACTTTCGACTACGCCCGGCGATCCGGGCAGAGGTCGTGCGCCGGATCGAACGCCATTTCCAGCACCACCTCACCACGGGCACCGATCTGTGGGCACGCTTCTCCCCGTGCGAGCACGCCGAGGAGGTCACGGTGCCGGTCCTGATCGTCCACGACGAGGACGACCAACGGGTGCCGGTCAGCCACGCCCGCCGACTCACCGACGTCTACCTGGACCGGGTGGGACTCGTGATCACCAGCGGTCTGGGTCACGGGCGGATCCTCGGGGATCCCCGGGTGCTCGCGGCGGTGGCCGACTTCGTCGCGGCCCCGGCGGAGCGTGCGGCGGCGACCGGGGGGCCGACGCCCTGAACGACGCTCCCCCGCACGAGGTCCCGCTGCCTGACATCCCCCTGAACGAGGTTTCGGTGCACGACGTCCCCCGGATCGACGGAATCCGGACGCGGTGCGGCCCCAGACGGTCCCGGCCTGGGCGCCTCCGACTCACCGCGACTCCCTGCTGCCGAGAGCCGGAGTCACGGTGATCCCCGCGGTTCCACCCACCCGGCGCGACGACCGCCACCCCGGACCGACCCGCCCGGACCTCTCCCTCGGCGACTCGGCTCCCGCCGCGGGCGCGGCCCTGGCCCTGCTGCTCCCGGAAGGCGTCGCCCAGGCGGAGGAGTTCGGCCCGCCAGCCCCGGCTCCGCTGACTCCGCAGGAGGAGGCCGTCATCGCCCGAGCGGTCACCAAGCGGCGTCAGGAGTTCGCCGCGGTCCGCGGATGTGCCCGACGCGCCCTCGCCGACATCGGTGTGCCCTATCGACCGCTCCTGCCCGGCGACCGTGGTGCCCCCGGTTGGCCCGCTGGCGTCGTGGGCAGCATGACCCACTGCGACGGGTACCGGGCGGCCGTGGTGGCGCACGCCGCGGACTTCCTGGCCCTCGGGCTCGACGCGGAACCCCATGCGGCGCTGCCGGATCGAGTGAGCGACCTCGTCCTGACCCCGGTGGAGCGGAGCCGTAGGGACACGGCGGCCCTCGCCTGGCCACAGCTGGCCTGGGACCGGCTGATCTTCAGCACCAAGGAATCGGTGTACAAGACGTGGTTCCCGCTCACCGGCCGCTGGCTCGACTTCCACGACGCGGAGGTGGACGTCATGGTCGCCGCGAAGGGTACCGGATGGGAGGGCACCTTCCGGGCGGACCTGGCCGTGCCCGGCGTGCGCGTGGGCGGGAGTGTGATCAACACCTTTCGCGGACGCTGGTGCGTGCGGGCGGGCATCGTGCTGACGACGATCGTGCTCAGACACCCCGACGGCTCCGGCAACGGCAGCGGACAACACCCGGAGGGGACGGGCTGAGGTCGCTGCTCGAGGGACGGCGTGAAATCTCCGCGGTCGGCCCGCCGTACCGCCCTGCCGGGCGCATAGCGGGGAGGTGACCCTACCCGGGGAGATGACTGCGCCCCCGCGAGGTGGCTGTGGGCGCCGGACGGTCCTGGGGTCATCGCTGCCGACAGCGGTCGGGCCGCCTCGGGAGATCCCGGGGCGGCCCGCCGTGGTGGTGCGTGGTGCAGGTGGTGCGCAGGTGGTGCCGTGGTGCTCAGGTGGTGCCGTGGCTCAGCTCGCGGTGCAGGTGAGCGTGGGCACGGTGTTGGTGCCGTTCCAGCTGCCCAGGAACCCGAAGCTGGTGTTCGCCCCGGCGCCCAGGGCACCGTTCCAGGACAGGTTGGTCGCCGTGACCGCCGAGCCACTGCTGGTCAGGTTCGCACTCCAGGCCTGGCTGATCGTCTGACCGTTGGCGAACGTCCAGGCCACCTTCCAGCCACTGATCGCACTGGTCCCCGCGGTCACCGTGACCGCGCCCTGGAACCCACCGGTCCACTGACCCGTCACCGCATAGGTCGCCGTGCAGGTCTTGCCCGTGCCACCGCTGGTCGTGGTCGTCGTGACCGGCTTGGTCGTGGTGGTCGTCGTCGTGGTCGTGACCGGACGGGTCGTCGTCGTGGTCGTGACCGGACGGGTCGTCGTCGTGGTCGTGACCGGCTTGGTCGTGGTCGTCGTCGTGGTGACCGGCTTGGTCGTCGTCGTGGTCGTCGTGGTGACCGGACGGGTGGTGGTAGTCGTCGTGATGGTCGTGCTCGTGGTGAGCAGTGTCAGATTCACCGAGTCAGCCATCGCCTGGGTGCCCGCATCGTTGGGGTGCAGGTGGTCCCCGCTGTCGTACGCGGAGTTCAGCACCTGGGAATCGCTGCTGCTCGCGGTCGCGGCGGCGAAGTCGAGGACCCCGTCGAACGCGCCGCTCGTGCGGATCCAGGAGTTCACCGCGTCCCAGGTGGCCTGGCGGTCGGCGGACCAGATCCCCGAGTTCTTGAAGGGAGTGAGGGTCGCTCCGAAGATCTTCCTGCCCGCGGTGTGGGCCGCTGCGACCACCTGCTGGTACCCGCTGATGATGTCCGCCGAGGCGGCGCTGTAGCCGATGTCGTTGATGCCCTCGAACAGGATCACCGACTGCAGGCCCGACTGGGCGAAGACGTCGCGGTTCATCCGGGTCAGGGCCGCCACGCCGTAGAACGGCGACCCCGGGCGGTCCGCGAGCACCCGGTTGCCGCCAAGGCCGGCGTTCACCACGGAGACGGTGGGGCTCACCGCGGCCAGGCGCCGGGCCAGGTCGTCGGTCCACCGGTGGTTGGCGTCGCCCGTCGTGTTGGCCGTGTCCGTGATGGAGTCACCCAGCGCGACCACGGAACCGGACACCGTCGACGCCGCGTCGACGTCCACCCCGTCGATCATCATCCAGCACGGGATCGTCGAGAAGGCGCTCGCGGTCGTGGCCTGGGACTGGTCACCGGAGGCCAGGAAGTTGGTGTTCGTCGTGAACGGGTGGCTCGTCACCGGGCCGGTCGCTCCCGGCACATAGGCACTCACGAGCAGCGTGGACAGCGCGGTCACCGGCAGGGTCGCCGCGTCGCTGAACACCTCGGCCCCCACGGGCACGGTCACCGAGGTACTACCGGCGAAGGTCAGGGGCACGAGCGAGCCGGTGGTCGGTTGCGCCCCGGAGGACTGCACCGCCACGGAGGCATGTCCGATCTGCAGCGCCTGGGTGCCGAATACGTTGGTGAACCGCACGCGCACGGAACCACCACCGACCGCCACGAACAGCGCGTTCCGCACCGTCTGGTTGTTCAGGCCGGTCGACGGGCAGCCGTTCCCAGGAGTCGCGCCGTCCACGGGCGCGCCCTCCCAGGTGGCCACCCAGTGTGGGGTCGACGCCGCCGAGACCGCGGCGGTACCCGCACCCAGCCAGGCCGCGGCCGCGAGCACCCCCACCACGGTCGACAGCGCAGCCAGGCGCACGGGGGTTCGGGACAGCGCGGGCACGGCCTGAGGATGCCGGCTCGGGGGGAGTCCGATCCGCATGGACTCACTCACCTTCTGATCGTGGGGAAGAGGGCAATCTGCTGGCGGGGAGGAGGACGATCCGGGTGTTCGGCCCCGAAGCGCAGGTCGCGGGCACGACGGAGCCGCACGGGAGGGACCGACCCTGACGGACCCGGCGGTCCCGATCGGGCCGGAACCGGACGATGGTAAGGCAGCCACGCGCCCGTGGACAGAGCGGAGAGGAACCGGTTCAGCAGCCCCCAACCAGGGCCTGCTCCCATCGAGTCCCTGCCGGGTCTGCTGCCATCGAACCCGTGCCGGGCCGACCGCGGGCCCACGCCGGGCTGCTGGGCCCGCCTCCACCCGTCCGGAGACCGGCGCGCAGCAGCACCCACCACCCGACACCCACCACCGACAGGACTAATCAAATGCTCAACCAATTCGCTATCCTGGAGCCATGACCAGCGAGTGGCTCGACGCGGGAGAGCAACGTGCCTGGCGTGCCTACCTCGCGATGACCCGTCTGCTGGCTGCCCGCCTCGAACGCGAACTCCAGGTGGATTCCGGCATGCCGCACACCTACTACGAGGTGCTCGTGCGGTTGTCCGAGGCGCCGGACCGCACCCTGCGCATGAGCGAACTGGCTGAGGCGTCCGAGTCCTCGCGCAGCCGCGTCTCCCATGCCGTCACCCGGCTGGAGAACCTGGGCTGGATCTCCCGTCGTGCCTGTCCGTCGGACCGTCGGGGGGCCTTCGCCACGCTCACCGAGGCGGGGTTCGCCGCCCTCGCGGCCGCCGCGCCGTCCCATGTGGCGACGGTTCGACGCTGCGTCTTCGACCGGCTCACCTCCGAGCAGGTCGTCCACCTGCGCGACATCTGCGAGACGCTCCTGTCCGGACTCCGCGAGAACCCGCCCTCCTGCCCCTCCGCGGTCGCCGCAAGGTCGGCCGAGTCCGCGGCCGGGACCACCTGTCCGGACGATTCCGCCGGCTAGCCGTTCACCCCGGGCTCCGATCGGCCGAGATAGTCATCGTGCAGCGGGACGAGACCGACGGGAGCGACGCGGCTCCCGCGCACCCGGCCAGCAAACTCCGGGACGAATGGGCCGCGGCCGTGATCAGGCCTCGGACGAGCCCCGAGAACCGCCCGGTACTGGAGACGATCGCGCGCTCGGCGAGCCCCACGCGCGGATCCGGCCAAGCGGAACTCCTCGAAGCAGCGGCCGGGCACGCATCCGGGGACGGCACGGCGCCCGAGGACGAGGCGACGTACGCCCCCGCGGACGGCGTCGCTCCGGTGCCGCCCCCGTCCGGCAGTTCCCCCGGCGCCGGGCAGCGCCCGGATGCGACCTCGACCGGCTGGCCGATCCACCAGGCGGGTCCGGTGTCCGGGCCGCTGACCATCCCCGCGCCCTCGATCCCACCGACGGCCGTACCCGTGCCCGCGTCGCCCGTGCCCTCCCTCCCGATGCCCGCCGACGGCCGAGCCCTCGCCCATCACGCGCCCCCTGCTCCTGAGGAGGACGGCTACGCCGAGGTCGACGAGGACGTCAACGAGGACCTCGACGAGGTGGAGGAGGCGGACGAGGAGTGGCAGGGCGGCGGTGCCCTGACCGGGATGCCCGAGTCGGGTCCGGAGTGGGAACACCAGATCGCCAAACTCCTGCGCCGGCCCGAGAACCTGCGCAGCGTCTACCAGCCGATCGTCGAGCTGTGCACCGGCGAGTGCGTCGGCTACGAGGCCTTGACCCGGGTCGCCGAGTGGCCGGCGAGCTCCCCCGAACCCTGGTTCCAGGCTGCGATGCGCACGGGTCTGGCTGCCCAGCTCGAGGCGGCGGCCCTCGTCACCTCCCTGCGTGGCCGCGCGGACCTCGCCGCCCACCGCTTCCTCTCGGTGAACGTCGCCCCCGCCACCCTCAGCAACCCGGTGGTGGCAGGAGTGCTCCAGGAACAGCACGATCTCCGCGGGCTGGTCGTGGACCTCACCGACATCACGCCGGTGCTCACGGACAACCCGCACACCCGCACCCTCCAGCAGTTACGCGACCGGGGACTCATGGTCGCCGCCAATCTCGCGAGCTGCGACATCACCGAGCTCGAACGCATCCGCGCGGTCAAGCCGGATCTGATCAAGGTGCACCGCGACATCGTCAAGGGCGTGCACACCGACAACCTGCGCGAACGCGTGGTCAAGCTCATCGTCTCGATCGCCGCCGACTTCGGGGCGGCCGTGCAGGCGGTCGGGGTCGAGGCCCTCGAGGACGCCCGGCTCCTGCAGTTCATCGGTGTCCGCATGGCCCAGGGGTGGTTGTTCGGCCGCGCCCGTCCCGGTTTCCTGCCCCCTTCGGCAGAGGTCACCGCCTGGCTCAAGGCGTCCTGGGAGGAGACCGTCACCCTCACGAGGGTCGGTCGGCTGGCCGTGCCGGTGGCACGACTCTCCGACCTGGAGACGGTCTCCGGCTCGCACGGATGGCTCGCGGACTGCGACGACGACGGACGGCTTCGACGCCTCGTCCGCCCCCGCCCGGACGGCAATCCTCCGGTGACGGTCGCGGCCAGCCAGATCCTGCGCCTGCGCGCCTCCCAGGACCTGCCCTCGGCGGCCCGTCGGATGCTCCTCGCCGGATCCGCCCGGCGGCCCCACGGCCTGCTCAGCGTGGTCGACGAGGAAGGCCGGTTCGTGGGCCTCGCCGACGCCGAACAACTGCTGCGCGAGGTGGTCGACCCGCCGGAGGGCTGACCCGGACGACCGTCCGCCCCGGTGAGGACCTTGGACCCCCATCCGGCCTGCGTCCCGGTGCTTACCGTGCGACGACTGGACGTCAGGAGGCATGACATGGGGCCAGACACCGGCGCTGTGCCTGTCGCTCCGGGCCGGCGAGGCGTGCGGGTTCCGCGAGCCGACACGTCCCTGTCCCCCGAGCACTTCCGCGCCGCGGCGGAGGCCGCCCGGTTGGCGCCCTCGATCCACAACAGCCAACCCTGGCGGTTCCGACGGATCGAGGACGGGATCGCGATCCTGGAGGATCTGGACCGCAGTCTCCCCGTGATCGACCCCCAGGGACGCGACCGCACCATCTCCTGCGGGACCGCGCTCTTCAACGCGCTCATCACCCTCCGGGCCGCGGGGCACCTGACCGCCCTGGAGCTACTCCCGGACCCCGCCGACCCGACCCTGCTCGGCCTCGTGCGAACGATCGGCCACCACGAGCCGGAACGCCTGGACCAGCTCCTCGCCCGGGCCGTGCCGTACCGGCACACCCACCGCCGGGTCTACCGCTCGCACGCCGTCGCGGAGGAGGACCTGCTCGACCTGCGCCAAGCCGTGACCACCGAGGGCGCACGGCTCAGCGTGGCAGACCCGGCCTCGCGTCGCCGGCTCGCCCACCTGCTCCGCCAGGCGGTCGACGACCAGCGGGACGACCCGGAACTGCGCAGCGAGGTCGAGCGCTGGGTCCGCCGGGAGGACGCCGCGACGACGCCCGTCGACGGAATCCCGGTGCACGCGCTCGGCTCCTCACCCTACCCCGTCGACTCCCTCGTGCACGGGGGTCATCGGGGGGCGCGGGACGCCGAGGAGATCGAGGACGAGTTCGCCCGGAGCACCGTGCTGGTCATCTCCACCCGGCACGACACCCGCCACGACTGGCTGATCACCGGCCTGGCCCTGCAACGCCTGCTCCTCGTGGCCACCGGCAAGGGCCTCGTGGCGACCTTCGCCGACCAGGCCCTGCAAGATGCCCGGCTGCGCCCCCAGGTGGCCGAGGTCCTCGGCATCTGGGGCAGACCGCACATCCTGATCAGGATCGGCCGCGCCCTGGTCGCGGCACCGGTAACCCCCCGCCGTCGGCTCGAACAGATCCTCGAGTAACACGCCGCACCGGACCCGGAACCTCGGCGATGCGCCCGCCGCCACGGACGACACAGGGGCGGGGTGGGCCCATCGGCCCACCCCGCCCCCGGTGCGGTCAGTCGCCGCAGATCAGGCCCACTGCACCAGCACGTGACCACCACTGACGGCCTCGCCGGGCTGCACGGTGATCTCCGCGACGGTACCGGCCACCGGTGCGGTGATCTCGGTCTCCATCTTCATGGCCTCGAGCACGAGCAGCGTCTCCCCGAGCTCGACCGTCTGGCCGGCCTCGACCAGCACCTTGGTCACGGTGCCGGAGATCGGCGCCCGCAGCACCTTGTCCTCACTCGCCGGAGCCCGCATGTGGGTCGGCGCGGCGTGCGAGGCGTGGGCGGCCTTGGCCTGGCTGAACGTGAACGCCCGCAGAGTCGGAGCGGGCTCCTCCTCCACATCGACGACGACGTCGTAGGCGGTTCCGTTGACTGTCACCTTGAGTTTCATCGTCTTCCCTGCTCGTGCGGATTCATGGGGGCACGACGTGGTGGAATGCCTACCACGAATCGTGGGCGGGGCTGTGGGACGACTGCACGGCTCCACGCCCTTGCTGCGCCCAGGCGGTCGTCCCGGTGAAGTGGATCTGCTTGATCGTCGCCCGCTTGCCGAGGAAGGCCGCGACCGCCGCCGAGATCGCCAGGACGACCTCCTCGGAGACCACTGCCGGCTTCTGCTCGGCCCCGCCCGCAGCTGTGGCCGCCGGTCGGGAGGCCAGTTCGGCCTCCAGTTCCTCGACCCGGTGGGTGAGGTCCTTGACCAGCCCGTACAGATCGGCGATCGAGGGGCTCTCCACGTCCGTCATCATCGTCTCGCCACCCATCATCACAGCGGGATCAGGCCGTGCTTCTTCGGCGGACGCAGCTCACGCTTGGTGTGCAGCGCCTCCAGGGCGGCAGCGAGCACGCGCCGTGTGGCGGCGGGCTCGATGATGTCGTCGACCAGCCCACGGCCGGCCGCGACGTACGGGGTCGAGAAGGCGTCCCGGTAGGTCTGGATCAGCTCGGCCCGCTTGCCCGCCTGGTCCTCGGCCGCCGCGATCTCCTTGCGGAACACGATCTCCGCCGCGCCCTCGGCCCCCATGACCGCGATCTCCGCGGTCGGCCAGGCCAACACCCGGTCCGCGCCCAGGTCCTTGGCGCACATGGCCAGGTAGCCACCGCCGTAGGCCTTGCGCAGCACGATGGTCACCTTGGGCACCGTGGCCGCCGAGTAGGCGAACAGCATCTTGGCGCCGTGACGGATGATCCCGTCGTACTCCTGCTGCACGCCGGGCAGGAAGCCGGGCACGTCCACCAGGGTCACGAGCGGGATGTTGAAGGCGTTGCAGAACCGGACGAACCGCGCCGCCTTGTCGGAGGCGTTGATGTCCAGGACGCCGGACATCACGATCGGCTGGTTCGCGACGATGCCGACCGTTCGGCCGATCACCCGAGCGAAGCCGACCACGATGTTCGCCGCGTAGCCGGCGTGGACCTCGAGGAAGTCCCCCTCGTCGACGATGTTGGCGATGACCTCGCGCACGTCGTAGGGCTTCTTACCCTCCACCGGCACGATGTCGTTGAGGGCCGGGTTGTCCTCGACGTTGCCCTCGGTCGCCAGCTCCGGCGGGTCCTCGCTGTTGTTCGACGGCAGGAAGGTCAGCAGCTTCTTCGCAAGGAGGATCGCCTCCTCGTCGTCCTCGGCGACGAAGTGCGTCACGCCCGAGTGCGTCATGTGCGCGTCCGGGCCGCCCAGCGCCTCCGCGGTGACGACCTCACCGGTGACCTGCTGGATGACCGCGGGTCCGGTGATGAACATCCGCGACGCGCGCGTCTGGATGATGAAGTCGGTCAACGCGGGCGAGTAGGCCGCCCCGCCGGCACAGGGACCCGAGATGATCGAGATCTGCGGGACGAGACCGCTGAGCTGCACATTGCTGAAGAAGACCTTGCCGTAGCCGGAGAGGGAGTCGATCCCCTCCTGCACCCGGGCGCCGCCGGAGTCGTTGATGAAGACGAACGGGGTGCCCGTCTTCAGCGACGCCTGCATCATCGCCGAGACCTTGTTCGAGTGCACCT
>CAZOWW010000083.1:19845-27339 GCA_964583765.1 uncultured Kineosporiaceae bacterium
CCAGCAGTAGAGCCCCCCGCCGGCGATCGCACACGAGTGCACCTCGCCCGCCGAACCGCCGGCCACGGTGAAGTCCTGGCTGGCCACGTGCACCAACCGGCCGAGCACCGTCGCGGAACCGGTGACGACGCCGTCCGCCGGCATCTCCGCGCCCTCCATGCCGAAGAGCGTGGCCCGGTGGGTGGCGAACTTGCCGGACTCCTGGAAGCTGCCCGGGTCGGCCAGGGCGTCAATGCGCTCGCGCGCGGTCAGCTTGCCCTGAGCCCGGTGCTTCTCGAGCTTCTTGGCCCCGCCACCTTCCTCGATGTGCTCACGACGCTCGTTGAGATCTTCGATCCGCTGTTTCATCGTCTGGTTGGTCACGGTGTCCTCACGCGGGCGCGACGGCCACGTGGTGCTGCGTGCCGTTCACGGTCACCTGGTACTTGATCGGATAACGGATGGCGTTGCTGCCGGGGCCCTCGGCGCTGCCGCCGGCCGCGGCTGTGCCCGGGTCCTTGCTCACGTTCTTCGGGCCCTGCGACCGGCTCGCGAAGAACCCGGGGGCGACCTTCGGGTACATCGCGTAGGTCAGGACGTCCTCGTCCGTGCCGTCATTGCCCTCCAGCGCCTCGGTCTCGGCGCGCAACTTCTCCCACTCGGGGGTCAACAGGTCGGCTGGCCGCTGGGTGATCGGCGTCTTCTTGGTCTGCGCCTCGGCGATCGCGATCACCTCGGGGTCACGGCTGCCCAGGGTCTCGCCGTAGTAGCCGAGCATGAGGTCGGCGAACTCGGCGGTGAGCACCTTGTACCGGCCCATCAGCACGTTGAACACGGCCTGCGTGCCCACGATCTGGCTGGACGGCGTCACCAGGGGCGGGAACCCGGCGTCCTGGCGGACCCGCGGGACCTCCTCGAGGACCTCCTTGAGCTTGTCCCCGGCCCCCTGCTGCTTGAGCTGGCTCTCCATGTTGGAGATCATGCCGCCGGGGATCTGGCTCTTGAAGATCTCCGTCTCGACCCCGGTGATGCCCGAGAGGAACTCGGAGTACCGCGGACGCACGGTCGCGAAGTAGTCCTTGATCTTCAGCAACTGTGCGTCGTCGAGTTCGGTGTAGAAGCCAGTGCCCTCGAGCATCTCGACCAGGCTCTCGGTCGGGTTGTGGCCCGGGCCCAGGCTCATCGAGCTGATCGCGGTGTCCACGCAGTCCGCGCCCGCCTCGATGCCCTTCATCAGGGAGACCAGCGTGACGCCGGTGGTGGCGTGGCAGTGGATGTGGATGCGGATCTGCTGGCCGAGCTCTTCCTTGATCGCCTTGACGATGTCGTAGGCGGGCTGGGGCTTGAGAAGGGCCGCCATGTCCTTGAGGCACAGCGAGTCGCAGCCCAGGTCGACGAGGTCCCGGGCAAGCCTCACGTAACCCTCGACCGTGTGCAGGGGGCTGACCGTGTAGCAGATGGTGCCCTGCGCGTGCTTGCCCGTCTTCTTCACGGCCGCGATGGCGCGCTTGACGTTACGGACGTCGTTCAGTGCGTCGAACACCCGGAAGACGTCCATGCCGTTCTCGGCCGCCTTCTCGACGAACCGGTCCACGACCGTGTCCTCGTAGTGGCGGTACCCGAGCAGGTTCTGCCCGCGCAGCAACATCTGCAGGCGGGAGTTGGGCAGCAGGCGGCGGAAGGTGCGCAGCCGCTCCCACGGGTCCTCGTTGAGGAAGCGGATGCAGGAGTCGAAGGTCGCGCCGCCCCAGCACTCGACGCTCCAGAACCCGGCGGCGTCGATCTCCTCGCAGATGGGAACCATGTCCTCCAGAGCCATGCGCGTGGCCATGAGGCTTTGGTGCGCGTCCCTCAGGGCTAGCTCCGTCACGTCGATCTTGCGGCTCAAGGTCACACCTCTCTGGACCTGTACGGTTCTTGCTCATCGCGGGCCTTGACTATCCGTCACACTAATACGGCGCTGAACCCGCGCTTGCGCGGGACCGGCCGCCACGAGCGCTCTCCGCGGGCCCCGACTCGCGGCGTCCGGCCGGTGCGCAGCGGTTTCCGCGGACCGGCCCCGCCCGGCCTCGGGGGTCGCGTGAGTCCGGTCGCCAGCACCCCGGCACGTACCTCCCTGCATCCTCGACATCACTCCCCGCAGATGGCGCCGGCGGACCGCACGGACGGCCACATCCACGATCGCCTCGCTGACCTGCCTGTTTCCCTCCGGAGACGGCATCGCCCGCGCCTCGCAGCGATCCTTTCGGCGCCCGTCGCCGGTCCCCGTCAGCCCCGCGGACCCGCACCGGGGACCCGCACCACGGGACACCCGGCCCGGCGACAGCAGTCGGACCCACCCCGCCCACGATCGCCCCACGGCACCGGGCGGTCATGCAGCGTGGTCGGAGCGTGTCGTGTGACGGCCGGATGAACAGTTGGGGGGCTATACACCACCGGACCGGGGTGTGCAATCTCACGATGACGATTGCGTCTCGGCATCCATCTCGTGGGGACGTAGTGCCCAGGCCGCCACGGCCGCCGCAGCCGCGACGTTGAGCGAGTCCACTCCCCCGGTCATCGGGATCCGGACCGTCACGTCCGCCGCGGCGAGCGCGGCCGCGGACAGCCCGTCCCCCTCGGTGCCCAGGACCAGGGCCAGCCGGTCGGGGGCCGTGCGGGCGAACCGGTCCAGGGGCACGGCCGTGGGCGTCAGCGCGAGTGCGGCGACGGTGAACCCGTGGGAGTGCAGCACGTCCAGTCCCTGCGGCCAGGGGGTGATGCGGGTCCACGGCACCTGGAAGACCGTCCCCATGGACACGCGCACCGCGCGCCGGTACAGGGGATCCGCGCTCTGCGGGGTGACCAGCACGGCGTCGGCGCCGAGGGCGGCCACGGACCGGAAGATCGCCCCGAGGTTGGTGTGGTCGACGATGTCCTCGCAGATCACGACCCGGTGGGCGGCCGCGACCACCGTGGAGACCTCGGGGAGAGCGGGTCGGTGCATGGACGCGATCGCGCCGCGGTGCACGTGGAAGCCGGTGATGCCCTCGAGTACCGGCTCCTCGCCGACGAACACCTGCCCGCCGAGGGAGGCCACCCGGTCGACGAGGGCCCCCAGCGGCTCGCACCACCGGTCGGACAGGAGGAGCGACCGGGGACGGTGTCCGGCGTCCAGGGCGCGGGTGATGACCTTCTCGCTCTCCGCGAGGTACAGCCCGCCCGCAGGTTCGATCCGCCGCCGGAGCACGACGTCCGTCAGACCCACGTAGTCGAGCACACGCGGGTCCTCGACCGACTCGATCCGTTCCACGGGTCCAGCCTCTCGTGCCCACCCGTGCCGGGGAGCGTCGGGCCGAGCACCGAGCCTTCCCGCACCGGCCCGGATCACACCCATCAGGACCCAGCCACGCCCATCAGGGCCCAGACGCACCCATCAGGACAGGAGCAGCCGGGCCAGGGCGAGGAGCCCGACGGTCAGGATGACCAGGCGTAGCGCCCGCGGAGGCAGATGCCGGGCGATCCGGGCGCCGAGGTGCCCGCCCACCGTCGCGCCCAACGCGATCAGGCCGGTCACCGCCCAGTCGACGTGGGCGGGGGCGACCATGAGAAAGACGGTCGTGGCCACCGCGTTGGCCATGGTCGCCAGGAGGTTCTTCAGCGCGTTCGTGCTCTGCAGCGGCTGGGACAGGAAGGTGCCGAGGAGCCCGAGCAGCATGAGGCCCTGCGCCGCACCGAAGTACCCCCCGTAGACACCGGTGGCGAGCACACCCAGCGCGAGCAACGGCCGGGGCCGGGCGGTGGTGCCGGACGCCGGAGCCTCCTGTGCGGCACGACGTGCGGTTCGCCGCGCGATCCTCGGCTGCGCGACCACCAGGACCAGGCTGAGTGCGATCAGAACCGGCACCACCGCCCGGAACACGCCGGGCGGCAGACGCAACAGCAGCAGCGCCCCGGTCAGGGCGCCCGCTCCGGAGGCGGGGAGGAGCCAGGCCGCGCGACGCCGCTGCGACCGGAGTTCGCGCCGGTACGCCCAGGTGCTGGAGAGGCCACCCCAGACCAGACCGATGTTGTTCGAGATGTTCGCGGTCACCGCCGGGTAACCCAGCGCGAGCAAGGTCGGGAAGGTGATCAGGGTGCCGGACCCGACGACGGCATTGATGGCCCCGGCCGCGCCTCCCGCGCCGAGGACCGCTGCGACCGCCCAACCCTCCATCGAGGGCAGGCTAGCCGCTGCCGGTCATGCCTTCCCCGTCCGGTCAAGTCCGCGGGCCCGGGTACCGATACCCGAAGGTGCGCTGGTCACGACCGGCCGCCCGGGCGGCCCTCTCCCTGACGATCCGGCGCAGGCCTCCGGATCCGTCGAGACCGGGGAGCCTGCCCGGACCGGCCTTCCTGCTCGCCGTGCTCGCCGCCCTCGTTCCGCTCGTCCTGGGTGCCGTGGTCGCACCGGCCGCCGCGGTCCGCTCCCCGTTCGCCCCCGAGGTCACCGGCGCTCCGGTCACGACCGCTCCCGCACCCGCGGTGCGCGGCCTCGCCACGACGACCCCCCGCACGTCCCTGACCACCATCTCGGGTGCCACCACGGGCGCCTCCGGAGCCACCACGGGCACCTCCGGGACCACCACGGGGCCCGAGGACCGCCAGGCCGCCCAGGACGCCGCGGCCGCCACCACCGCCCAGGCCGCGGCCGACGCGGCCCTCGCCCGGGTGCAGGAACTCACCACCCGCGCCCAGGACCAGCAGCAGGTGGTCAGGCAGGCGCTCGCCGGACTCGCCCAGGCCTCGGTGGACACGAACACGGCCGACGAACGGGCCGCCGACGGACGGGCCGCCCTGAGCCGGGCCCGCGCCCTGCACCAGGCGGACGTCCGAGCCGTCTACGCCGCCGGCGGAGGCGATCTCGCACTGCTCACGACCGCCCTGGGCGCCGAGAGCCCGGCGGACGTGACCTGGCAGATGGCCACCGAACAGGCGGTCCTGCGGGACATCGTGGCCCGCGGCCGGCACCAGGTGGACGACCTTGCGGTGCAGGTGGCCACCACGGAATCGCGCGCCCAGGCTCTGGGTTCGGCTGCGGACACCCGGCTCGTCGCCGTCCACGACGCCGAGGCCGCCGCCGGAACGGCGCAGTCCCTCCTGGACCAGGCGCGAAGCAGCCTGGACGCGTACACCCGCCACGCCCGGACCCTGACCGCGACGGCCGAGCGCTCCCGGCAGCTGGCCGAGGCGGCCGCCGCCGCCCGGGCCCTGGCCGCGGCCCAGGCCGCGGCCAGGGCCCGCCAGCAGGTGGTCACCGGGCCGGTGAACGCCCTGGACATCCCACCCGACTACCACCTGGCGTACCAGCGGGGCGCGGAGTCGTGCCCCGGCATGTCCTGGACCCTGCTCGCCGCGGTGGGACAGGTGGAGAGCGGTCACGGTCGGAACGAGGGTCCTTCAAGCGCCGGGGCGGAGGGCCCCATGCAGTTCCTGCCGACGACCTTCGCCCGGTGGGGGGTCGACGGCGACGGCGACGGCGTGATCGACATCTGGGACACCGAGGACGCGGTCTTCTCCGCGGCCCGGTACCTGTGCGCCTCCGGCGCCGACGAGGGCACCGAGGCCGGGATCCACTCGGCACTGTTCGCCTACAACCACACCGAGTGGTACGTGCAGCTCGTGCTCGCCGCCCAGCAGGCGATCCGCACCCGGTACGGCAGCTGATCGGCTGTCGAACCGGGCGCCGGGCGGATCAGGACGCGCCGGTGCGCCGCACAGTGCCCTCTGCGTCGGCGACGACCTCGGCCGCCTCCGCCTCGGCCGCGGACAGTGCCTGCTCGGGGTCCCGCAGGGCCGGTCCCGCCAGGTCGTCCGCCCCGCCCGGCGCCCAGGTGCTCGCGTCGTCCGTGTCGGTCCCGCCGAGGGCCTGCCCGATCCCCTTCAGCGCCTGGGTGAGTTCGGACGGCACGATCCAGAGCTTGTTCGAGGCGCCCTGGGCGATCTGCGGCAGCGTCTGCAGGTACTGGTAGGCGAGGAGCTTGGAATCGGGGTTGCCGCGGTGGATCGCGTCGAAGACCTGCTGGATGGCGCGGGCCTCACCCTGTGCCTTCAGGACCGCCGCCTGGGCCTGGCCCTCGGCGCGCAGAATGGCCGCCTGCTTGTCGCCCTCGGCGGTCAGGATCTGGGACTGCTTGACCCCCTCCGCGTTCAGGATGGCCGCTCGGCGGTCCCGCTCGGCCCGCATCTGCTTGGCCATCGCGTCCTGCAGGCTCGCGGGCGGATCGATCGCCTTGAGCTCGACCCGGTTGACCCGGATGCCCCAGCGGCCCGTCGCCTCGTCGAGCACCCCCCGCAACTGCCCGTTGATCTGGTCCCGGCTGGTCAGCGTCTCCTCAAGGTCCAGTGACCCGATCACGTTCCGCAGGGTCGTCACGGTGAGCTGTTCGATGCCCTGGATGTAGTTGAAGATCTCGTAGACGGCGGCCTTCGGATCGGTGGGCTGGAAGTAGATCACCGTGTCGATGTTCACGACGAGGTTGTCCGAGGTGATCACGGGTTGCGGCGGGAACGAGACGACCTGCTCCCGCAGGTCCACGGTCGCGCGCACCCGGTCCACGAACGGCACCAGGACGTGGAAGCCGGCGTCCAGAGTGCGCGAGTACCGCCCGAGCCGTTCCACGATCACCGCGGCCGCCTGCGGCACGATCCGCACCGCGCGGACGATCGCGGTGAGCACGAACAGGACGGGCAGCGCGACGACGATCAGGGAGACCACGTTCGCACCGTTGTGCATGATGATCACCTTTCGGGAGAGGGACGACGCCGGCCACCGCCTCGGGCGAACCGGCAGGACCCGCCGCCTGCGCGGCGCGAGGTCGACCGGTGGTGAGGGGGAAGTCAGCCGGCGGCGGGCGGCTGGTACCCGGACGGCGGACCCGCGACGGGCCGGACCACCGCGGTGGCCCCCTCGATGCGCACCACGACCACCTCGGCCCCAGGCTCGAGCTGCGCCCCCGGAGTGTCCAGGCGGGCCGACCAGGTCTCCCCCGCGAGTTTCACGGTGCCACCGTCCCGATCGACGCCGGTGAGCACCTGCGCGCGGCGTCCGGGCAGGGCAGGCGTATTGGTCGCCACCAGGGGCGCCCCCCGGGCCAGCCACCGCCGGGCCGCGGGCCGGGCCGCCACCAGCAGCGCGGCCGAGGCGATCGCGAACACCACCACCTGGGTCACGGGCGAGGCACCCAGCCCGGCGGTCCCGGCGGCGACGAGCGCACCACCCGCGATCATGATGAACACGAGGTCGAGCGAGACGACCTCCACCAGCCCCGCCACCAGCGCGACGGCCAGCCAGACCAGCGCCATTGCGCCCCCAGGAGTCCCACCGGACGGCCCGGGACGATCACATCTGTCGGGGTGTGACCGGAACGGGCACGTATGCGAAGAGACTACGTCGTGCGCAGGCGGGCCACCCATCGATCGCCGGATCTCTGGACGTCCAGGGGCACGTCGAACGTCGAGGTCAGCGTCTCGGCGGTGAGCACGTCGTCCAGCCGC
>CAZOWW010000084.1:0-26952 GCA_964583765.1 uncultured Kineosporiaceae bacterium
TGCCGGGCCCGAGAGCCAGTGATCCCCTTGCGGGATCACCACGAACATAACGGGGTGGGGACGGGCACCACCGCGGCGGGTCCGGTTGCTGGTGGCCAGAGCGTCGTCCTGCCGACAGGGCAGCGGGTACGCCTGGCGCGGGACGTGAGCGGACGGCTGCGCCTGGGGCTGGTCGCGGACGAGAACGTCACCTGGGACGGTGGCCTGGAGCGGGTGACCGTGGGCGAGCACGTCTACCTGTTCCCCCGCACCGCCAAGCCGTACCTCGGCCGTGGCCTCGATCTTCGGATCTTCGATGTGACCGCGCTGGCGTCCACCGCGTCCACCGGACGCATCCCGCTGCGGCTGACCTACACCAGCAGCCGTGTGCCCAACGTGCCCGGACTGCACGTGACCTCCGCGCGGGCCGGAGCCGCGGACGGCTACCTCACCGCGCGCACGGCCCGGGTCTTCGGCGCGGCGCTCGCCGCCCGGTACCGGGCTGATGCCGCGACCGGTTTCCGGACGGTCGGGGGCCTCTTCGGCGGGGCACGGGTGACCGCCGACCTGCCCGGGACGCACACGGTCACCCCGATGTTCCCCATGCGCACCCTGGTGCTCCGGGTACTGGACTTCTCGGGCAAGCCGGCCGGTGAACAGCTGGTCACCTACCTGAACATGGACGAAGCGGCCCGCTCGACGGGCTTCATCCTCACCCAGGACGGGGAGGTGCGGCTCAGCGTCCCGGTGGGGGTGTACGGCTTCACCGTCTGGGTGGAGGACGTCGACCGCGCCGGCAACCTCCGCCGCACGGGCCTGGCCCTCCGCACCGACGTGCGGGTCACCTCCCAGCCGCAGGTCGTGGTGCTGGACGCCCGCATGGCGAGGAACGCACTCACCGTGCGCACCCCCCGTCCCTCGGTCCCGCTCCTGGCCGCGTCGAGTCTGACGCTCGCGGACGCCGACGGGGTGGCGCCGCTGGGGGTCGAGGAAGGCGTTGAACCCGACTCGACCGGCCGGCTGCCGCAGGTGTTGACGCCGTCCCTGCCGGACGCCCGGGTGGGCACGCTCGCCAGCAACGGGTACTGGCTCGCGCGCGGCACCCGGACCCACGGACCGGCGTACGAGTACACCCTGACGTTCCCGGCGGCGGGGATCCCGGCCCGCCAGAATCACGTCGTCCACGCGACGGACCTGGCCACCACGGCGGTGCGGGTCGTGCCGGAGCAGGGGGCCACCTCGGGCGAGCTGATCCGCTGGCCGGTGGAGCCAGGGCCGGACCAGCCGGACTCCTTCGGGGTGCTGCACCGGCTGCCGGGTCGCTGGCTCGCCTCCGTGAACACCGGGCGCCGACTGGCCTGGCAGGACGACGTCGAGGAGGAACTCCCCGGCGAGGTCGGGTTCGTCGACCTGGAGGAGCCGGCCCGGGTGCTGCGGCCCGGTTCGGTGCGGTCGGTGAGCTGGGGCCTGCCCGTCGTGCTCTCCTGGCCGGTGCAGGTTCCGCGGGACACACCGTCCTGGCTCCCGGCGGTCTGCCTGGCCTGCCGTGGCGACCAGGAACTGGTCCTCGGCCTGAACGCCGCCGCGGAGGGGCCCGACGCTCACTACTACGATCTGCCCGAGATCGAGACCGGCTCGCCCGTGCACGCGCGGCTGCAGGCGGACGGGCACACGCTCGCCGATCAGCAGGACTCGACCGTGATCGCGGTGTCCGTTCCCACCCGGGCCACCTGGTTCCGGTACCTGCTCGACGTGGACCGGTCGATGCAGGTGATGTCCCGGTCGACCCGGATCCACACCGACCTGCGGTTCCGATCGGCCGCCGGCCTCGGGGTCCCGCTCGCCAGGGGCGTGGACTGCCCGTTGACCACCCCGACCGGGTGCCGCGTGCTGCCGGTGCCCCAGCTCGCCGTGGCGTTGCCGGTGAACGCCCGAGGAGAGCTCCCGTCCGGGACCAGCACGGTGCGCGTCGTTCTCGGTCATGTCCAGGGCGCTGCCCGGATTCCCTTCACGTCCTGGCGGCTCGAGGTGCGTCGGGCCGGGCGGGCCTGGCACGACGTCGCGCTGGCTCCCGCCGGTCGGGACGGGGTGCTCACGGGCGTTCTGGCCACCACGACGGGCGATGCGGGCAGTACGTGGGACGTGCGCGTGAGCGCTACCGACGCGGCAGGCGGGCAGATCACGCAGATCGCGACCGCCGCGTTCGTCGTGGGCCGCCGCTGACCGTCCGAGGTGAATGGGCAGGGCGCTGCGCTGGTCCAGACAGCGCAGGGCCGGGCAAGGCAGGGCAAGGCCGGACACTGCCGCGGCGATCAGCGCAGGGCCGGGCAAGGCAGGGCAAGGCAAGGCAGCGCAGGGCCGGGCAAGGCCGTGGCGAGCGGAATTCGAGTTGCCGTCCACGGGTAGGCTCGTACGGTCGACACAGCGTCGTGTCCGACGCGTCCGAATGGAATCAAGCGCGCCGGTGAGGTGCAGTGTCCACGTCCACAGTCCCCGCCATCGAGTACCCCGACAAGATCGATGCTGCCGTCCTGAAGGTCGCCGGCGTGGTCGTCCTCGGGGCGATCATGTCGATCCTCGACATCACGGTGGTGAACGTCGCACTTCCCACCTTCCAGCGGGTGTTCGGCTCCGATCCCGTCCATCCCGTCGCCTACGCGACCGTGGCCTGGACCGTGACCGCCTACACCCTCGCCCTGGCGACGGTGATCCCGCTCACCGGCTGGGCCGCGGACCGGTTCGGTACCAAGCGCCTGTACGTGCTGGCGCTGGTGCTGTTCACCGCGGGTTCCGCGCTCTGCGCGGCTGCGAGCTCGATCGGGATGCTGATCGGCTTCCGCGTCCTGCAGGGTCTCGGTGGCGGCATGTTGATGCCGCTGGGTATGACGATCATGACGAAGGCCGCCGGGCCTGCCCGGATGGGCCGGTTGATGGCGATCCTCGGCGTGCCCATGCTGCTCGGCCCGATCCTCGGCCCCATCCTGGGCGGCTGGCTGATCGACAACGCCAACTGGCACTGGATCTTCCTGATCAATGTGCCGATCGGCGTTCTCTCGGCGGTCTACGCGCTCTGGGCGCTGCCGAAGGACCGACCCACGCCGTCCGAGTCGCTCGACCTGGTCGGGGTGGCGTTGATGTCGCCCGGGTTGGCCGCCTTCCTTTACGGGGTGTCGTCCATCCCCAGTGAGGGCACGATGAACGCGCCCAAGGTGTACCTGCCGATGGCGATCGGGGCCCTGCTGATGGCGGTCTTCGTCTGGCACACCTTCCGCCCGGAGCACCCCCTGCTCGACCTGCGGCTCTTCCGCAACCGTGAGCTCACGGTGGCCACGGTGACCCTGTTCCTCTTCGGTGCGGCCTTCTTCGGCGCGCTTCTGCTCGTGCCGAGCTACCTGCAGGAGGTGCGCGGCAACACGCCGTTCGACGCCGGCGTGCTGGTGGCTCCGCAGGGCCTGGGTGCGATGCTCACCATGCCCATCGCCGGTGCCCTCGCCGACCGCATCCCGGTCGGGCGGATCGTGCCGGTCGGCCTGGCGCTGATCATCTCGACGATGTTCCTGCTCACCCAGATCACCTCGACGACGTCCTACAACGAACTGCGGCTGCTCCTCTTCGTGATGGGTCTCGGCATGGGCGCCACCATGATGCCGATCATGACATCGGCGCTGAAGACGCTCCGAGGTCCTGAGGTGGCCCGCGGGTCGACCCTGCTGAACATCATCCAGCAGGTGGCCAGCTCCGCGGGGGTCGCCGTCATGTCCGTGCTGCTCACGAGTCACCTGAAGGACTCGCCGATCGCCGGCGCCGCCATCCGTTCCTGGGTCGACCCGTCCGTGGCCGCCAAGATCGGGGGCAAGGCCGGCGTCGCGCAGGGTCTCGTGAAGGCGGCGGAGGCCTGGGCCTCCACCTACTGGGTGGCCGCCTTCCTCGTGGCCGGAACCCTCATCCCGGCGTTCTTCCTGCCCCTGCGTCGCCGTGCGATCACCGCTCCGGACCAGGTCGGCGAGGGGGCCCCGGCGGTGATGGTCCACTGAGGTGGTGATGGTCCGCTGAGGTCCGGACCCGGGCCCGGAGCGGCCGGCCGCCCCTGCGGCGAGCGAACGTGAAGAAGGGCGGCACCGGCGGTGCCGCCCTTCCTCGTTGCCCGCCGGTGCCGGCGGATGGCAATGCCGGTGCTCAGCTCCCGGTGCAGGTGAGCGTGGGCACGGAGTTGGTGCCGTTCCAGTTGCCCAGGAACCCGAAGCTGGTGTTCGCCCCGGCGCCCAGGGCCCCGTTCCAGGACAGGTTGGTCGCCGTGACCGCGGAGCCGCTGCTGGTCACGGTCGCGCTCCAGGCCTGGCTGATCGTCTGACCGTTGGCGAAGGTCCAGGTCACCTTCCAGCCACTGATCGCGCTGGTCCCCGCGGTCACCGTGACCGCGCCCTGGAACCCACCGGTCCACTGACCGCTCACCGCATACGCCGCCGAGCAGGTCTTGCCCGTGCCACCGCTGGTCGTGGTGGTCGTGACCGGCCTGGTCGTGGTGGTCGTCGTCGTGGTGACCGGCCTCGTCGTGGTCGTCGTGGTGGTCGTGACCGGCCGGGTCGTGGTCGTCGTGGTGGTCGTGACCGGCTTCGTCGTCGTGGTCGTCGTCGTGGGAGGGGTCGGTCCGGTGGTCGTCGTGGTGCTCGTGGTCGGGTTGACCGCACCGGGGAGCGGGAACTGCAGCGTGGTGAGAAGTTGCTGCTTCGTGGCGCTCACGGGGGTCGGGTCGAACTGGGCGTCGACGAGACCGAAGTCGTCGTTGCCGTTGAACGCCCAGTAGGTCCAGCCCATGGCCGGGTTCTTCTTCAGGTAGGTGATCATCGCCGAGAACCACTGCCCCTGGGAGCCCGGCGTGGTGCTGGAGATGTCCTCGGCGTTGTTCGTCGTCCCGAACTCACCGACCATCACGGGTGCGATGCCCTGGCGGAAGAGGTATCCCCAGAACGAGTCCCAGACCGCCTCGAGGCTGGACTGGGTGGTCGTCGAACTGAACCACGTCTGCCGGTACAGCCGGGGCCCGTAGTCGTGGGGCGAGTAGACGAGCCGGTTCGGCACGGACAGTTGTACGGGGTACTGCCCGGCCAGCGCCAGATCGCCGCCCCACCAGGTGGCATCCATCGTTCCCGAGGCGTTCGGTGTCTCGCCGACGCCCTCGACGAGGATGAGCGCGTTCGGGTTCACCGCGAGAAGCGCGTTCCCGGCCGTCTGCGCGGCGAGTCGCCAGTCGGTGGCGGGATCACCGCTGCCCCAGGTCGCGCCCTGGGCGTACGGGGTGTCTGCCGGGGTGTGCGGCTCGTTGCGCAGGTCGTACCCCACCACGGTGGGATTGCCGGCGTAGCGCTTGGCGAGGAACACCCAGTCGTCGAGCCATTTCTGCTGTGGATAGGCGGCGGTGTACCAGAGGCCGTTCTCCTCGGCGCTGTTCCCGGCGTCCGAGCGGTGGTTGTCGAGGATCACCTTGATGCCGACCTGGCCCAGGTAAGCGATGATCTTGTCCATCACCTGCAGGGAATCGAGTCCCTTGAGATCGAGGTTCGTGTCCTTCTTGCCGTTGGCCCACCCGATGTCCTTGGACTGGATGGGGTTCTCGACCACGTCGTTCGAGAAGGGCAGGCGAACCGTGGTGTAGCCAAGGTTCTTGATCGTGTCGATTATGTCGTGGTAGTCCTGCGCGTACAGGCCGTGCGCGACCTTGGCGCTCGTCTCGAACCCGTACCAGTTGATCCCGGCGATCCGGACGGGGTTGTTGTTCGCGTCGAGGATCTGGTTGCCGCTGGTGTGCCAGTAGCCGGCACCCACGCCCGCGGCGGAGTGCGCGGGGGCGGACAGCCCGGCCACGGCCAGAGGCACGGCGAGCACCGTCGCGGCCGCGACGGCGGCCCGCTTCAGCCCGCGCCGGAGGTGCTGTGGGCGGACCCCGGACCTTGCCGGTCGCCCCGTGGATGTCGAGAAGTCGTTCATGCGTGCCCTCCTGGATCGGCGACTGCGCCGATGCGGCCGATGTGTCCCGGACTGACGGGCGGGCCTGAACTGACGGGCGGACCCGGACCGACGGGCGAACCCGGACCAAGACGCTGGGCCGGGCCGTACCAGGGCGCAGACGTGTGTCTGCGACCGGACGGAAATGTGCGCCCAGATGGAACAATGCAGCGGGGCCGGCGTCAAGGGTTGTCGTGGCCCGTGACGCGGTGCCGCTCAGGCGTCACCGCCGGGCTCCGATCACGGCCGGCGCGGCTCGCGGGGGAGCGTAGGGCCGCTGGTCACTCCAGGTCAGCATCCCGGAGCAGAGCGGGGCGATCCGGGTGGTCGACCTTGGCGACGACGTCCGCCCACCCGGCCGGGGCCACCTCCTGCTCGTAGCGCGCGAATGCCGGCAACGTCCAACGCAACCCTGGATCCGTGCGGTGTTCGAGGACCGCGGACGACATGACCAGGTGCACGGTCAGCTCCGCCGGGAGCAGCCCGCCGAGTAGCAGCGAGCCGCTCACGAGGCACACCCCGCCGGGTGGCACGGGCACGAAGGGAGCCCGCGTGGCCCGGTCGCGCTGGGAGTCCCACAGGCTCGTCACGATGCGCCCGTCGCCTCCCGGGCCGAGCGGGGCCAGGACGGTGCGGCACAGGCCGCTCTCGTCGAGCCAGTTCGTGGAGAACGCGTCCGGGTCGGTGCGACCGTGCTCGAACCGCAGGGACGCCGGCCGCAGGAAGTCCTCAGCCCGCACGTGGACGACCGGGCGGCCGAGGGCGGCCAGTCCCTCGACCACCCGCTCGGCCCACCGCTCGGGCGCGGCGGCCGGCGCGCCGTCCACCAGGACCCTGGACCAGTCCCCGGTGCGGGCGGCGATGGCCCGTTCGACGACCAGGTTCACCAGCGCGGCGGGGGAAACCGGTCGGATGGGCATGGGCGCATTCTCCGCCCGCTCACATCCCGCGCACGTTCACGTGTGTCCCGGAACAGGGAAGCCGGCGGTGATGACCGCCTCTGCGTCGGATGTGCTCGGGACGGCCGGGAAGGTGCCCCGACGGGGGGAGGCCGAGCTGGCTCGGAACCGGCTCAGGCCGCCCCTCGGGGTACCAGATCGGCGACGACCAGTTCGCAGTCGCGTCCTTGTGACACGACGAGCCGCCGTCCGTCCGGCGACCATGCCCCCGATGTCCCTGCGGAGGGTTCTCCCAGAGGGCGACCACCCGTGTTGGCGGACACGACGTACATGCCGTTGTCCCGAGCACGCGCGGTGAGTCGGTCCTCCAACTTCTGTTCCTCTCCCGCAACGAAGAGCACGGACGCCACGTAGACCTGCGCTCCGGCGGCCGCCGCGCTGGCGGCGTGCTCAGGCGCGCGGGTGTCCGCGCAGACCGCGAACGCGACCCGCCAGCCGGACACCATCAGCACGGCCGGGCCGTCCCCGGGCACCGCGTAGTCGACCTCGGCGCCGTGCAGGTGCACCTTGGGCGCCACCACGGTGCCGTCGGGGCCCAGCACAAGGGAGGCGATGAGCCGGTCACCGGCGCAGATCACGGGTGCCCCGACGACCAGGGTGATGCCCGAGCGCCCGACGAAGGCTCGGAGCGGTTCCAGCCGCACGTCCTCCGGCGTGAACCAGCTCTCCTTCTCGGTGAGTTGTGGCAGGTGGTAACCCCCGACGGACAGTTCGGGGAAGACGACGAGATCCGCTCCCTCCGCTGCCGCCCGAGCGGCCAGATCCACTGTGCGGGCGACGTTCTCGGCCACCGCACCGATCCTGGGATCGAACTGCACTGCGGCGACCCGCAAGGTCGTGCACTCCCGCTGCATCGCTCGGTCGATCATCCGCGCTCCTCGTCGCCCGTTCCCGGGCGCTCGATCCGTCCGGCGGTCGCCGGCGGGCTATGGTGTCTCCGGCGCGTGACCGGGGTGGTCCCCGGCCGCGGCGGGCCTCCGCCGCGGATCTTCGCTGATGGGTTCCCGGTCGCGTCCTCGTCGACCTCGTCGCAGTCACGCCGCGCCGCTCCCGGCACGTCGGCGGACCTGCGCGGCGTGGTCCGCCCCTGCGATCCGGCCGGACCGGTCAAGACTCCCGTTCCCCGCGCCGATTGTGGCACCCCCGAACGGCGAGGGTCGGGGCCCCACCCGTAAGTGGAGGCCCCGACCCGTCCGAACCGGGGTGGTCGGCCGCACCGCGAGTCACCGTCGTGCTGCCGTCGCCGATGGTGGCCGCCCGACCAGGTCAGCCCCGGCCAGGTCAGACACTGACCAGTTCGTCCGGCCAGCCGATCACCACTTCAACGAGAGAGTGGCGAGGTAGTTGTTCAGCAGGCCCGAGATCACCTTGTCGTCGTGCTGGGACGGGTGCCAGTCGCAGCCCAGGTGATCGAGAGTGGGGTCGTCGTAGTACCAGTAGACGACCTTGGTGTCGCCCTTGGCGTTGCGGTCCTTGACCACCTGCTGCGCGGAATCCGCGAAGAGCGTCGTGCCGGAGACCGCCGTCGCGCTGACCACGATCGTGGTGTCGGCGCCGTACTGAGCGCGCAGGGTGTCGAGGAAGCCCTGGTAGGCGCTCTTGTAGTCGGCGACCAGAGCGTCCGAGTTCGCCCACTTCTCATTCGAGTTCAGCGCGGTGGAGAAGTCGTTGATCCCGAGGCCCACGACGACGACCTGGGGCTTCCAGGTGGCGCTCTGGAAGGGGGTGCTGTTCCACACGGCTTGCAGGGTCTGGAGGTAGTAGCTCCGGAAGCTCAGGTCGGGGTAGTTCCCACCGTAGTTGCGCACCATGCCCATACCGGACCAGGCGTTGATCTGGTAGTCCGCACCGAGAGTCCGTGCGGTGAGCGCGCCGAAGGACTGGTCGGCGTCGGAGTTCCGGGTCACCCCGCCGTTGCTCGAGCAGTCCCTGGTGGTCGACATGTTGCCGTAGCCCGCGGTGTAGGAGTCACCGATGAACTCGATCTGCCGGGTTCGGGCGGCGGCCTTGGCCAGGATCGTGCCGCCCGGGGCGGCCACGAACCCGCCGAACTGCCCGGACGCCCAGGGGCTCTCGGTGCGCTTGACCAGCCGGACCGTGTGGTCGGCATCGGTGAGGTTGTTCACCCAGTACGTGGTCTGCCCGGGGGTCACCAGGGAGGCGACGGTGGCGCCGTCCACCTGGACGTCGTAGTCGTTGTTGGAGTCGTTCAGCACGATGCCCACGCCCGTGCCGTGGAAGCGTCCCTCGAAGTAGACGCCGGGCCAGGTGAACTCCAGCGAGGTGCCGTTGTCCCGGACCCGGCCGGCGGTGTTCACCTGGGTGAGCAGGCCGGTCGCCGGGCCGGTGGTCGTGGTGGTCGTGGTCGTGACCGGGCTCGTGGTTGTCGTGGTGGAGGTCGTGACCGGCCGCGTGGTCGTGGTCGTGGTCGTGGTGACCGGGCGCGTCGTCGTGGTGGTGGTCGTGACCGGCCGCGTGGTCGTGGTCGTGGTGACCGGGCGCGTCGTCGTGGTGGTGGTCGTCCCGCCGGTGCAGGTGACGCCGTTCACCGCGAAGGAGGCCGGCACCGGGTTGGACGAGCCGGTCCACGAGGCGATGAAGCCGAGACTGACGGTTCCACCGGTCGGGACCGCGCCGTTCCAGGAGAGGTTGCTCGCGCTCACCTGGGCTCCCGTCTGGGCCACCGTGGCGCCCCAGGCCTGGGAGATCTGCTGGCCGCCGGTGAAGGACCAGGTCAGGGTCCAACTCGTCAGGGGGTCGCCGACCTCGGTGAGCACCAGGCCCCCTTGGAAGCCGCCCGGCCACTGGGACTGGATCGCGTAGGTGACGGAGCAACCGGTCGCGGCCTGGGCCTGGCTCGCGGTGACGGTGGCGCCTGCGCCGCAGACGAGGGCGGCGGCCGCCACAGCTGCCACCCCTCTGCGCGTCGTGATTCCGGTGAATCTTCCTGCAAATGTCATGGGGAACTCCTGCGCATGCGTTCAGGGCGTCATGGTGAGCGCGCCGAATCGGGGCGCACAGTACCGGGGATTATGCGCGGGCCGCTACCGCGGATATCTCCTGGCGCGGGAGAGGCCAGGGAACCAGCGGATTGAATTGATTCAATCGGGTCACGGCTCGTTGAACCGATTCAACGCGAGTGCTCCGGGGGCCGGAACATGGGTTTCCGTGCTCAGGCCGAGTCCTGCTGCGTGCCGGGGGCCCCGACCTCCGCGCGGGGAGCAAAGGCCGCCAGCTTCGCCCGTACCTGGACGGCACCCGGGTAGCCGAGCTCCTCGAAGAGTTCCAGCGCCTCACGGTAGGTTGCGCGCGCCTGCTCGTCCTCACCCTGCTCGTGGTGGCTGTCGCCCAGGTGTTGAAGGATGTCCGCCTCGTAGGCGCGGTCACCCACGGCTCGGCAGAGTTCGAGGGCCCGTTCGTAGCAGCGGATCGCCTCTGCGGTGTCACCCAGCAGGTGGTGGGTGTAGCCCAGGCTGTCCCAGGACGTGGCTTGGCCCTGCGGGTCGTCGAGGAGTCGTTCCCGGACGGCCAGCGATTGCTGGCAGAAGTCCAGGGCGGTCTCGTACTCGCCCAGCTGGGCGCTGAGCCAGCCGATGTTGTTCAACGCGGTCGCCTCGCCGGCCGCGTGACCTGCTTCGCGGAAGAGCGCGAGCGCCCGGTGCACGTGGTCCAACGCCTCCTGGTGGTGTCCCTGGCGATCCGCGACCGCGCCCAGGCAGATCTGGGCACGTGCCTGGCCGACGGGATTCTCCGCCGTTGCGAAGAGGGCCGACGCCTTGGCGACCCAGGCGATCGCCTCCGCATGGCGCCCCCGGAAGACGTCCCCACGACCGAGCGCCAGGTGGGTCGTGGCCAGGGACGCCGGGTCACCGAGCCGGCGGGCTGCGTGGAGCGCGATGCTCTGCAGTCGATCGTGGTCGTGCCCGTAGCCGCGCCACTCGAGGAAGCTCGTCACTCCCCAGACCAGTTGCCAGGTGATGCGATCCGACCCCTCGAGTGCCATTTCCTCGGCGATGGCCGCGAGCACGCGATGGTGCCGGTTGAACCAGGTGAGGGCCTCGGCGTACCCCGCGAGAGGTTCGGTGACGCTCGCCTCGCTCGGCTCGTCGAGCTGGATCGGATCCCGGTAGGGGTACAGCAAGCGGTCCGCTGTGCAGGCGGTGCGCACGTAGTGGTCCCAGAGCCGGTCCCGGGCCGCCGTCCGCTCGGGTCCGGGTTCGCGCTCGTCGACGAGCTCGCGGGCGTATGCGCGCAGGAGGTCGTGCAGCACGTACCAGCCGGGGGCCTGCTCCACGAGCAGGTGAGCGTGGGAGAGCTCGGCGAGGTCGGCCCGGGCTCGCCGCAGGGGAACCCCCGACAGCGCCGCGGCGGCCCAGGCACCCACGCCGGGTCCAGCGTGCAGTCCGAGCAGGCGGAACAGCCGCGCCGCGGACGCGCCGAGCTGGCTCACCGACCAGGAGAAGACGCTCCGCAGGTCGGCGGCGGCATCCGGGCCCCCGAGGGTGTCGAGGAGACCGTGCTCGTCACGGAGGGCGGTGGCGACCGCCGAGAGCGGGAAGTCGGGTCGGATCGCTGCCTGGGCGGCGACGACCGCGAGCGCGAGGGGGAGTCTGCTGCAACGGGCGATGATCTCTTCGACTGCCGGTGGCTCGGCCGTGGTGCGCTGCTCGCCGAGACGTGCGGCGAGCAGCCGGCGGGCCTCGGGCCGGCTGAGGAGGTCGAGAGTGATCGGCACTCCGCCGTGCCCGGACACCAGGCTCGTGAGACGGCTACGACTCGTCACCACGACGAGGCAACCGGCGACCCCCGGAAGGAGTGGGCGCACCTGCTCGGCGTCCAGGGCGTTGTCCAGTACCAGCAGCACGCGTCGCCCGCGGAGCTCGCTGCGCAGCAGAGCCGACCGGGCTTCCACCCCCTCGGGGATCTCCTGCCGGGGCACCCGCAACGCCACGAGGAAGCCGGCGAGCACCTCCTCGGGTGGCACCGCCACCCCCGCGGGGTCATAGCCGCGCAGGTCGGCATACAGCTGGCCGTCGGGGAACCGGCTCTCGCTCCGGTGGGCCCAGTGCAGGGCGAGGGCGGTCTTGCCGATCCCGGCGGTGCCGCTCACCAGACAGAGCCCCGGGGCGATGCCCTGGAGGGTCTCCCGGGCCACGGCATCGAGCGTGGCGAGGTGCTCCTCGCGGCCGACGAGCTCCGAGCCGAGGCGTGGTACCTGCTGCGGGGCACGCCGATGCGGCTCGCCCGTGCCCACGGAGTGCCCGGTATCCGGGCCGGGGTGGTCCGCCGGGTTCTGCTCGCTCGGTACGGCTTCCGGTGACACGGCATTCGCCGAGGCGAGGTTCCGGTCGTCCGCCACTACACCGGCGTCCCCGCGGACGGACCGTGTGTTCAGGGACTGGTCCGCGGCGAGGCGGCGCTGGTGCTCCTCGACCTCGTCCCGCAGGGTCGCCAGCATTCCCTGTTCGGCGGGGGCGGCGCCCAGCAGTCCGACCAGGACGTCGAACCGGTCCGTGGGGGGCAGGACCTTGCCCGTGAAGTAGTCGGAGATCACGCCGAGGGCCCAGCCGGTGGTCGCGGCCAGCTCGCGATAGGTCAGGGGTGTGTCACCCCGGGCGCGAGCGTGCCGCCGCCGCAGCTGCCGCAGCAGGAGGGCGAGGTCCTGCACCGTACGTGCCTGCGGGCGCTCGGGTGGCAGTGCGGCCAGGCGTGCCGGGGTACTGCCCACAGCGACTCCCCTTCGTCCGAACGACGCCACGAGGCTTCCGCGTGATGTGTCTCGCACTGTAACGGCGGCGGGTGACGGATCCGGGTGAGTGCAGCGACTCGAGCGTTCCAACCGGACCGTGTGTGACGGGCCCCACAGCCAATGGTCGGAGGCGGCTACGCGCGGTGATGAGGGATGACGCCGGCTGCTTGGTCACCTGGCCTCGGCGCCGTGGATGCCCGCCATGGGTGCCGGGTTCTCCGCCGTGAACAGTGTCGGGCTCTCCGCCGTGAACGAGGCGCTGCACGTTCGGCGTGATCTGCCCACACCTGCTGAACACGGTCGCGGTTCGGCGGTGTTCGATTCCGTTCGATCAGCGCCCTCCCGGACACGTCACCTGGTAGATCTACGGTCCCCCGGGGAGTGGCCTAGGCCCCCCGGGCCCGTCGAGGGACGACGGAGAGCAGAAGGAGAGAGATGCGCGGAAAGCGAGGACCCACCTGCCGTCTCGGCGCGGTGGCGCTGATCGTGGGAGCCCTGTCGGGCGTCCCGGGCGGCCACGCGACGGGAGCGGCGGTGCCGGCGACGACCTCGGCGCGACCGGGGACCCCGGCACATCAGGTGACCCTCATCACGGGGGACCGCGTGACGGTGTCCAGCGTCGGCGAGGTGGGCGTCGTGGCCGGCACGACCCGCCCAGGAGTTGCCTACTCGACGTACCGCTCCGCGGACGGCCACGCGCACATCGTGCCGTCCGACGTGGCGGCCCTGATCGCGAGCGGCCGGCTCGATCCGGCGCTGTTCGACGTGACCACGCTGGTCGCGCAGGGGCTCGACGACCGCACCAGCGCGCTGCCGCTGATCGTGCGGCACGCGCACGGCCGCCGCGCCGCCGTCCACACCGATGCCCAGCAGTCGGGCAGCACCGTGACGCGGGACCTGACCGGCCTCGATGCCGTCGCGGTGCGGGCCGATCGCAGGGTGAAGAGCGGGCTGTGGAACAAGCTGACGACCGCGGCGCCGGGACGGGCGAGCCTGCGTTCGGAGATCAGTGGCGTCTGGCTGGACCGCACGATGACCGTGGCCCTCGACAAGAGCGTCCCGGCCATCGGAGCGCCCACGGCCTGGTCCGCCGGCCTGAACGGTCAGGGCGTGAAGGTCGCGGTCCTCGACACCGGGATCGACACGACGCACCCGGATCTGACGGGCAAGATCGCGGCCGAGCAGAACTTCACCAGCGAGACGACGACCCAGGACCTCGTGGGCCACGGGACGCACGTCGCCTCGATCATCGCGGGCAGCGGCGCGGCCTCCTCCGGCCAGTACCGGGGCGTGGCACCCGGCGCGTCGCTGCTCGACGGCAAGGTCTGCTACCGCAACGGGAACACCGGATCCTGCAAGGAGTCGGACGTGCTCGCGGGGATGCAGTGGGCCGTCGCCCAGGGCGCCCGGATCGTCAACCTGAGCTTCGGTGGCCCGGACACCCAGGCCGTCGAGCCGGAGGAAGCGGCGATCAACCAGCTCACGGCGAGCTTCGGCACTCTCTTCGTCGTGGCGGCGGGTAACGACGGGCCGGGCGTCAGCACGGTGGACAGCCCTGGTGCGGCGGATGCGGCGCTCACGGTCGGCGCCGTCGACCTCACGAACACCGTCACGAACTTCTCCAGCCGCGGACCGCGTCAAGGTGACGAGGCGATCAAACCGGACATCACCGCGCCCGGTGCCAGCATCACCGCGGCCCGCAGCTCGACGGGGCTGTGGGGGACGCCGGGAAGCCGTTACGTCACCCTCGGGGGCACGTCCATGGCCACCCCGCACGTGGCGGGCGCCGCGGCGATCCTCGCCCAGCAGCATCCGACCTGGTCCGCCAAAGAGTTCAAGGACGCCCTGATGGCCTCGGCCGTGCCGAACGCGGCGCAGTCGGTCTGGAACCAGGGGGCCGGTGAGGTCAACGTCGCCGCGGCCTATGCGCAACCCCTGCTGGTCGACCCGCCCAGTCTGAGCCTGGGCCGGCAGCTCTGGCCGCACGGCGACGACCCGGTGCTCACCCGGACTCTCACCTACCGGAATACCGGCAGCAGCACGCTGGCTCTCACGCTGTCCGTGACCACGCGCGGTCCGGACGGCGCCTCGGCACCCTCGGGAATGTTCACGGTCAGCCCGAGCCCGCTCACCGTGGCCCCGGGTGCGAGCGCGACGGCGACCCTGACCGCGACCACCAGTCTGCAGGGCGCGGACGGCCTCTACGGCGGCTACGTCGTGGCCACGTCCGGGAGCTACCGCGTGAACACCCCGTTCGGGGTGGACAAGGCGGTCGAGTCGCATGCGGTCACGGTGACCAACATCGATCAGACCGGCGCCGCGGCCGGCATGTTCAACACCGGCTTCGTGCCGGTCTCGGGCGGCCCTGAGATCGACCTGAACAGCAGCGTGGCGGGCCCGGCGACCTGCTACCTGCAGCCGGGCACCTACCTCGTGCGCACAGTGATCACGGAACTGAAGGCCACGCCCGTCCGCTTCACGGTGATGATCAATCCGCGCTTCGTCGTGACGAGCAGCGACCGGACCCTCACCTTCGACGCGCGCACCACGGGCCGGGTGAACGTCGGCGTGAGCGATGACCCGGTGGCATCGCGCGGCCTGACCTGGGTCCGGAACCAGCTCACGGTCGGCGGGGCGACTGCCTCGCTCCTGATGTACCTCGGCGGGAGCGAGGTGTACCTCGGGCAGACCGACCCCACGCAGCAGGAGTCGGGCTATTCCGGCCAGGTCATGGTGACCTACGCCAAGAAGGGCCCGGAAGGGGACCTGCGGAACTCGCCACGGAGTTACTACCTGCTCGGGGCCTTCACCGGGCAGCAGCCACAGGGGTGGTCTCGCGCCTTCAGCACGACCGAGCTCGCGCGCATCGACCAGACGCTCGACGCGGACGTGCCGGGAGCCACGCTGGAGATGGGCACGGCGCCCGCCTGGGCGTCCACGGGGGAGGACATCACCGGCATGGCCATGCTGGAGTTCGACCCCTCGATCACCCACACCCGGTTCGTGAACCCGGTGGACGGGGTGCGCTGGGGTCATCGCCTGGACGAGCTCCCGGCGGGAGAGCTCACGGTCTTCCGGGAACTGCAGGACAGCCCGACCGCCTACGCCGGGGGGTCGACCACGAAGCAGGTGTGGAACGAACCGGTGATCGGGCCCGCGCTGGGCCAGCCCAGGACGTCCGCGGGCTTCGCGTTCCGGCAGGGTGACACGATCACCGTCTCGCACCTGCCGCTCTTCGGGGACTCCGCCGGCCACGCCGGGTGGGAGGACGCGGCGAGCATCGGTCAGCTGGAGCTGCTCCGCAACGGGTCCAGCCTCAGCGCAGCTGCCCTGCCAGGGAGTGAGCTGAGCCCGCTCCTGAAGGTCACCGTCCCCAGCGGCTCGGCCAGCTATGCCCTCAACGCGGTCACCTCGGTCGCCGCACCCGCCACGGTCTCCTCGAACATCATCATGGCCTGGACGTTCACGTCCTCGACCGTGAGCGGGAGCAACGCGGTGCCGCTGCCGCTGTGGACGGTCTCCTTCCGTGCCGTTCCCGGCAGCGCACCGGCAGGGGGCACCTACACGTTCCCGGCGACCCTGGTGTCGCCGCCCGGTTCCACGGGCGGCTCGGTGACGTTCTTCGGTGTCCAGTACTCCACGGACGGCGGGACCACCTGGAAGATCGCCACGGTCACCGGCACCTGCACCACGAGGACCGTCTCGGTGCAGGATCCGCCCGCCGGGCAGTCCGTCTTCCTGAAGGCCCTGGTGCGGGACGGCGCGGGCGACGCCGTGGAGGAGACGATCATGTCGGCATTCCGGGCCGGTTCGTAAGGCCGGCGGGGCGGAGCGCCTTTGCGTGTTCCGCCCCCGGCTCCCGTCGACCACGTGGTCCCGTCCTGCACCGGGACCCAGGGGAGGGGTCGCCCCGCACCGTCGTCCGACGGTGCGGGGCGACCCGCTGTTGAGGTGGGGTCCGGGTCTGTTCGGGGGTGGGTGCGCTCCGGGGGCAGGTTCGACCGCGTTCGGTCCTGTTCGGAATGACCTGGGCGTTCTGTGGCCTCCTGGTAGATCTGCAACCCCCGGAGTGGGGCTTCGGCCGGCCGGGGCCGCCGTGGGACGGCGGGGAGCAGAAGGAGAGAGAGATGCACGGGAAGAGAGGACCGACCTGCCGCCTCGGTGCGGTGGCGCTGCTCGCGGGTGCCCTGTCAGGCATCCCGGGTGGCCACGCGACCGGAGCGGCTGTGCCCGGGACGACCTCGGCTCGACCGAGTGCCCCGACACATCAGGTGACCCTCCTCACGGGGGATCGTGTCACGGTGTCGAGTTCCGGCATCGTGGGCGTCGTGGCGGGCAGGGCCCGTCCGGGAGTCGCCTATTCCACCTACCGCACGCCGGACGGGCACATCCATGTTGTGCCGTCCGACGTGGCGGCCCTGGTCGACAGCGGGCGGCTCGATCCGTCGCTGTTCGACGTGACCCTGCTGCTGTCGCAAGGGCTGGACGACCGGAGCCGCGTGCTGCCGGTGATCGTCCGGCATGCGCACGGGCAGCGGGCGTCCGTCCACACCGACGCGCAGCAGTCGGGCAGCACCGTGACCCGCGACCTGACCAGCCTCGACGCCGTGGCGCTGCGGGCCGACCGTCGTGCCCGGACCAGCCTGTGGAGCCGGTTGACGCGCTCGACGGGTGGACACGCGGTCCTGCGTCCCGAGATCAGCAACGTCTGGCTGGACCGCACCGTGAACGTTGCCCTCGACAAGAGCGTGCCGGCAATCGGCGCACCCACGGCATGGGCCAAGGGCTACGACGGCACGGGCGTCAAGGTCGCGGTGCTCGACACCGGCATCGACGTCACGCACCCCGACCTGAAGACCAAGGTGGTCGCCGAGCGCAACTTCACCGCCGAGACCAGCACCCAGGACCTGGTCGGTCACGGCACGCACGTCGCCTCGATCATCGCGGGAACGGGGGCGGCTTCGTCGGGCAGGTACCGGGGCGTGGCCCCCGGCGCGTCGCTGCTCGACGGCAAGGTCTGCTTCCGCAGCGGGAGCAACGGGTCTTGCAAGGAGTCGGACGTCCTCGCAGGCATGCAGTGGGCCGTTGCCCAGGGTGCCCGCGTCGTCAACATGAGCTTCGGTGGCTGGGACACGGACGGCGTCGACCCGGAGGAACTGGCGATCAACCAGTACACCGCGACGAACGGCACGCTGTTCGTCGTGGCCGCGGGCAATGACGGGCCGAACGCCTCGTCCCTGGACACCCCCGGCGCCGCCGATGCGGCACTCACGGTCGGTGCCGTGGACTCGACGAACACGATCACGAGCTTCTCCAGCCGCGGGCCGCGCCTTCCCGACGATGCGCTCAAGCCGGACATCACGGCGCCCGGGGCGGCGATCACCGCTGCCCGCAGCTCGACGGGCATCTGGGGAGTGGCGGGTGACTCCTACGTCACGCTCCAGGGCACCTCGATGGCCACGCCGCATGTGGCCGGGGCCGCGGCGATCCTCGCCCAGCAGAACCCCCTCTGGTCAGCCAAGGAGCTCAAGGGAACCCTGATGGAGTCGGCGACGCCGAATCCGGCCCAGAGCGTCTTCGACCAGGGGGCCGGGGAGGTGAACGTCGCGGTGGCGACGGGGCAGTCCCTCCTCGTCGACCCGCCGAGCCTGAGCCTGGGCCGCCAACTCTGGCCGCACAGCGACGACCCGGTGCTGACGCGCACGCTCACGTACCGGAACTCCGGTTCGGCCACGCAGACGGTCGACCTGTCCGTGGCGACGCGTGGTCCGGACGGTGCGGCGGCGCCGTCGGGCATGTTCACGATCAACCCCAGCCGGCTCACCCTGGCGCCCGGCGCGAGCGCGACCGCGACCTTGACCGTCACCACCACGCTCGGCGGCCCGGACGGCCTGTACGGCGGGTACGTCGTGGGCTCGACCGGCAGCCTCCAGGTCCGTACCCCGTTCGGGGTGGACAAGGCGGTCGAGTCCCATGCGGTCACGGTGCGGAACATCGGCCACGACGGCCTGCCCGCGACCCACTACAACACCAGCTTCATCCCGGTGTCCGGCGGCGTCCCGATCAACATCAACGACTCCGCCGGGCCCGTCACCCGGTACCTGAGTCCGGGCAGTTACCTCGTGCGCACCGTCATCTCCGAGGGATCCTCCCCGACCATGATGACGACGATCATGGTCAGTCCTCGGTTCGACGTGACGACCAGCGATCGCACCCTGACCTTCGACGCACGTACTGCCGGGCGGGTGAACGTCGGGGTGAACGAGGACCCCACCGCGCTGCTGGGCCTGGTCGAGGTGGACCCTCAGCTCACCCTGGGCGGCTCGACCGGCGGAATGTCGATGACGATGACCTCCGCGTTCTACGGTGGCAAGTTGATCAAGCCGGACGTGTACCTCGGCCAGGCCGACCCGGCGCAGCAGGCCTCCGGCTTCACGGCCAGGGTCCTGGTGGCGGAGGCCGACGCCGGCCCGGCGGGTGACTTCGGCAACTCGCCCCGCAGCTACTCCCTGCTCGGTTCCTTCTCCGGTCAGCTCCCCACGGGGTGGAGTCGTGGGTTCTCCACCTCCGAACTCGCGCGGATCGACCAGACGCTCAGTACGGACGTGCCCGGAGCCGGCATGGTCGCGGGCGTCGCACCGGTGGATCCGTCCACCGACCAGGGACTCGACATGTGCCTGCAGTACCCCTACGGCGGGGCGGCCACCCGAACGGAGTTCGTGAACCCGGTGAACGGCGTGGCCTGGCAGCACGTGGTCGACGAGGTCCAGCAACCGGACGGCACGGTCTTCCGGGTACTGCAGGACAGCCCCACCGCGTACAACGGGGGGTCCACCACCAAGCAGGTCTGGGACGAGCCCGTGATCGGCCCGGCTCTGGGCCAGCTGTTCACGTCCGCGGGATACGCCTACCGCCAGGGTGACACGATCACCATCGGGCGCCTGCCCCTCTTCGGGGACTCCGCGGGGCATCCCGGGTGGGAGGACACGGCCAGCATCGGCCAACTGGAGCTCACCAGAAACGGGACGAGTCTCGGGACGGTGTCGTTGCCCGGTACCGGGAGCACTCTCCTGCGGGTCCCGGTACCCGCCGGATCGGCCAGCTACGCGCTCAACCTCGCGACCTCGGTGGCCTGGCCCGCCGTGGTGTCCACGAACGTCAGGATGGCCTGGACGTTCGGTTCGTCGACGGTCAGCGGGACGAGCGCGGTGCCGCTGCCGCTGTGGACGGTCGCCTTCCGCACGGGATCGGGGACGCCCCCGGCCGGTGTCAGCTACAGCTTCCCGGCGACCGTGGTGGCCCCCCGGGGCTCCTCGGCCGGGGCGTTGTCGTTCCTCGCCGTCCAGTACTCCGTGGACGGCGGCACCACCTGGACGGCCGCGACGGTGACGGGTACCGGCGCGACCAGGACGGTCTCGGTGCTGAATCCGCCCGCCGGGCAGTCCGTCTCGCTGAAGGCGTACGTCCGTGACTACGCGGGGAACACGGCCGAGCAGACGGTCATCGGGGCCTACCGGACCGGCTCCTGATCGCAGCGGGCCGGCGGCGCCGTCGCCGGCCCGCACCTCACCCGGCTCAGTGTGGTGATCCGCGGTCCGTCGCAGGGTGATGCTCTCCCGGTCGGCCAGGGCCGGGAGTCCTCCCCGCCGAGGCACCGCCCCCCCGGGTGCCCCGCACCGCCCCCCGGGTGCCCCGCACCGCCCCCCGGGTGCCCCGCACCGCCCCCCACGGTGCGGGGCACCTGCCGATGTCCGGCGGTCCTGGGGCAAGGACGGTGGCGGTGTGGTTCGGCGTCGTTCGGCGTCGTTCGATCCAGCCCGTGCATTCCCGGGCCTCCTGATAGATCTACAGCCCCGGAAGTGGGGACCAGGCCGGATGGGCCGCCGGCGGACGTTGTGCCGCTGACCTGGATCAAGGAGTTCATCGACTTCTCGGAAGAGCCAGGGATCGCTTCCGGTGGGGCTTCGGCCGTCGGGGAGGAGAAGAGCAGTGAGACAAGGGAAGTCCCGGTTGTTCGCGGGGTCCGCCAGGGGGCAGGTCAGCAGTCCCGCCCACGTCACGGTCATCGCCGGTGGGCACCTGGACGGCTACGCCAGCTCGGACACGCCGTGAGGAGCATCGGTGGCAGCGCATGGGGCGGGGCTGGCGTGAACGAGGCATCCGGCGCACTCGCCACCTTGTCACGACCCGGGGACCTGGGCGGGGGCCGCAAGGTGAACGAGTACTTCCGGTTTCCGGAGCTGGACCTCTGGGCGGACATTCTGCGGAACTCCGAGGGCAGCCGACGCCCAGCTGACGGGGGTTGCCCTCGGCATGCGGCGCGGCGGAGAGGTCGGTTTCACCGGGACGGCAGGGACGTGGCTCTCGGCGCCGGTCGGCTTCTCGTTCGCGGCCGGTCGGATCTTCGGTCAACAGAAGGGGAATGTCGATGAGGTACGGAGCGAGCAGGATCCTCGCCGCGGGTGTGCTGGTGTGCGCCGTGGCCGGCGTCCTGGTGGCGGTGCCGGGCCAGGTCACGGCCAGCGCGGCGCAGGGCGGCAGTGGCGGCTCTGTGCCGGCGGGGGCGCTGTACCTTCCGCTCGCGCCGGTGCGGGTGCTGGACACCCGCGCCGGGCTGGGTGCGCCGAAGCAGGTGGTGGCAGCGCATCAGTCGGTGACCCTGCAGGTCGGTGGAGCGACCGTGGTGCCGTGGAACGCCTCGGCGGTCGCCGTGAACGTGACCGTGGTGAGCCCGACGACCAGCGGGTGGGTCTCGGTGGGGCCATCGGTGGTCACGGACTCCTCGAACGTGAACTTCGTCGCGGGCCGGACGATCGCGAACCTGGCGGTGGTGCGGCTGTCTTCGACCGGGTCGATCACCTTCTACAACGGCTCGGCGGGCACCGTGCACTTGGTCGCGGACCTGCAGGGGTACTACGCCGCGCCGGGGATCAAGTTCAGCAGCGGCGCACGGTACACGGCGTTGACTCCGGTGCGCGTGCTGGACACCCGCTCGGGCCTGGGGGCGACGAAGCACTCCGTCGGCGCCCACCAGTCCGTGACTCTGAACATCCTGCAGGAGGTCGGATCGGCGACAGTGCCGATCGGCGCCTCCGCCGTAGCGGTGAACCTGACCGTGGTGAGCCCGACGACCGGCGGGTGGGTCTCGGTGGGGCCATCGGTGGTCACGGACTCCTCGAACGTGAACTTCGTCGCGGGCCGGACGATCGCGAACCTGGCGGTGGTGCGGCTGTCTTCGACCGGGTCGATCACCTTCTACAACGGCTCGGCGGGCACCGTGCACTTGGTCGCGGACCTGCAGGGGTACTACGCCGCCCTCGGGGACGGCACCGCCTACACCCCGGTGAGCACCGTCCGGGTGCTGGACACTCGCACCGGTTCCGGCGCGGCGCAGCATTCGGTGGCCTCGCACCAGTCGATCACACTGCAGGTGCGTGGCGCAGCGTCGGTTCCGACCGGTGCCGCGGCCGTGATGGTGAATGTGACGGCGGTGAGTCCCGCAGCTACTGGGTGGGTGTCCGTCGGCCCGGTAGCACTCACGGGCTCCTCGAACCTGAACTTCGCCGCCGGACGCACGACCGCCAACCTCGCGATCGCCCAGATCTCCTCGACCGGCTCGATCACGTTCTACAACGGCTCACCCGGCACGGTGCACTTGATCGCCGACCTTCAGGGCTATACGACGCCCTCCCCGGTCTGCAGCGGGACCTGCACCGTCTGGTCGTGGAACTGGCCGAGCACCATCCCAACGCAGGTCAGCGGTCTCGCGAACGTGATAGCTGTCGCCGGCAACGGAAACACCAGCTACGCCCTGCACGCCGACGGAACCGTGTGGGCCTGGGGCAGAGGAATCTACGGCGAGCTGGGTGACGGCGCGGGCGTCAACAGCTCGATTCCTGTGCAGGTCAGTGGTCTGAGGGATGTCACCAGCATCGCCACCTACGCCAGGTTGGCACTCGCCCTGCGGTCGGACGGCACTGTCTGGGCCTGGGGCGCGGGGCCCAGCGGTGAGACGGGAGGCGCCTGCCAGGGCGTCTACTGCCTGATCCCGGGGCAGGTGCCAGGACTCACGGACATCGTCGCGGTCGCCAGCGGCGCGGATGCTGAGTACGCGTTGCGTTCTGACGGCACAGTCTGGGCCTGGGGAGGGGCTGCCTTCGGGCAACTCGGCACCGGCACCGGTCTCGGGTGCTGCAGTTCCGAAGTGCGGCAGGTGATGGACCTCACCAATGTCACCGCCATCGCGGGTGGCTATTTCGCGGGGTACGCGTTGCGCTCCGACGGCACCGTGTGGGCGTGGGGTGACGGGGAGCGGGGCCGCCTCGGCAACGGGGGAACCAGCAACAGCAACGTCCCTGTCCAGGTGAGCGCTCTTGCCCAGGTCACCGCCATCGCCGCGGGGACGGACACCTACGCGTTGCGAGCGGACGGCACCGTGTGGGCCTGGGGGATCGGTGATCCGGGACTCGGCACCAGCGCCACGTCCACGGCCGACGGACTCGTCCCGGCACAGGTCGGTGTCGTCACCCATGTCACCGCGATCGCGACCTCCTGGGGCGGCGAAGCGTACGCGGTGCAATCGGACGGCACGGCGTGGACCTGGGGAAACGGGCCGGATCTGCCGATCAGCATGGACTCGCTTGCCCATGTCGCCGCCATTGCAGCCTGCGGGTACGACGGCTACGCCATCACGGACACGCCGTAGGAGATCCCCCTCGTCGTGGGTGCGGGGTCGCGAGTCGTCCCTCGCCGCGGCACCGCACCCACAGGATTGCCCCGCACCGTCCGAGGACGGTGCGGGGCAACCCTTTGTCCTTATCCGGTCCGGTGCCCGGGAATTCCGGCCCGACCGCCTGAGCCAGGCCCGGCCACCGCCCGCGCGGCAGCGCTCCAGCCGGTCGGGCCGGTTCCTGGGACCCGGTCGAACCCCGGTCGGTGCGGCCCGGTCACGGGGCCCAGCGGAAGTTCGGGTTCAGGTGACCGGTCCAGTCGAAGACGGCCATGTTGTCCCAGCCGTCCCCGGTGCCGTTGATGTTCGCCGGGTCCCAGCCGTTCCCCTTGACCGCGTACCAGGTGGGCTCCCAGTAGAAGACACCGATCGCGCCACCGCTGCGGGCGGCGGCCTCCACGGCGGCGAAGTTGCTCGCCTGCCCCTGCCAGGTGGCCGCGTAGCCGCTGCACAGGGAGTTGACCGAGTTCGCCTCGCTGTCCGCGTCGGCCGTGGTGAACGGGTACGCGGTCTCGGCGACGATCACCGGCTTGCCGTACCGGGTGCGCACGTCCGAGAGCACGCTGGTCAGGTTGGACAGCGAGCCGTGCCACATGCAGTAGTACGACAGACCCGTGATGTCCCAGGGCACGCCCTTGGCCCGGATCCCGTCGTAGAACCAGCGGGCGTGCGCGTCACTGTCGGCGTCCGCGGTGTGGATGATCACCTGGGTGCCGCCGTTGCACGCCTTCGTCGCGTTGTACCCGGCGATGAGCAGCCCGGACAGGTTGGTGAAGTCGTTGTTGATGACCTTCCCGTCGTCCCAGAGCATGCCGACGTTGATCTCGTTGCCGATCTGGACGCTGTCCGGCACTGTGCCCTGCGCCTTGAGGCTCGAGCACACGTCGTAGGTGTAGTTGTAGACGTCGGTGCGCAGCTGGGCGATCCCGTGCCCGTTCCAGGCCGCGGGCTTGTACTGCTTGCCGGGGTCGGCCCAGGTGTCGGAGTAGTGGAAGTCGATCATCAGACGCAGGCCGCGGGACTTCACCTCGCGGGCGAAGGCCAGCACCTTGCTCTTGTTGTTGTAGCCCGAGGCGGGGTTGTTCCAGACGCGCAGGCGCACGTAGTTCATGCCCGCGCCGCGCAGGATGTCGAGCGGGTTGCGTTGGGCGCCGCTCGCGTCGTAGTAGCGGGCCCCCAGGTCGAGGCTGCGCTGGGTGCTCGACAGGTCGCCGCCCAGCATGCTGAGCGAGCCGGCGGCCGGTGCGGGAGCGGCACAGACCCCGAGCGTGCCTGCGGTGAGCGCCACCGCCGCCAGGGCGATGCCGGGGCGGGTCGTGCGTACGGTTCTCATGCAGGATCTCCGTTTCCGTTGAGGTCCCGGACCAGGTCAGGGGTCCGGTGGGGTTCCTCAGGGGGCTGCGGGGCCGTCCCGTCCGTCACCGGCCGCCGCAGGACGACGACGCCGCCGGCCGGCACCGGAACCCGGCCCTCGTGCCGGGTCTCGGTGAGCAGGTCGACGCCGTGCCCGGCGACGGTGATCTCGTCGCCGGAGTGGTTGAGCAGGAAGGTGAACTCGGCGTCGACGCCACGCCGGCGCACGACCTCGAGTCCTTCCGGCGCCAGGCGCCAGGCCAGGCCGGCCCCGGTGAGCGCGCACCCCAGGGCCGCATCGAGCCCCGGGCCGTCGGGGGCGGTGGCCAGGTACCAGGCGGTGCCCCTGCCCACCTGGTGTCGGGTGAGCGCGGGGCCACCGGCGTCCGGGCCCGAGGCGAACCGCCACACGGTCTCCGCCCCGTCCGTGGACACCGATTCCGACCAGGTGCTCGCGCGGTCCCCGGAGCTCAGCCGCACCTGCTGCCCGGTCGCCAGGGGATGGAACTCCTCCACCCGCACCCCGAGCAGATCCCGCAGCGCCCCGGGATGGGCCCCGGGAGGTACGGCGTCACACTCGTCGACGATCCCGGAGAAGAAGCGCACGAACAGGTGGCCGCCCTGGACCACGTAGCGCCGCAGGGCCTCGGCGGACTCCCGGCCGCACAGGTACAGGCTGGGCACGAGCAGGGCCGGCAGGTGGGTCGGCACCTCGCCGGGGCGCACGAACTCCGTGGTGAGGCCGTGCCGCCACAACGCCCGGTAGGTCTCGTCCACCGCCCCCCGGTAGGTGACGTCGACGCTGGGCCGGTACTCCAGCTCCAGGGCCCACCAGGACTGCCAGTCCCAGACCAGGCCGACATCGGGGACGACGCGACTGCCGGCCACCTCGGCGAGGCGGGGGAGCGCCTGTCCGAGCTCGACGAGTTCCCGCCAGATGCGGGACTCGGTACCGGCGTGGGGCAGCATCGCCGAGTGGAACTTCTCCGCCCCCCGGCGGGAGGCCCGCCACTGGAAGAACATCACCGAGTCGGAGCCGCGCGCGACGTGGCCGAGGCTGTTGCGCAGCATCTGCCCGGGCAGTTTGGCCACGTTGCGGGGCTGCCAGTTGACGGCCGAGGTGCTGTGTTCCATGAGCAGCCAGGGGCGGCCACCGGCGAGTGAGCGGGACAGGTCCGCCGAGATGGCGAGGTCGACGTGGTTGTCCGGGGACTCCGCGGTCAGGTAGTGATCGTTGGCCACGACGTCCACCTCCCCGGCCCAGGACCAGTAGTCCAGGTGCGGGCAGCTGGAGGCCATGAAGTTCGTGGTCACCGGGATACGCGGGGACAGCTCGCGCAGCACCCGGCGCTCGCCCAGGTAGCAGGCACGGAACTCCGCGTCCGTGAAGCGGCGGAAGTCCAGCTGTTGGGTGGGGTTGACCGGCATGGGCGCCGCCCGGGGGACGGTGATCTCGGACCAGGCCCGGTAGTGCTGCCCCCAGAAGGAGGTCCCCCAGGCCTCGTTCAGGGTGTCCACCGAGCGGTACCGCTCCCGCAGCCACCGGCGGAACGCCTCCTGGCTGTGGCGGCAGTAGCAGCCGTCGACGTGGGCGCCGAACTCGTTGCCGACGTGCCACAGCGCCAGTGCGGGGTGTTCGCCGTAACGGCGGGCGAGCTGGCCGGTGATCCGGCGGGCCGCGCGGCGGTAGGCCCCGGAACTCGGGCAGAACGACTCGCGGGCGCCGATGCCCAGATGCACGCCCTCGCGGGTCACCGGGAGTGAGTCGGGGTGCGCGGCGGAGAACCACGCCGGAGGTGAGGCGGTGGGTGTGGCCAGGACGACCGCGATCCGGGCGGCCTGGAGCCGGTCGATCACCTCGTCGAGCCAGCCGAAGGTGTATCGGCCGGGGGACGGTTCGAGCAGGGCCCAGGAGAAGACGCCGACGGTCACGGCGTTCACGCCTGCCCGGCGCATGAGCGCGACGTCCTGCACCTGGGTGCCCGGTGGCCACTGCTCCGGGTTGTAGTCCCCGCCGAAGACCAGGGGCCGCAACCGTGCGGGCCAGCGGGCAGGTCGGCCCCGCTGATCCGACCGGTCCGCAGGCTCGGTCACCCGCTGGGGCACGGCGAGGCCTGCCGTCGCCGGGGGCCGGACCTCCGGCCGGGCTCCGCTGTCCACGTCGTGGGTCACGGCACCTC
>CAZOWW010000085.1:0-11115 GCA_964583765.1 uncultured Kineosporiaceae bacterium
GGCGCGCTGCGCGATTTCCGCGTAGTGCGCGCCCGCCTCGGTGAAGGTGCGCTTGGTGGTCGCCGTGATGTGCTCGGTGTTCTCCCGGACCTTGTCGAACACGACGACCGTGTCGTAGAGCGAGTAACCGAGGATCGTCAGGAACCCGATCACCGAGGCGGGAGTGACCTCGAAGCCCACCACCGAGTAGACCCCGACGGTGATGATGAGGTCGTGGACCAGGGCGACCAGCGCGGCCACGGCCATGGTCCAGGTGCGGAAGTACAAGGTGATGACCAGGGCCACCAGGACCAGGAAGATGACGAGACCGGTCACCGCCTTGCGCGTGACGTCCGCGCCCCAGCTCGGTCCCACGAAGGTGACGTTGATCTGGCTCTCCGGCACCTGGTAGGCCTTGGCCAGGGCCGTAGTGATCTTCCCCGCCTGGTCCGAGGTGAGCTTGCCGGTCTCGGTACGGATCGAGGTCTTGCCCGAGAGCAGGTCGTGCAGCACGGTCACCCGCGCGGTGGCTCCGGGGATCTCGTCCGTGACCGCACGCTGGCCGAGCATGGTGTCGGTGTTGTGCACGTCCGTGACGCGGAACTCCGAGCCGCCCCGGAACTCCACCCCCGGGTTCAGGCCCCGGAAACCCAGGGCGAGGGCGGAGATGAGGATCATGCCCGCGGCGATGAGGTACCAGACCTTGCGCAGGCCCACGAAGTCGAAGGCTCGGCGGCCCGCGTACAGGTCGTTGCCGAACTTGGCGAAGCTGGGCATCAGATCTCCCTCTGGGCGCCGGAGGGCTCACCGGCGGTCGCGGCCGCGGCCTGGGCCGCGGCCCGCCGCTCGGCGATGGTCTGGGCGGCCACCCGTACCCGGCCACGTCCCGCATAGGTGACGTCCCGGCCCAGGTGCGCGGGGTCGAAGCCGGACAACGGGTGTCCCTGGCCGAAGAAGGTCGTCCGGGCCAGCAGGGTCACGGTCGGCTTGGTGAAGAGGAACACCACGAGGATGTCGACCAGGGTGGTCAACCCGAGGGTGAAGGCGAAGCCCTGCACCGCCCCCACGGCCAGGAAGTACAGCACCAGGGCGGCCAGGAAGCTCACCGAGTCGGAGATGACGATGGTGCGCCAGGCACGCTTCCACCCGGCTTCCACCGCGGCCCCGAGACTTCGCCCTTCTCGGACCTCGTCCCGTACACGTTCGAAGTAGACGATGAAGGAGTCCGCCGTGATACCGATCGAGACGATCAGACCGGCGACACCGGGCAGGCTCAACCGGTACCCGTTCGCCCAGCCGAGGAGGTCGACCATGCCGTAGGTCACCATGCCGGCGATGCCGAGGCTGAAGATGGTCACGAAGCCGAGTGCGCGGTACTGCATCAGCGAGTAGAGCACGACCAGGACGAGTCCGATGACGCCGGCGAGCAGGCCGCGTTGCAGCTGCTCGCGCCCGAGCAGGGCGGACACCGTCTCCTTGCGCTCCACCTGGAAGGTCACCGGCAGGGCGCCGAACTTCAGCTGGTTGGCCAGCGTGCTCGCGGTCTGCTGGGTGAAGTTTCCGGAGATCTCCGCCTCGCCGCCGATGATCCGGTCCTTGGTGGTGGGCGCGGAGATCACGCGGCCGTCCAGCACGATGCCGAACCGGTTGCGGTCGCCGGTGAGCGGGTAGAGCCGGGTCGTGACCTTGCCGAACGCCTTGGCGCCCGTGCCGTCGAACTTCAGCTGGACGATCCACTCGCCGGTCACGTTGCCCTGGGAGTTCGTCTGCATGGTGGCGTCGGCGCTGCTGATGTCCTTGCCGAGCACCTCGGCCGGCCCGAGCACGTACTTCTCGTAGCCGCTCGTGTCACAGGTGACGAACGGCACGTCCTTGTCCGGGTTGGACGGCAGTTCGTTCGGCCTGAGCGCGGAGCAGTCGAGGTCGGTGAGCTGGTCACCGTAGGTGTAGACGACCTTGCCGTTCACCGTGTGCTTGGCCTTGACCGCGGCGGGCAGGGTGGCGATCACCGAGGCCGGCACCTGCTGCATCACCCAGTTGGTGTCGCTCGCGTCGGTGGGCGCGGGCACCGTCGTCGCGGTCGGCGTCGGGCTGGCGGTGGCCGTGGGCGAGGAGCCGGTGGTCGCGGGCGCTGTCGTCGAGGGCGCTGCGGGTGTCGTGGCGGCCGCCTTGGGCGCCAGGGCCGCACGCACCCCGGCGGGGAGCACCATGCCGTTCGACTTGGTCGCGGCAGGCGCACTCGCCGCCACGGTCGCCTTGGCACCGGCTGTCGCCGTGGCACTGGCTGTCGGGGTGGCGGGGGCCGTCGGGCCCGCCGTACCGGGGGCCGAGGACGTCGGCGTGCCGTTGACCGTGCTGGTCACCGCCGCCTGGGGCGAGCCGGCCGCAGCCACCAGCACCGCCCGGAACTGCATCTGGGCGGCCTGCTCGATCATCTGCTGGGTGTGCTCGTCGATGGTCTTGCCCGGCAGCGCGACCACGATGTTCTGGTTCCCGTCCGTGGTCACCTCCGCCTCGGTGACCCCGGAGCCGTTGACCCGTTCCCGGATGATGCTCACGGCCTGGTTGAGCGTGTTGCGGTCGACGGTGCCCGTGGTGCCCGGTACGGGCACCGGGGAGAGCACGATCTGGGTGCCGCCCTCCAGGTCGAGGCCCAACTTCGGTGCCCACTGCGCGTGGGACCAGGCCGCCCCGGCCGCGATCGTGCCGAACAGGGTGGCCAGGATCAGGCCGAGTGCGGCCAGGTGACGACCCGGCCGGGACTGGTTTCGTGCCACGGGAGGAGTCTCTCTTCGTCATGAGGCGCGCCGGCGGCGCCTCGTCGGCCCGGATGGGGGTTCAGTCCACCGCGGGCGGGTCGGTCTGCGGGGTGCTCAGCGCATGGCCGGGCATGCTGACGGTCACGTCGGGTTCCTCGTCGGCGAAAACTCGCATGATTGCCCGACTGTCCCATCGAGAACGCTGGCCAGGGCCGGTCTCCAGGGTCACCACCCCATCCTCGACCTCCACCACCACTGCATGGAGTCCGGAGGTGGTCAGGATGTGCTGTCCGGGTGAGATCGACTCCTGCAGTTCCGACATCTGACGGCGTTGTCGGGAGCTGCGCTGCATCACCAGGAACATCAGCACCAGCAGGGGCGCGGCAAGGATGATCAGCGAGACGATCCCCTTCACCGAGACGACCTTCCCCTTCGAGCCGGAACGCCGGCATGACGTCGGGGCCCACTGGCCCCTTTGCGAGCAAACGGCCACTGACCGTGTCCGGTTCCGTGGCCCGGCTGGAGTGTAGGCGGTTCGGAGCGCGCTGGACAACGACACCGGAATCGCCACACGCCAGCATTCACCCTCTCGGGCGACGAGTGACTCAGCGTAGCTCTGCTCAGGTGAGATCCTCCAGCAGGCGGCCCTGAATTCCGTCGGAACGCTGCCCGACCGGATCCCCTCCTGCGGATCCAGCTGTGGCCCCCGCTCCGGTGCCCGTCCCGGCCCCGGCCCACGACCCCCCGGCGGCCCAGCCCTGCGGGGGGCGCAGTCCCAGGTGTTCCCAGGTCGCACGGGTGGCCACCCGTCCCCGCGGCGTCCGGCCGATCAGACCCTCCCGCACCAGATAGGGCTCGGCGACCGTCTCCACGGTCTCGGCCTCCTCCCCCACCGTGACCGCCAGGGTGGACAACCCGACCGGCCCGCCGCCGAAACGGGTGCACAGGGCCTCCAGCACCGCCCGGTCCAGGCGGTCCAGCCCCAGTTCGTCCACGGCGTAGACGGCGAGCGCGGCGCGGGCCGCCTCGCAGTCGAGCACACCTGTGCCCCGCACCTGCGCCCAGTCCCGCACCCGGCGCAGCAGCCGGTTGGCGATGCGCGGAGTACCGCGGGAACGGCGCGCGATCTCGCTCCCGCCCTCGGGGGTCAGCTCCACGCCGAGCAGGTTGGCGGAACGCCACAGCACCCGTTCGAGCTCCGCCGGGGAGTAGAAGTCGAGGTGACCGGTGAACCCGAACCGGTCCCGGAGCGGACCGGGCAGCATTCCTGCCCTCGTCGTCGCCCCCACCACGGTGAACGGCGGGAGGTCCAGCGGGATCGCGGTGGCGCCGGGCCCCTTGCCCACGACGACGTCGACCCGGAAGTCCTCCATCGCCACGTAGAGCATCTCCTCGGCGGGGCGGGCCATCCGGTGGATCTCGTCGAGGAACAGGACCTCGCCCTCCTCCAGGGAGGAGAGCACGGCGGCCAGATCCCCCGCGTGCTGGATGGCGGGCCCGCTGGTCACCCGCAGCGCCGCCCCGAGCTCGTGCGCCACGATCATCGCGAGCGTGGTCTTGCCCAACCCGGGCGGACCGGAGAGAAGGATGTGGTCGGGCACCGCGCGCCGCGCGCGGGCCGCGTCGAGGACGAGCCCGAGCTGGTCCCGGACGCGTGCCTGCCCCACGAACTCGGCCAGCAGGCGCGGCCGGAGGGCGCCCTCCACGGCCCGTTCCTCGATCTCCGCCCGGGGGTCCACGATCGGGTCCCCGCCCCGGGGGTTCGGCGATCCCGCCCCGGGCTGCTCGCTCACCCCGCCGCTCATCCGTGCCGTCCCAACCGCCGAAGAGCCGCCCGGAGGACCGCGGCGACCTCCCCGTCAACGTTTCCTCCCCGCGCGGCGGCTGGGTTCCCCCCACCCGAGGTGGGCGAGTCCGCGCCCCCGGCCGAACCGGCGCCGTCGGCCTGCGCCCGCTCGGCGAGGATCTCCTCGACGGTCTCCGCCGCCGTGCGGGCAGGCCAGCCCAGACCCACGAGCGCCTCCGTCACCTGGCTGCGCAGTTGCTCGGCCGCGTCGGGCGCCGGAGGAGCCGCCGCGCGAATCCCGGCGGGCTGCCCGAGCTTGCCGGAGAGCTCCAGGACCAGTCGCGCGGCGCCCTTACGCCCGATACCCGGGACCTTCGTGAGAGCGGTGAGGTCCTCGGCGGCCACGGCCGCGCGGAGTCCGTCCGGGGAGTGCACCGCCAACATGGCCAGGGCCAGCCGCGGCCCGATCCCGGACACCGTCTGCACCAGTTCGAAGACGTCCCGCTCGTCGGGATCGGCGAAGCCGTAGAGCGTAAGTGCGTCCTCGCGCACGACCAGGCTCGTGGCGAGCGCCGCCTCCTGACCGCGCCGCAGGGTGGCGGCCAGCGTGGGCGTCACCTGGACGAGAAGACCGACCCCGCCGACCTCGACGACCACCGAGTCGGTCCTCACCCCCTGCACCGGACCGCGCACCGAGGCGATCACCTGCGTCCTCCCCGTTCGGTCGGCCCGTGGTCGTCCGCAGCGGGCCTCAGGTCAAGCCCCAGCCGTGCGAACACCTGTACGAACGGCACGTTAGCCGTCCTGCTCGGGCAGGGCCACCCGCCGCGCGGCCGCACGTCCCGCCGCCCGGCTCGGTTGCCCGACCTGCCGTCCCGCCACCCGGCCGGGTTGAGTTGCGGACCGCTCCGGCTGTCCCGTCACCCGGTTGGGTTGTGCTGCCACCCGGTTGGGTTGTGCTGCCGCACGGCCGGGTTGTGCTGCTCGTCCGGACGCCGCCGCCAACCGGTTCGTCCGGCCCGTGCGACGGCTCGCCTCCAGGGCGGTGACCCACTGACGCTGCGCCGCCGTGGCACCGCGGACGGACGGCGCCGCCCCGGTACCGTCCCGCCAGAGGTGACAGATCGCCAGGGCCAACGCGTCCGCGGCATCCGCGGGGCGCGGGGTGTCCGCCAGTCCCAGGATGCGCGTGACCATGGCCCCGACCTGCTGCTTGCCCGCCTTCCCCGAACCGGTGACCGCCGCCTTCACCTCGCTCGGCGTGTGCACGGCGACCGGGATGCCGCGGCGGGCGGCGGCGAGCACGGCCACCCCCGCAGCCTGCGCCGTCCCCATGACCGTCCGAACGTTGTGCTGGCTGAACACCCGTTCCACCGCGAGCACGTCCGGACGTACCTGGTCGAGCCACTCCTCGATCGTCTCCGCGATGGCGAGCAGCCGGGCGGCCAGATCGGCGTCCGCAGGCGTGCGCACGACGTCCACCGCGACGAGGACCACGCGCCGTCCCGGCAGGGACTCGACCACGCCCAGCCCGCACCGGGTCAGGCCGGGGTCCACACCGAGCACGCGCATGGTCGCTCCCCTCGGGGCCGGGACGGGACGGCAGCAGTCACCACGGGAGGCGATCACCACCGCTCGCAGTCACCGCCGCCAACAATCACCGCTGTTCGCGATCACCACGGGCGACGGCTCAGCCGACCGCCTCCATGACCTCGTCGGACACGTCGAAGTTGGCGTAGACGTTCTGCACGTCGTCGCTGTCCTCCAGGGCGTCGATCAGCTTGAAGATCTTCCGGGCGCCCTCGACGCCCAGCGGGATCTGGGTGCTCGGCACGAACTGGGCCTCGGCCGAGTCGTAGTCGATCCCCGCGGCCTGGAGCGCGGTGCGCACCGCGACGAGATCCGCGGACTCGCTGACCACCTCGAACGAGTCACCCAGGTCGTTGACCTCCTCGGCGCCGGCGTCCAGCACCGCGACGAGCACGTCGTCCTCGGTGAGTCCGGTCTTGGGCACCACGATCACGCCCTTGCGCGTGAAGAGGTAGGAGACGCTGCCCGGGTCGGCGAGGGTGCCACCGTTGCGGGTGAGCGCCGTGCGCACCTCCGCGGAGGCACGGTTGCGGTTGTCCGTCAAGCACTCCACGAGCAGGGCGACACCGTTCGGGCCGTAGCCCTCGTAGGTGATCGACTGGTACTCGGCCCCACCGGCCTCCGCACCGGAGCCCCGCTTGACGGCCCGATCGATGTTGTCGTTGGGGACCGAGCTCTTCTTGGCCTTCTGGATCGCGTCGTAGAGCGTCGGGTTACCGGCCGGGTCTCCCCCACCGGTACGAGCAGCCACCTCGATGTTCTTGATCAACTTGGCGAACATCGTGCCGCGCTTGGCGTCGATGACGGCCTTCTTGTGCTTCGTGGTGGCCCACTTGGAGTGGCCGGACATCGTCGTGCCTCCTCGTCGGGGTGCGCCGGCCGCCGTACGGGACCCCGGCCCGCGGCGGCCTCAGCGGGCCGCGCGGCGGACCAGGTCCACGAAGAGCCGGTGCACGCGGTGGTCCCGGGAGATCTCCGGGTGGAAGGACGTCGCGAGCAGGTTGGCCTGCCGCACCGCCACGATCCTACCTGCGGCCGGACCCGCCTCCACCGTGGCCAGCACCTCGACCCCGGCGCCCACTTCCTCGACCCACGGCGCCCGGATGAACACGGCGCGTATCGGATCGCCGTCGATCCCCGCGAAGACCAGGTCCTCCTCGAAGGAGTCCACCTGCCGGCCGAAGGCATTGCGGCGCACCGTGATGTCCAGACCGCCCAGGTTCTCCTGCCCCGGAGCCGTGTCGCGGATCCGGTCCGCCAGCAGGATCATGCCCGCGCAGGTGCCGAATGCAGGCAGCCCCTCGGCGAGCCGCTTGCGCAACGGATCGCGGACGTCGAAGGCCCGCAGGAGCTTGTCCATGGTCGTGGACTCCCCACCGGGGAGCACGATCCCGTCGAGATCGTCCAGGTCCTCGGGACGGCGCACCGGCCGGGCCAGCACCCCGCACTCGGCGAGGCTGGACAGGTGCTCACGGAAGTCCCCCTGCACCGCGAGCACGCCGATCACCAGGGTCCCGATCTCGCGCAGCTGGGCAGGTGCCCCTGCGCCCGGTTCCTCGGTCCCGGACGGCTGGGCTGTGGGTTGGGGGTTGCTCACAGGCCTTGAGCCTACGAGGTTCGGTGGGGTCTTCTACCGTCAGGTCATGCAGCTCACCCCCGGCGACCTCTCCGGCACGGTCGGCGATCTTCCTCCGCACACCCCCGGCGACTCCGCCCGCGCCACCGGCGATCCCGCCCGTCCCCCGGACGCCTCCGGCGTCTCCGCCCGTCCGGTGGAGGCCGAGGCCCTGCGTGCGCAGGCCGAGGCCCTGGACCGCGCGGACGCCCTCACCGCCTGCCGTGACCGGTTCCGGCTTCCGGACGGGATCCGCTACCTCGACGGCAACTCGCTCGGGGCGCTGCCCCGGTGCGTGCCGGAGGTGCTCGCGGACGCAACACAGCGGCAGTGGGGCCAGGGGCTGGTCGGCTCCTGGAACACCGAAGGCTGGTGGACGGCGCCGACCCGCGTGGGCGATCGGCTCGCCCCTCTCCTCGGCGCGGCCCCCGGACAGGTCGTGATCACCGACTCCACGTCGGTGAACCTCTTCAAGTGCGCCGTGGCCGCCGCACGCCTGCGCCCGGGGCGCTCCCTCCTCGTGACCGATCCCGACTCCTTCCCCACCGACCTCTACCTGCTGGACGGCGCGGCCCGGCTCACCGGGCTCGAGGTGGTCCACGCGAGGCCGCCGGAGGTGCCCGACCTGCTGGACCGGCACGCCGACCGGGTCGCGGTGGTGGCGCTCTCGCACGTGGACTACCGCAGCGGGGAACTGTGGGACCTGGCCGGGATCACCGGGGCCGCCCACCGGGCCGGGGCGCTCGCCCTGTGGGACCTGTGCCACTCCGCCGGAGTGCTGCCCGTGGAACTGGACCGCTGCGAGGTGGATCTCGCGGTCGGCTGCGGGTACAAGTACCTCAACGGCGGTCCGGGGGCACCCGCCTGGCTCTACCTGGCCCACCGGCACCAGGACGCCTGGGAGAACCCCCTGCCCGGCTGGACCGGCCACGCGGAGCCGTTCGCGATGAGCCCCGGTTACGTCCCGGCGGACGGTGTCGCCCGCGCCCGCACGGGCAGCCCGCCGATCCTCTCGATGCTCGCCCTCGAGGCGGCCCTGAGCGTCTACGACGGCCTCGACCTGACCGAGGTCCGGCGACGCTCGCTCTCCCTCGGCACGCTGCTCATCGACGCCGTGGACGCGCTGGTGCCCGAGGTCCGGGTGGTCACCCCCCGCGCTCCCGGGCGGCGGGGTTCCCAGGTGGCGCTGTCCCACCCCGACGCCTGGCCGCTGGTGCGCGCCCTGGCCGGACGAGGCGTGATCGGCGACTTCCGGGCACCCGACCTCGTGCGGCTCGGGCTGGCACCGCTGTACCTGCGGCACGTCGACGTGGTCGAGGCCGTGCTCACGCTACGGGCGGTGCTCGACGCGGGCGAGCACCTCGACCCCCGCCACCGCGTGCGCCCGACGGTCACCTGAGCATCCCCGGCACGGTGCCGTAGCTGACGAGCACAGTGCCCGGAGATGACGAGGTCCCGGGTGCGCCGTGGGCGCACCCGGGACCGGGGGTCAGCTCACCAACCGCGTTCGGCCAGCCGGTGCGGCGCCGGGATGTCGTCCACGTTGATCCCGACCATCGCCTCGCCGAGACCCCGGGAGACCTTCGCGATCACGGACGGGTCGTCGTAGAAGGTGGTGGCCTTGACGATCGCCTCGGCCCGCGCCGCCGGGTTGCCGGACTTGAAGATGCCCGAGCCCACGAAGACGCCGTCCGCCCCGAGCTGCATCATCATCGCGGCGTCCGCCGGGGTGGCGATGCCGCCCGCGGTGAACAGCACGACGGGCAGGCGCCCGGACGAGGCGACCTCGCGCACGAGCTCGTAGGGGGCCGCGAGCTCCTTGGCCGCCAGGAACAGCTCGTCCTCGCTCAGCGAACTGAGCCGGCGGATCTCGCCGAGGATCTTGCGCATGTGCGTGGTCGCGTTCGAGACGTCACCGGTGCCGGCCTCACCCTTGGACCGGATCATCGCGGCACCCTCGGAGAGCCGACGCAGGGCCTCGCCGAGGTTGGTCGCCCCGCACACGAACGGGACGGTGAACTGCCACTTGTCGATGTGGTGGGCGTAGTCGGCCGGGGTGAGCACCTCGGACTCGTCGATGTAGTCGACGCCGAGCGCCTGCAGGACCTGCGCCTCGACGAAGTGGCCGATGCGAGCCTTGGCCATGACCGGGATCGACACGGCCGCGATGATGCCGTCGATCATGTCGGGGTCGCTCATCCGGGACACCCCGCCCTGGGCGCGGATATCCGCCGGAACCCGTTCGAGGGCCATCACGGCCACGGCACCGGCGTCCTCGGCGATCTTGGCCTGCTCGGGAGTGACGACATCCATGATCACGCCGCCCTTGAGCATGTCCGCCATGCCTCGCTTCACCCGGCTGGTGCCGGTGACGGGCGTGCTCGCTGACGAGATCGGCGTCTGCGGAGAATCTGGGCTGGGGGTGGACACGGGAACCTCACTGGGGAAGAAGACGAAGGCGATGCCGCACGTCACCACGGCGTACGCGACAACTTTAGTGGACAAGCCCCGACGACGTTCCGGGAGCCGAGGTGAGCTTCGCCCCGGTGCCCGTCAACGCCCGTCAGCCCCGTCCGGAACAACCGCTCGGGTCGAGGCCCGGGGCGATCGCGTCGTCGAGATCGACCATACGCGGCCAGGCCGCCCGACCCGCCAGTCCGGTCCAGCGCACGATCCGCTTGCGCCGCACCCGCTGGACCTGCGCCACCGCGTCGTTGTGGAATCGGCGGGCGAACTGCGCGCGCTGGCAGGCCCGGTAGAGCAGGTCGACCTCGTCCCGGGTACCCGGGTCGGCCCGGAGGACGGCCGCGGTCCGCGGATCCGTGAAGGCAGCGGCGATCGCGCGGGTCAGCACGCTCTCCGCCTGTTCCCAACCCGCCAGCTCGAGATCGGGCTCCAGCAGCCCCACCGAGTGGGACTCCTCTCCCCGCGCCCGGCTCCGCGGGGCGTGTCCCCGGCCACCCTGCCCGATCCGCTCGGATCGCGTGTCCGGAACCCACCCCGGTCCGGTCGCCGAGCTCCCCGTCGGGGGCACGTGGGCGGCCTCCACGGCGGACTCCCCCGCGTCCAGAGCACCCCGCGTCGCCCGCAGCAGGAACTCGCGCTCCGACGGCGCCAGGTGCACGGCGACCTCCCGCGCAGCCACCGCTCGGCGGACGAACTGCACGTCCACGGCCGCCCGCGCTGCCTCCACCTTGTGGTGCAGTCGATCGAGACGCCCGGCGGAGATGGACAGGTACCAGCCGCCAACGGCAAGTACTGCGCACAGCCACAGTCCGAGCACGAGCGGACTCTACGCCGCACGGGTCCGGCCCCGCAGATACCCCGCCCGGCACTTTGAGTCCGACCGGCGGTCTCTGCCTGTCCGGTACCCCGTGAGGCCCGTC
>CAZOWW010000085.1:11215-26247 GCA_964583765.1 uncultured Kineosporiaceae bacterium
GTGGTACCCCGTGAGGCCCGTCGTGGTACCCCGTGAGGCCCGTCGTGGTACCCCGTGAGGCCCGTCGTGGTACCCCGAGAGGCCCGTCGTGGTACCCCGCACCTGACTCGGTGTCACGAGCGGGCGGCCCCGGCACCGGCCCGGACGGGGCTCGTCACCGGCGACCTCAGTCCCGGCGACGCCCGAAGAGGCCGGGCGGGTCGGGGTCCTCCCCCACGCGGTCGGTGCCGGAGCGGACCGTCTCGTAGACCGCGAGCACGTCGGCCGCCACCCGGCTCCAGTCGTACCGGCCGACCGCCGCCCGGGCCGCGGCGGCGGTGCGGACGCGCTCGGCCGGGTCCCGGAGCAACCGGACGAGGGCGCCCGCGAGATCCGCCGGATCCCCTTGCCGGAACAGCACGCCCAGCCGTCCCTCCTCCAGGACCCGCCGGAAGGCGCCCAGGTCGCTGGCGAGCACGGTGGCCCCGGCACTCATCGCCTCGACCAGGACGACGCCGAAGCTCTCCCCGCCCGTCTGCGGGGCCACGTACACGGCCACCGAGCGCAGGAGCGACGCCTTCGCCGCGTCGTCCAGGGCCCCCAGGAACTGCACGCCGGATGCCGTGGCAGCCGCGGTGGACACGAAGGTGTGATCGAGGTCGCCGCGGCCCAGGACGAGGAAGCGAGCCCCCGGCACCTCACGTCGCACGAGGGGGATCGCCTCGGCCAGCACGCCGAAGCCCTTGCGTTCCTCGTCGAGCCGGCCGACGAAGGCGACCGTCGGTGCCTCGTCGGTGGAGCGCCACTCCTCGCGCAGCGTCGCATCGGCGAACCGGTCCACCCACACCCCGTTCGGGATCACCACGGCGTCCCCGCCCAGATGCTCCACCAGGGTACGCCGGGCCTCCTCGGACACGGCGATGCGAGCCGAGATCTTCTCCAGGCTGGACCGCAGCAGCGGCTGGGCGGCCTGCATGGCCCGGGACCGCTGGGTGGCGGTGTGGAAGGTCGCGACGATCGGTCCGGTCGCGGCCCACAGGGCGAGCAGGCTCAGCGAGGGCGTCATGGGCTCGTGGATGTGCAGCACGTCGAAGTCCCCGCCGGCCAGCCACCGCCGCACGCGGGCGGCGCTCACGGGGCCGAACGAGAGCCGGGCGATCGAGCCGTTGTACTTCACGGGGACCGCACGGCCGGTGGGCTCGACATAGGCGGGCACCGGTGTGTCGTCGTCGGCCGGGGCCAGCACGCTCACCCGGTGTCCCTCGGCCAGCAGGTACTCGGCGAGATCCCGCACGTGGTACTGCACGCCGCCCGGCACGTCGAAGGAGTACGGGCAGACGATGCCCACCCGCAGCCCGTGCGCCGGGCCCGCCTGCGCCCCACGCTCGCGGCTCCGCGCCGCCTCGTCGGACCCTCGCTCAGGCATCGTGGTCCGTCCGGTGGTCGGGCCGGGTCAGGACGCTCTGCCGGAGTCCGGGGTACCGGCCGGTGTCTCGGGCACCAGATCGTCGAGGAAGACCCGCTGCAGCATGTGCCAGTCCTGCGGGTGGGCGCGGATACCGGCGGCGAGCGCGTCCGCACACTGCTGGGTCATCACCTCCACCTGCTGCGACCGGGGTCGGCCGGGCGCGGGCACGACCTCGGGGTGGAAACGCACCACCACACCCCAGCGGGCCGTCACCCCCGGGGGCAGGCGCTCGTAGTAGATCGTGACCGGGAAGAGCGCGGCCCCGGTCGCCGCGGCCAGGGCAGCCGGACCGGCGGCCATCCGGGCCTGCTCCCCGAAGAACCGCACCGGAACCCCGTTGGCGCCCAGGTCTCGGTCCACGAGCAGCGGCACGAGACCTCCCTCGTGCAGGCGTCGGGACAGGATGCCGAAGATCTCCACCCCGGTGGCCAGCGGGAACACCTCCAGCCCGAGACGCTCCCGGAAGGCCACGAACTTCCGGAACAGCTCCTCGGGGGTCAGATGTTCGGCGACGGTGGTGACCTTGGCGAGTTCGCGCACCGCCCAGGCACCCGCGTGATCCCAGTTCCCCTGATGGGCGAGTGCCATCACCACGCCGCGCCCCTCGGACACGGCCTGACGCACCGGCTCGTCCCCCTCGGCCCGGCAGGTGGCCAGGATTCGCTCGCTGGACCAGTCCGCCATGCGGAAGACATCGCACCAGTAGCGCAGGTACGAATGCATGCCCTTGCGCGAGAGCGACTTCAACGCGAACGGGGAGGCCTGCGGGAACACCCGGGAGAAATTGTCCTCGAGCTGACGCACGCCCGTCCCCTGTCGCAACCAGGCGACCTGTGCCACCACCGAGCAGATCAGGTAGGCCAGCCGCTCGGGCATCCGGCGGATCAGGCGCCAGCCGGCACCGAAGGCGAACAGGGCCGCACGGTCACTCATCGGCAGGACCTGCGGACTCCGCGGCGGTTCCCGCGGCCGTCGGTCCATAGGGACTCGTGGCCGTTCCGGAGGGGCTGGCGGGCGCCGCGCCGGCCAGTGCCGCCAGCGCCTGGGACCGCACGAGCAGCATCCGCTGGACGACGGTGACCACACTGGCCACCGCGAGCAGGATCAGCACCACGGTGAGCACCACCATCGGCAGCCCCAGCCCGACCAGGCCGGTGGTCACGAGGACGGCGACCAGGCGGTCGGCCCGCTCGGCGATGCCCACGTTGGCCCGCATGCCCAGCCCCTCGGCCCGGGCACGGGCGTAGGACACGATGCTGCCCAGGACGAGGCAGGCCAGGGACAGGGCCGCCATGGGCAGGTCGTCGCCCCGCCCGGCGAAGTAGAGGACCAACCCGCCGAAGACGGCGGCGTCGCCGACCCGGTCGAGGGTCGAGTCGAGGAAGGCACCCCAGGCGCTCGACCGTCCGGCCGTCCTGGCCATGATCCCGTCGACCGTGTCCGAGAAGACGAAGAGGGTGATGACGACCGTTCCCCAGAACAACTGGCCCAGGGGGTAAAGGGCGAGGGCTCCGGCGACGACGCCGAGAGTGCCGACAAGGGTGACGGCGTCCGGGCTCACCCCGCGGCGCAACAACGCGTGGGCAACGGGAGTGAAGAGCCGGGTGAACAGGGCTCGGGCGAATCGGTTGAGCATGACGTCCGCTGGGAAAAGCCCGCTCGGCGCGGCGGGGGCGACACCGGTCTTTCCGGCACGTGCACTCTACCGACGTCAAGCCCTTGCCCTGCGTGGCGGCAGGGGTACAAGGTTGATGGCCAACCGGAGGCAATGCCGCCTCCGTTGCTGGACGGGGCGAATTCCGCACGTGCGGACGTCTCGACCAGCGCGCCGGCGATGACGAGGAGGTCTCATGGCGGGCAATGTCAAGCCTCGCGGCGGCGAGGTTCGTGAGAACGTCAGCCCAGACAGGATCCGGAACGTCGTCCTCATCGGACATGCCGCAGCAGGCAAGACGACGCTCGTGGAGGCCGCCCTCGCGGGCACTGGCGCACTCAGCCGGGCCGGCCGGGTCGAGGACGGATCGACCGTCACCGACCACGAGGAGATCGAGCACCGGCTCGTGCGGTCCGTCTCCCTCGCCGTGGCATCGACCACGAGCGGGGGAACGAAGCTCAATCTGGTGGACACTCCCGGACACGCCGATTTCGTCGGGGATGTCCGTGCGGGCCTGCGGGCCGCGGACGCCGCCCTCTTCGTGGTCTCGGCGGTCGACGGGGTCGACGGCATCACCCGGATGCTCTGGGAGGAGTGCGCCGCCATCGGCATGCCGCGGGCGGTCGTGATCACGCACGTCGACCACCCCCGAGGTGACTTCGACGAGTCCCTGGCCATCTGTCAACGCGTGTTCGGCGACGGTGTGCAGCCGCTGTACCTGCCCCTGCTCGGTGACGACGAGGCACCGGCCGGGCTCATCGGCCTGCTCACCCAGAAGGTCTTCGACTGCTCCTCCGGCAAGCGCGTGGAGCGGGACGCCGACCCGGAGCACCTCACCGCCATCGAGGCGGCGCGAGCGACCCTGATCGAGGGGATCATCCAGGAGTCCGAGGACGACTCCCTGCTCGAGCGCTGGCTGGAGGGTGAGGAGATCCCGGTCGAGACCCTGGTCACCGATCTGGAGACCGCGGTCACCCGCGGCTCGTTCCACCCGGTGCTGCCGGTCGTGGCGACCACCGGTCTCGGGGTGCCGGAACTCCTCGAGGTGATCGTGCGGGGGTTCCCCTCGCCGCTCGAGCATCCGATGCCCGTGGTCACCGCGCCTGACGGCACTCCTCTGACCCCGCTGACCTGCGACGCGGCCGGGCCTCTGGTCGCCGAGGTGATCAAGACCACGAGCGACCCCTACGTCGGGCGGCTGAGCCTCGTGCGCGTCTTCTCGGGCACGCTCGTGCCCGAGGCGACCGTGCACGTGTCGGGGCACTTCGCCCAGTTCGCCGGGGCCAATCGCGGCCATGCGGACCACGACCTCGACGAACGGGTCGGGGCGGTCTCGGTGCCCTTCGGCGCCACCCTCACCGCTCTGCCTCGCGGGGTCGCCGGGGACATCGTGGCGGTCGCCCGGCTCACCCGCACCGAGACCGGGGACACGATCTCGGATCCCGCGCACCCGGCGCTCATGGAGCCCTGGGTGATGCCCGAGCCTCTGCTCCCGACCGCCGTGCTCGCCCGCACGAGCACCGACGAGGACAAGCTCTCCCAGGCGCTGGCCCGCCTGGTCGCCGAGGACCCCACCGTGCGGATCGAGGCCAACTCGGACACCCACCAGATCGTGCTCTGGTCGATGGGCGAGGCACATCTGGACGTACTGCTCGACCGGCTCAAGTCACGGTTCGGCGTCGAGGTCACGACCGAGCCGGTCAAGGTCTCGCTGCGAGAGACCTTCCAGAAGTCCGGTACCGGGCACGGTCGCCACGTCAAGCAGTCCGGGGGCCACGGTCAGTACGCCGTCTGCGACATCGAGGTCGAACCCCTCCTGGACGGCCAGGGCTTCGAGTTCATCGACAAGGTGGTCGGCGGGTCCGTGCCACGGCAGTTCATCCCGAGCGTCGAGAAGGGGGTGCGGTCCCAGATGGAGAAGGGTGTGGGGGCCGGATACCCCATGGTCGGACTGCGCGTCACGCTCGTGGGCGGCAAGGCGCACAGCGTCGACTCCTCGGACGCCGCGTTCCAGATGGCCGGGGCGCTGGCGCTCAAGGAGGCGGCCGGCTCGGCCGGTGTGGCCATGCTCGAGCCGATCGAGGAGGTGCACGTGGTCGTGGACGACGAGTACGTGGGCACCGTCATGGGTGACATGTCGGGACGGCGCGGCCGGGTGACCGGCACCTCGTCGGTCGGCGCCGGACGCACCGACGTGGCCGCCGAGGTCCCCGCGATCGAGCTCACCCGCTACGCCACCGACCTGCGCAGCCTGGCCCACGGCACGGGCGTCTTCACCCGGCGCTACCTGCGGCACGCACCGATGCCCCAGCACCAGGCGGACAAGCTGCTGGCCGGCGACTGAGCCCGTCCACCCCGTTCCCGATCCCCGGAGGCCTGTGACCGGGGATCGGGAACGGACGGGGGTCAGGCCGGCAGGTCCACCCAGGCCTCGGCCAGACGCCTGCGGGTGTCCGCGAGGAGTTCGGGCAGCGCCTTGGTTCGCGCGATGATCGGCAGGAAGTTCGCGTCCCCGCTCCAGCGCGGTACCACGTGCTGGTGCAGGTGCGCGGCGATCCCCGCCCCCGCCACCGCCCCCTGGTTCATGCCCAGGTTGAATCCGTGGCAGCCGGAGATGGCCCCCAGCACCCGCATCGCCCGCTGGGTCAGCCGGGCCAGTTCGACGGTCTCGTCGTCGGTCAGATCGGGGTAGAGCGCGACATGCCGGTAGGGGCACACCATGAGGTGCCCCGTGTTGTACGGGTACAGGTTCATCACCACGAAGCAGTGCCCACCCCGCGCCACGATCAGCCCCGAGGCGTCGTCCCGCCCCGGCGACCGGCAGAACGGACACTGGGGGCCGGCATCCGACGTCGTGGGCTTGTCCTCGCCCTGGAGGTAGACCATGCGGTGCGGGGTCCAGAGCCGCTCGAACCCGTCCCGCGCGCCGGCGAGATCCGCGGACGCCACGGTCACGACGCCCTCGCACCCCTCGTCGTTCCGGTCGCGCCCCTCGTCGTTCCGGTCGCGCCCCTCGTCGTTCCGGTCGAGCACAGGGCGGTCCTCGTCGGGCGCCGGAAGGTCCTGGAAAGTGCCGTCCTCGAAGTCGATCCGCCGCTGGGCCACGGCGGAAGTCTAGGCGGACGGGCCCCGCGACCCGTCCGCCACCCGGATACCGGGCGTGCCTCAGACCTGCGCCCGGCTCCGCACCGCCTCGACGATCTTCGCAATGGCCACGTCGACGGCCACGCCGTTCTCCTGCGACCCGTCCCGGAACCGGAACGAGACGGCGTCCTTGGCCACGTCGTCGTGCCCGGCGATCAGCAGGAAGGGCACCTTCTGCTTGGTGTGGGTGCGGATCTTCTTCGGCATCCGGTCGTCCGAGGCGTCGACCTCGATCCGGATCCCCTGGGCCCGCAACCGCGCGGCGATGTCCTCCAGGTAGGGCACGTGCTCGTCCGTCACCGGGATCCCGACCACCTGCACCGGCGCGAGCCAGGCCGGGAACGCGCCCGCGTAGTGCTCGACGAGGATGCCGAAGAACCGCTCGATCGAGCCGAACAGCGCGCGGTGGATCATCACGGGACGCTGCCGGGTGCCGTCCGCGGCCGTGTACTCCAGCTCGAACAGCTCCGGCTCGAAGAAGTCCAGCTGGATCGTGGACAGCTGCCAGGTACGGCCGATCGCGTCCTTGGCCTGGACCGAGATCTTCGGCCCGTAGAACGCCGCCCCACCCGGGTCGTCGACCAGGTCGAGCCCCGACGCCGTCGCCACCTCGCGCAGGGTCTGGGTGGCCTCCGCCCAGGTCGCGTCGTCCCCGACGGACTTCTTCGGGTCGCGGGTGGACAGCTCCAGGTAGAACTCGGCGAGCCCGTAGTCCCGCAGCAGGTCGAGCACGAAGGTGAGCAGCGAGGCCAGCTCGGTCCGCATCTGCTCGCGGGTGCAGTAGATGTGCGCGTCGTCCTGCGTGAACCCCCGGGCGCGGGTGAGCCCCTGCACCACGCCGGACTTCTCGTAGCGGTACACCGTGCCGAACTCGAACAGGCGAAGGGGGAGCTCCCGGTAGGACCGCCCGCGCGACTGGAAGACGAGGTTGTGCATCGGGCAGTTCATCGGCTTGAGGTAGTAGTCCTGCCCTGCCCGGCGGACGTGGCCCTCGGCGTCGACCTCCTCGTCCAGGCGCATGGGCGGGTACATGCCGTCGGCGTACCAGTCCAGGTGCTTCGAGGTCTCGAAGAGCTTCGCCTTCGTGATGTGGGGGGTGTTGACGAAGGAGTACCCGGCCTCGATGTGACGGCGACGGGAGTACTCCTCCATCTCCATCCGCATGATGCCGCCCTTGGGGTGGAACACCGCCAGGCCGGAGCCGATCTCGTCGGGGAAGGAGAAGAGGTCCAGCTCCACGCCCAGGCGGCGGTGGTCGCGCCGCTCCGCCTCCGCCATGCGCTCCAGGTACCCCTTGAGGGCGTCCTTGCTCGGCCAGGCCGTGCCGTAGATCCGCTGCAGCTGCGGGTTCTTCTCGCTGCCCCGCCAGTAGGCCGCCGCCGTGCGCATGAGCTGCCAGCCGTGGCCGATGAGCCGGGTGGTGGGCAGGTGCGGCCCCCGGCACAGGTCACGCCAGGCGAGCGAGCCGTCGCGGTGCAGGTTGTCGTAGATGGTCAGCTCGTGCCCACCGACCTCGACCGACGCGCCGTCCCCCTCGGCCTCCGCCGAACCCCCCTTGAGGCCGATCAGCTCGAGCTTGTACGGCTCGACGGCCAGCTCCGCCCGGGCCTCCTCCTCGGAGACCACCCGGCGGCGGAAGGTCTGCCCCTCCTTGACGATGCGCTGCATCACCTTCTCGAGGGCCTTGAGGTCCTCGGGGGTGAAGGGACGCTCGACGTCGAAGTCGTAGTAGAAGCCGTCCCGGACCGGGGGGCCGATGCCCAGCCTCGTCTGCGGGAACACCTCCTGCACGGCCTGGGCCATGACGTGGGCGGCGGAGTGTCGCAGCACCGCGAGCCCGTCCGGGCTGTCCAGCGGCACCGGCTCGACCTTCTCACCACCCGACAGCACGTGCACCAGGTCGCGCAGCTCGCCGTCGACGCGGGCGACAACGACCGATGCGTCCCCGGCGAACAGTTCCCCCGCCGTGGTGCCCGGCACGACCTGTCGCTCGTCGCCGGCGACATGGACGGTGATCAGGGCGGACACGGGATCTCCTTCGATCGTCAGATGACTTCAGCCCGATCGTACCCAGGGGCCTTCCGACCCGGAAAACGGGTTTGACACGACGTTCCCCACCGTCTCTCCCCCGGTCACACCGACGTCACACGCCCCCGGAGGCGGCCAGAGCGAGCCGCTCGAGTGCGGGCAGGGCCGCCTCGATCGCCCGCCGGTCGTCCTCGCACAACCCCGCCAGCAGCGTTCCCAAGGCAGCGGCCCGTGCGTCCCGCCGTTCCCGCAGCAGGTCCTGGCCCTCCTGGGTGATCCGGACGATCACCACCCGCCGGTCCCCCGGATCCGCGCACCGACGAGCCAGGCCCTCACGCTCCAGTCGGGAGACCAGCTGGGTCATCGCGGGTTGGGTCACGCACTGCTCGACGGCGAGCTCGGTGAGCCGGTACGGTCGCGCGACCGGAGCTTGATCGAGCAACTGGAGCACGGACGCGCTCGCCAGACTCAGATCACGCGCCGGCCCGACCCGTCGCAGCATCACGGCAACCCGCTCGAGCGCCACGGTGAACTTCAGGTACTCGGACTCCCCGAGATCGCTCGTGTCCACCACCGTTCAGTTATATCATCTCCTTATGTAGTGACGCGCTCTCCCGACCCGATCACCCCTCCCTGGCCACCACACGGACCCGGCTGCCCATGCATCCCGAATCCCCGATACCCGGTACCCCTCGCCGGGCCGACGGCCCCTCCCTGATCGTGGTCGGCCTCGACGGATCCTCGACCGCCTGGCATGCGTTCGCCTGGGCGTGCGGGCACGCGCGACGCGCGGCCTGCCCGGTCCTCGCCGTGTACGTGTCGACCCTGCGCTACTGGGAGGCGCCCCTCGCCGGCGAGGCCACCGCGGCCGTCCTCGAGGCGGAGCAGAGCACGGTGCGTGCCCTGCAGCAGGAGGCCGAACTCCTGGCCGGGGCCTTCGACGTCCGAGTGTCCTTCGAGCACCGCCGCGGAGAGGCTGCGCGGGAACTTCTCACCGCGGCTCGCGAGCACTCGGCGGACCTGCTCGCCATCGGGAGCTCGGTGCAGCCGTTCCACCGCGTCGCCGGCTCCCTGGCCTCACGGCTCGTCCGGTGCCGGCAGGTGCCCGTGGTGGTGGTCCCCTGAGCCCCTGGTTCACATGGGGGCGCCGAACCCCGCCCGCCTGCTGACCAGGAACCGTGTCGGCGGCAGACCACCGTCCACCGGCCGGGATCCCTCGGCGTCCGTCGGGTCGGTGCTCAACAGCGACGCCGCGCTCCACCCGCTGTCGTTCCACGAGTTGCCCGCCGCCACCGCGACGGAGGTGAGGTCCGCCTGGGAATCCGAGTTGAGCAGGGAGATGTTGCCGCTCAGCTGCGGGCGCCCCCGGCGGAAGAGGAAGCCCTCTCTGTGGTTGTGGAACGCGGTGTTCCGCGAGATCGCCAGCTCCCCCGGGTTGGACGCACCCGAGAAGCCCGGCCCGGCGTTGTCCCAGGCGGCGTTGTTCGTCAACGTGTAGGCGACCGGGTGGTCCGTGCTCGTGGTGCCCTGCAGGACGAATCCGTTGCCCGTGCCGCCGAAGTGGCTCAGGTGCCACCGGTTCACGCCATTGCCGAAGGCCCAGGAGCCGTCCACGGTCACCGGATCGGCGAACTTGATGATGTCCAGTCCGTCGTCCGAGTTGTCGAAGAACCGGCACCGCCGGATCACGTTGCCGGTGCCCGACCCGTCGAGCATCAGGAACCCGTCCGCGTCCGCCCCGTCGTTGGAGTCGTCGTGGTTGGCGTAGGAGTCGACGTCGACCACCTGGTTGTCCACGGTGCCGTCGCCCCGCAGCTCGACCCCCACGCCGTGGTTGTCGTGCACGGCCAGGTGCGTCAGGACGACTCCCCGGCAGGAGCTGCAGGTCAGCCCGACGCTCGGCGAGCCGGTCACCGCCAGGCCCTGCACCGTCCAGTAGGCGCCCTGCACCGTCACGGCCGCCTCCTTCGCGCCGGAATCGGCAGCCTCGAGCACGGGGTGCTCCCCCCGGAAGTTGCTCAGGGTGATCCGGTGGCCGGACTCCCCCGCCGCGCTGAGCACCAGCGGGGCGGAGAGCCGGTACTCGCCCCCGCGCACCGCGATGGTCTGTCCGGGACGGACGAGAGCGGCGGCCCGGCCCACGCTGGCGAGGGGGTGGTCCAGGCTCCCGTCGGCATGGTCGTCGCCGTCCGGCGCCACGTAGTAGTCGGCGAGGAGCACGCCGAACCCGCGGGCCGGAGGACTGCTGGTCGTGCGCGTCGGGGGTCGGGTCGCCCGCACGGTCGGCGTGGGCGAAGCGGCCGGCGCGGTGGCCACGGGGAAGGTGGGCCGCGGCGCCGGTGTCTGCCCGGACGGCAGGTACTGGACGGCGAAGCCGAGGGTCACGGCCGCCCCGGTGAGCGCGACACCGGTCAGCACGGCCGGCTTCACCGCCAGGACCGGCTTGCTCAGGGCACCCTCCGTGGCGAACACCTTGGCCCCGGCCGCCGCGAGGGAGGCCACGCCCGCGGGGGCCTGGGTGAGGGCCGAGGACACGAGCCCCGGTACGACATGGGCCAGGGCCAGCGGGAACGGCACCAGCGCGACGCTCGCGAGGAGATTCTCCGGCGGCAGGAGCTGGCCGGAGAGCGCCTGGCACTGGTCACAGCGCCGCACGTGCCGGGCGAGGCGGTTCAGCATGCGGGGGTCCGGGACCAGCCGGCCCTCCGGGATCATGGCGCTCAGGCGGGGGCAACCGCGGCGTCCGAGCCTGCTGCGCAGGAGCACCCGCGCGAGTTCCAGCCGCGACTTCATCCGCTGCAGGCGAACCGCGGCGTGCTGGCGGCTGAGACCCAGTACCTCGGCCAGTTCGGCCCGGGTGATCCGGCCGCCGAGCTCCTGCCACCACAACGCGAGCAGGGCCCGGTCGTCGGTGGACAGCCATCGACTGGCCTCGGCCAGCTCGCGCCGTTCCCCGGACAGGCCCAGTTCGAGGATCGTCGCGCCGACGAAGTCGAGCGACGGATCGGCACGGTCGCCGAGACGTTCCAACGAGCTCTCCCGGGCGGCCCGGCGGGCCTGTCCGCGGGCACGCTCATGGATCTGACGCACGGCGATCGCGATGAGCCAGGACCGGAAACGCTCGGGCTCCCGAAGAGCCGGTATCGCCTGGGCGGCGCGGAACAGCGTCTCCTGCACCACGTCGTCCACATCTGCGTGTCCGTTGAGGGCCCGGCCCACCACGTTGTAGAGCAGCGGGAGGTACTCCCGGAGCAGGACGCCGAGCGCCTCCTCGTCCCCGGACTGCGCGGCGCGGACAAGGTCGCTCTCGACCGGCGCTTCCACCCAGGATGTCCTTCCGCAACTCGACTCAACCGCTTCACGGAGCGGGCTCCGGATCGTCACACGCCCCGCCCGTCCCGTCAACCGCCCTGCGGGTGGTCGACCTACCTGCGGGACAGCGTTTTCCCGTGCTCTGCTACCTGTTCGGCGTGCCGTCCTGGCACCGAGCAGGAACGGTCCCGGGACCGGCCTGACCGAGGTCGGTCCCGGGCACCCAGTGCTCAGGCTCGGCGTGGTGAGCGCTCAGCGCGCGGCGTTCTCCGCCGGCCCGAGGTCACCGCGCGGTGCAGGTGAGGGTGGGGGCCACCGCCGTTCCGTTGGCGAGGAAGCCGAAGGTCGTGGCCGCGGCCGGGGCGAGCGGTCCGTTCCAGGAGGCGTCGGTGACGGTCGTGGTGGCGCCGCTGGTCGTGGCGGTGCCGTTCCAGACCTGGCTGACCGCCTGACCGCTGCCGAAGGTCATGGCCACGGTCCAGCCGTTGAGGGCACTCGACCCGCTGTTCGTGACCGTGACCTCGCCCTGGAAGCCTCCCGACCACGAACCGACCGACCGGTACGAGGCGGTGCACACCCGGGCCCCGCCGGTGGTCGAGGTACGGCTGGTCGTCGTGGTGGTGACCGGACGGGTCGTGGAGGCGGTCGAGGTGGTCGGCGACGTCGTGGTCGTTCTGGGTGAGGTGGTCGTGGTGGTGGTCGACCGGGTGGTCGTGGACGTCGTCGTCGTGGGCGCGGTCAACAGGTAGTCGGCCAGTCCGATGCCCGCGGAGCTCAGCGCACCGGCGACCACGCCGGCGATCTGGGTGGCGCCCGCTGCCTCGAAGTGGGTGTGGTCGTTGCAGAAGAACGCTCCGACCGCTCCCGCCGTGTAGTCGCTGTTGTTCGGGCACAGGCCGAGCTTGTTGTAGAGCGCCACGCTCAGCGCGTGCAGGTCGATCACGGGCACCCCCGCCGCGGCCGCGGCGGTCTTGGTGTCGGTCAGGAAGCCACGGTTGCCCACCGCGGTGCTGCCGGAACAGGTGATCGCCGCGACCGGGGTGAGGAACACCGCGTGCACACCCCGTGCCTGGGCGGCCGAGGCCATGGCCTTCAACAGCGTCTGGAACCGGGCGGAGCCGACGTGCCGCGGGCAGGCGCTGTCCCCGTCATTGATGCCGAACTGCACGAACAGGTAGTCCCCCGACTTCATCCCGGTACTCGAGTCGAGCATGGACTGCCAGCGACTCGAGTAGGTGTTCGGGCTGATCACGCACTCGCCGTCCGAGCCCTTGGTGGAGGTCACGTTGGGGTCGTACAGCCAGGTTTGGATGCTGCGCCCGGCGACCGCGTTGTTCACCACGGTCACGTTCGAGTTGAAGTAGCTGCCGAACTTGTTCCCCCAGCCGATCGGGCAGGTGGAGGCATTCGCCATCGTCGAGTCTCCGGCCATCCACACCGTGACCTTGGTGGTCGCGGCGGCGAGTGCGGCGGCCACGCTCGCGGGCAGGGCAGCCCCGAGGGTGGAGGCCTGCGCGGTGTCCGGACAGGTGGTGGTCGGAACGGTGTTCGCCGCGGCGGGGTTCGCGTCCACGGCCAGTGATCCCAGCGCTGCGGCCAGGACGAGCGTGCCCACACGCAGGACGCGGGATCCGGGTCCCAGGAGTCGTCTCATCTCATGTCTCCAGAAGGTCGGGGGAGGTCGGTACCGGTGGTGGCCCCGGTCAGCTCGCGGTGCAGCTCACGGCGGTGCCGGTGCCGGTACCGGTGGCCTGGAAGCCGAAGGTCGTGCTCCCACCGGCGGACAGGGTCCCGTTGTACGAGGCGTTGGTCACCGTCACCGTCCCCGCGGTCCCGGAGTTGGTCCCGCCCCACATGCCGGTGATCGCCGCACCGGAGGGCAGCGCCATGGAGACCTTCCAGCCGGTCAGGGCCGTCGCCGCGCTCACCGTCACGTTGCCGACGAAACCGCCGGTCCAGGCACTGGCCACGGTGAACGCTGCCGTGCACCCACGGGCGGTACCCGAACTCGTCGTGGACGCCGCCGTGCGCGAGGTCGTGGTGGTCGTGGTGCTGGTCGGAGCGGTCGTGGTGGTCGTGGTGGTCGTGCGCGTGGTCGGAGCGGTCGTCGTGGTCACGGTGCCCAGGTGTGCCTGGACGATCGGGGCCAACTTGGCCGCGATGGCCTGGTGCCCCGCGTCGTTGGGATGCACCGAGTCGTTGAGCAGGCTGGAATTGACCCAGCCGGTGGTGTCGACGTAGAAGACGTTGCGGTCCCCGGCGTTGTTCAGGGTGGTCACCGCGGCCTGGGTCTGGGCGGCGTAGCGGCCGACGAAGGTACGCAGGGCGAGGATCGCCGCGTTCGGGTACTTGGACCGGATGGTGTGCAGCAGGTTGGTGTACCCGGTCTGGAAGTCCGCGGTGGAGACCCCGTGGCTGGTGTCGTTGGTGCCGAGGTTGATCACCACGACATCGGCGGAGTAGCGGCTGAAGTCCCAGTCCCCGGAGTTGTCCTGCGCCCCGGTGTGCACGAAGCGCTTCTCCAGGCCCACGCACGCGATCCCGCGGGTGCTTTGCGCGGCGGTGAGGTCCCGCAGGCAGGCTCCTCCCTGGGCGATCTGCGTGTGCCGCAGCCCCAGCTGCTCGCCGATCAGCCATCCGTACGCGGTGAGGGCCACCTTGCTGGAGGTCTGCCCGACGGTGATCGAGTCCCCGATGAACTCGACCAGCCGCGACGGCACGGACACCGCGACGGTGTGCGCGCCGGAGTCCAGCACCAGCCCCTGGAACACGGCGTCACCGGTGTAGGAACCGGCCACGACCCGGTACGAGACCCGCAGGGTGTGCGTGCCGGAGGCCAGCGGAGTCGGGGTCAGCGAGACCGTCCCGCTCACATTGGTCAGATAGCTGAAGGTCGCGCCGTCGATGCTGTAGTACAGGTCGATCGTGTTCCGCTGGCGCAGCTTGACCGTGGTACCGGTGAAGCCCGTGGTGAAGTACGCCCCCGCCCAGTTCGGGACGTAGGCGGCGCTGTTCGCGGTGTTCCAGCGACCGGTGAACACGATGTTCGGATCCGTGGGAGAACCGTCGCCGGTCGCCGCGCGAGCGGGTTCCACCGCGATCAGACCTACCGACGCCACCAGGAGCGTCAACACGGCCACGGTCCATCGCCTCAGGCGGTGCGGAGCGAACCTGGGCTGTCCCGTTCTGGGCATGGGGGTACCTCTCTGGCTGCAGGAGACGTGGAGTGCTGGGGAGCCGCCCGGGCCCGCGGCTGCCAGCGCCGTGGGCCCGGGGTGTCCCCGGGTGGTGTTCCCCGCCGCCCCGAGCGGGGAACACCGGGCCCTCGGTCCCTCCCGAGGGCCCGCACGCCGAGGCGTGCTCGCGTTGCCGGTCAGGCGGCGGCGCAGGTCGCGGTCGTGCCGGTGCCGGTTCCGGTGCCCTGGAACCCGAAGCTGGTCGCGCCGC
>CAZOWW010000086.1:0-25748 GCA_964583765.1 uncultured Kineosporiaceae bacterium
CCACCACACCGGTGGGCCCCCTCCACCACACCCCCAGGACACAGCACCGCCACCCACGAGATCCGCGCCGCCGCCGGCGCCGGACCGCCTATGGTTCTCTCGGCGGCTGTCCTCCGTCGGAGGACCTGCCCGGCCGCCTTTCGGAGGGAGCCACCGTGCTGGGCCCAGCCAGACCTCGCCGTCTCGTCCTCGTCCTCTGGGTGGGCACGACCGCGTTGGCCTGCCTGGCGTGCAGCGCGCCGAGCACCCTGGAGCCACTGGCCCGCAGCGCTGCCGCAGCCCGGTCCACGACACCCCCCGTCACGTCGTCCGTGACCTCACCCGCGACCTCCACCAGCTCCCGGACGCCCACTCGCACGACGCGGGTGACGCCCGTGACCGGGCTGGCAGCCCAGATCCTGCCGGCACCCGACGATGCCTCCGACGCCGAAGATCCGCAGTCGATGGGCCTCGACGCCTTCGTCGCGAAGTTCTACGCCCGCACGGCCCAGAGCAGCAGCCGGACCTGGCTGCACAAGTGCGGGTTCGCGGAGGCCGCCTCCGGGGAGTGGGTGACGGAGTCCAACTCCCTGATCCAGATCTTCCTCATCCGGTTCGAGAGCGCTCGCGGAGCTGCGGTGATGGCGCGCGATCTCGCGGCCTCCTGGGGCGACGACAAAGCCCCGGCCACCACCTTCACCGATTCCGTGATCTCCGCATTCGGGGAGGTCAAGCCCACCCCGGACGCCGACGGCGACACGCTGGTCAAGATGATCGGGGTCAGCGGGCACGTCGTGATCTATCTGCGGCAGTTCACGCCGCACAAGCCCGATCGTTCCGGCACCCAGACCCTGATGCACAGCCAGTACCGCCGGGTGGAGGCACACGGTGGGAGCTCCGGAGACACGGCCTCCCCGACCGCAACCTCCTCCCCCACCCTCCCCGGCGACGACGCCTGAGGCCTTCCCCGGCGCGCATGCGGTCCCGCCGACTACGATGGCCCACCGGGGGCCACAACCCGACGAATGCCCGCGCCCGCATCGTCCACCATCGGCCCGTCCCCCCCCGACGACGGCGAGACGCTGCGGAAGGGCGCTGCGGAGGTGTGGTGATCGAGGAGAGCCAGGAACCTCGACTGGGTCCCGTCGGCCGTCTCGGCGGCCGCTACCGGCTGGTACGACCTCTGCGTTCGACGAGCGGGGTCGGCATGTGGCTCGCCCTCGACGAGGATCTCAACCGCCACCTCGCGATCTACTGGGTCGACGCGAACTCGCTCACCGCTCGGGCCGTGCTCGCCGCGGCACGCACCTCTGCCACCGTCCCGGACACCCGCTTCGTGCAGGTGCTCGACGCCGGGGAGGACGAGCGGTCGGCCTTCGTGGTCACGGAGTGGGTGCCCCGTGCCCATGACCTGACCTCCCTGCTCAGCCAGGGCCCGCTGCCCCCCGTCGAGGCCACCCGGTTCCTGGCGGGACTGTGCCAGGCGATGGCCTGCGCCCATGAGCGCAGGGTGCCGCACCTGCGCCTCGATCCGCACAATCTGCTGCGGACGGGCTCCGACCAGGTGAAGATCAGAGGATTGTTCCTCGACGCGACCTGCACCGGGCTGGCCGACCTCGACTTCCCCGAGGCCGTGGTCACCGACCTACGGGCCGCGGGGGCCCTCGCCTTCGCGGCCTACACCGCCAGGTGGCCCCAGGGGCCCGCCTACGGGCTCGCCGAGGCACCGCTGGGCACCGACGGCGCGCCGCTGCCACCGTCCCAGGTCTGTCCGGGCGTCCCTGAGGCCGTGGACGAGGTCGTCATGACCCTCCTGAATGCCGCGGAGGGCAGCGAACCTGGATCCTTCAGCCGGGCCGCCGAGGCCTTCGACGCCCTCGAGGCCCGGTTGCAGGCGCTCGACGACGAGGAATCGGACCTTGGTCCCCTGCCGTCGGATGCGGGAGCGACGGTCACCCCGAACGGTCCCGACCCCGGTGTCACCGCCCCGCACGAGCTGCCTCCCACGGGCGAACTGCCCCGGGTGCGAACCGCGCTCCGTGCGTGGTCGAGGTCCCGTCCTGTCGTCCTGTCCCTGATCGCGGCCGTCGCCGCCGCCTCCCTCGCCCTGATCCTCGCCCAGTTCCCCCGCAAGGCCGCCTCGCCGCCTACGCCGTCCACCACGAGCACGACCCACCCCACCACCGTGTCCACCACACCGCTGAAGATCGCAGGTGCCTCGCTGTGGCAGGCCAGCTCGCACGACGAGCACGCCACCGACGTGGGGAACACCCTCACCGGCAAGTCCGGGGGGTGGTCCACGAACAGCTACAAGGACGGCCCCAAGATGCTGATCAAGCCGGGGACCGGGATCATCTACGACCTCGGCGCGGCTCACACGATCGAGCGGGCCGAGGTGCGCATCGGGGCGTCGGGGGCGAGGCTGGCGCTGCTCGCCGCGGACCCGGGACTCGACGCCCTCCCACCGGTACAGGCGAGCGCACCCCCCGGGTTCCATGAGGTGGCCACCCGGGACGCGCAGGGGACCGATGTCACCCTGACCCCCGACCACCCGGTCACCACGCGCTACCTGCTCGTCTGGTTCACCGCGCTTCCCGCCCAGGGGACCACCGCGATCCACCCGTTCCCGTACTACGACTCGATCGTGCAGGTGCGGTTCTTCGCCTGAGGATCCCCGCGCCCGTCGGAGCGGACCACGGCTCGGGGTCCGCCGGTTCAAGTCGCATGTCGATCAGGCGTGGCTAGGCTGCCGGCATGGCGAAGACGGAGGATCTCGAGCGATTCGCTCGGCAGGCAAATGTCCGGTTCACGACCTTCCGGCGCGACGGGACGCCGGTGCCCACCCCGATCTGGGTGGTCCGCGACGGGGACCACCTGCTCGCGCTGACCGACCGCACCACGGGCAAGGTCAAGCGGTTGCGGCACACGCCGCGGGCGCTCCTCGCGCCGTCGAACAGCCGGGGCAAGGTCGCCGACGGCGTCCCGGACACTCCCAGCACGGTGGAGATCGTCGACAACCCCGAGGAACTGACCCGGCTCACCGCAATGGTCAAGGCGAAGTACGGGATGCAGTTCACGATCGCCCGGCTGTTCCAGCGCATGCGCGGGCTGTCCTTCGCCAACGGCGTGGAGTTGCGGATCACGCTCGGTGGTTGAGCTCGCGGACGGATCCGGGAGCGTCAGGCTGCGGTGTGCAGGGCGCTCCCGGCGAGCCACTGGGCCCAGCTGAGGTTCCAGTCACCGAACCCGTTGTCCACCGCGACCTGGTGGGGAGCACCCACCACGGTCACGACGTCCCCGAGCTTGGCCAGGCCGTAGAACCAGGCCGCGTCCGAGACGCGCAGGTGGATGCACCCGTGCGAGATGTTCGCCTTGCCGATCTGGTAGTCCCAGGGCGCGGCGTGGACGAACGTCCCCGAGGGGGTCAGCCGCACGTCGTCGTTGACCTTCATCTTGTAGTAGATCGGGCTGCCCGGATCGCAGGCGATGTGGACGCTGCACGAGTCCATCTCGACCACCGGCAGTTTGCCGAGCACCACCATGGTGCCTCCCCAGGTGTCGTACCCGGGTTTGCCGGTGCCTGTGGGCAGGTTGCGCAGCAGCTTGCCGTCCCGGGTCACGGTCATCCGGTGGGTCTTGATGTTCACCACGGCGACCAGACTCGAGCCGATGGTGAAGCTGCGCGACAGGTCCCTGGCGCCCCACCGTCCGTTCCCGTCGCTGACGCCGTTCAGGTTCAGGGCGAGGGTGACGTGCGTGCCCGACGCCCAGTACCACTGCGGGCGGTAGTCCACCCGGGTGCTGGAGATCCAGTGCCAGGCCCCGGTCACCGCCGGCCTCGCGTCCACCGTGAGCTGACGCTCGACCTCGGCGCGGTTCTCCACGGAGTGCATGAAGACGACGGAGATCGGCAGCCCGACACCCACCGTCTCGCCGTCCAGGGGGGTGATCGACGCAATGGTGATCCGCCGGCCGGCGGCCAGGGTGGTGAACTGAAGGTGCGACTGCGCGGAGTCCCCGCCGTCGCTCTCGGCCACCGCGGTCACCGAGTACGTCGTGGACACCTTGAAGGTACGGGCGGGCGTCCAGGTGCCGTCGCCGGCCAGCGTCCCGGGCACGGCCGCGCCGCCCTCGTCCGTGACGGTGACCGAGGTGACATGTCCGGATGACGCCGTGACGTGCAGTGGGCGGTCCGGGTAGGCCTTGCCGGAGTCGTTCGTGCTCACGGAGACGACCGGCGCGGAGGCTGCCGCCGGACTCGCCGAGGCGAGCGGCGCCGAGGCACCGGAGGTCACCACCGAGGTGGAGCCGGACGACGTGGTGCCGGCCGGCATCTCGGACGCCTGGTGCGCGGACCCCGAACATGCGGACGCCGCGAGTGCGACCGTCAGCATCGGTACGAACAGGCCCAGGGCGCGGGCTCGTCCACGGACCGTGGTCCGACCCCCGTCGTCCCGGCCGTGGCCCGGTCCTGTGCCGGTTCCCTCGACACCCCACACCTTCATGCCGCCTACCCTTCGCCCGCCGGGGCCGCACCCGAGCCCGACGTCCCACCCGCATCCGTGCACAGGGTCCCATCCTCGGCCTCATCATGACCGCAGGCTGAGAATCGCATGAAAGCACAGTATGGATGACCGCTCACACGCCCTACGTCTGAATGTCGAGTCTCCTCTCGGACGTCCGCGACGCCAGCTGAAGCGCCGACGGGTCCCGCCCGGACCCTCGACGAATCCCTCCCCGAGGCCGGGCCGGTCGGACGGGCGCGGGACGGACCGGCTCTCAACGGCGGAAGCGGTCGACCATCGCCTGCAACTCGTGGGACATCCGGGACAGCTCGGTCGTCGCGCCGCGGGTCTGTTGGGCGTCCTCGGCGGTGTGCGACACCGCCCCGGACACCCCGGCGATGCCCTCCGCGATCTGGTCCGCGCCCGCGGACGCCTCGCTGATGCTGTGGGTCATCTCGGCGGTGGTCGCGGTCTGCTCCTCGACGGCCGAGGCGATGGTCTCCTCGAAGGCGCTGAGTTGCCCGATCACCTGAGTGATCTCGGCGATGGCCGCCACCGCACGGCCCGTGGTGTCCTGGATGGACTCGATCCGGTGGGAGATGTCCTCGGTGGCGCGAGCCGTCTCCGCCGCCAGTTCCTTGACCTCTGTGGCGACCACGGCGAAGCCCCGCCCGGACTCACCGGCCCGGGCCGCCTCGATCGTCGCGTTGAGCGCGAGCAGGTTGGTCTGCTCGGCGATCGCGGTGATCAGCTTGACCACGTTGCCGATCTCCGCGGACGAGACGCCCAACTCGTCCACGGTGCTGTTCGCCGAGTCCGCCAGGGACTGCGCGTGGACGCCGAGTCGCGCGGCATCGGCCGCGGTGCGGGAGATCTCCGCGATGGAGACGCTCATCTCCTCCGCGCCCGCGGCCAGGCTGTGGATGTTGCCCGTCACGTCCTTGGCCGACTCCCGGACCGCAGCCGCATCCGCCGAGGTGCTCTCGGCCGTCGCCGTGATCTGCCCGGCCGTGGCGGTGAGCTCCTCGGCGGCACCCGCGAGGGTGCGGGCGGACGAGGCGAGTGCGTCCACGGTCTCCCGGGTGTTCGCGGTGGCCGTGTCCAGGGCCCGCGCGGTCTGGCCGATCTCGTCCCGGTTCGTGAGGCCGAGCTGTTGCGACAGGTCTCCCTGCGCGACCGCCGCGCAGACGTCGCGCACCCGACGCAGAGGGCCCACGATCACCCGGGCGGTCAGGGTGCCCAGGGTGAGGGCACCGAGCAGGGCGAGCAGCGCGACCACGAGCAGCGTGTTCCGCGCGGTCGTGTAGGTGTCCTGCCCCGCCTGGATCTGGTGCCCGGTCTGGTCCCGCATGATTCCGATGATCTTGTCAAGATCGGCCTGGATCTGCACCGCCATCGGCTTGACCTGCTTCGTGCGCATCTCCAGGTAGCCTGCCATGTCGTGGGCGCGGGCCAGCCGCAACAGGTCGCCCCCGACGAGGGTGTGGTACTTCTCCCAGACACCGGACAGGTCGGAGAGCACGGCGCGCACCTCGGGCGAAGTGCCGGGCCCGTTCGCGAACTTCTGCAGGGCCTGGTTCATGCGGTCCACATCGGCCAGGTAGGCCACGTGCTCCGCCCCGGAGTCGGAACTGCCCAAGGTGTCGTCGGCCAGGGCGTCGAGCCGGGCCTGCAGGTACGCGTACCGCATCCCGTCGAGGTCGGTGAGCGGGAAGACGGAGCGGTCCTGCAGCGTCTGCTGCCGGTCCCGCATCGCACCCAGGTGGATGTACGCGGACACCGCGATGATGATCATGCCCAGGCAGCCGACGAGCACCGCGGCCATCACTTTCACGACGACCGGCTGGTCGGACACCCGCCACCGTGCGCGGCGCTCCGGATGATCTGTTGTCCGCTGCGCCATCTCGATCGGCTCCTGCCCGTGTCGGCCAACGCGTCCTCGGCCTCGCCCACGGCGTTCCGCGCGTCGTGGCGTTCCGGTTCGCAGGGTTTTTGTCGGAGCGGAGCCGCGGTGACCTGAGACGAGCGACGAGAACGAGGCCCCGGAGCCCACCGGCGTCACCCGCTCGGGGGACGCCGTTCACCCTGCGGCAGTAGAGCCTTGTCCCGGGGCCCGACCCTGGCGGACGCTCCTCGGCGAGAACGGCGCGAGCAGGACGACCGCGACCACGGTGGCGACCACGGCGGCGAGCAGCAATGGCACCTGCCCGTCGGCACCCCAGGCCAGTCCGGCCCACACGCCCGCACACAGCACCGCCAGGCCCCCCGCGCCCTGGAAGACCCCCTGCGCCGCCGCCTGCTGCCCGGAGCCGGCCAGGCCGGACACCCACGCCTTGCCCACGCCGTCCGTGAGGGCCGCGAACATCCCGTAGAGGCCCACGAGCAGCCAGGCGACGGCGTGATCCCGCACCAGAGCCAGGCCCCCGTAGCCCAGGACGAAGAAGGCCAGGCCGACGGCGTAGACGCAACGGGGATGCCACCGATCGGCGAGCACCCCGGCCGGGAAGCTCCCCGCGGCATACACGGCGTTGAAGGTCACGTAGGCGAGGATCACCTGGGTGACGCTCATCCCGATGTCGTGCAGCCGCAGCAGCACCAGGGCGTCCGGGAAGTTCACCGCGGCGAAGACCATCAGCGGCAGGAGAGCCCGCCAGTAGCCGGACGGCAGAGTGCGCACCCCCGCCGTCCAGGCCGGACGGGACCGGTCCCGGCGCGCGGGCGGGGTGGCCTCGTGCACGGCCGCCACGAGGAGCACGCTCAGCACCGCCGGCACCACGGCGAGGAGCAGCACGGGCTTCAGCCGGTGACCCAGTGCGGCATAGCCGGCCAGCCCCAGCAGGGGTCCGACCACCGCGCCCAGGGTGTCCGCCGTTCGGTGCACCCCGAACGCCCGACCACGAGCACTCCGCGGTACCCCCTCGACCAGGAGCGCGTCCCGCGGAGCACCCCGCATGCCCTTGCCCAGGCGGTCCACCACCCGCCCGGCGAGGACCACCGGCCACGCGAAGGCGAGCGCGACGATCAGCTTGCCCACCGCGGCCAGGCCGTAGCCGGCGGCGATGAGCGGGCGGCGGCGCCACCTGTCCCCCAGGACGCCGGTGCCGAGTTTCGTCACCGAGGCCGCTCCCTCGGCGAGTCCCTCCACCGCCCCGACGGCTGCGGCGGGCGCACCGAGCACCGTGGTCAGGAAGATCGGCAGCAGCGGGTACACGAGTTCGCTGGCGGCGTCCTGCAGGAACGACACCCCGGACAGCACCAGCAGGTTCCTGGAGAGCCAGCCACCGTGCGAGCCGTCGGCCGGGGGCTGCTCGACATCGTCCTCGACAGGCATGTCGCCACTGTCGCACGGTGGTCGGGGTCCGCGAACCAGGCCCCGCGCGCTCGCGGACCGCGCCGTGGGCGTCGGGACTCCCGTGACCTGAACTCTCAGCCTAGGCTACGCAACGTGACCGATCCCGTGGTGCGTGGAGACCGCGGCTCCGTCCCCGCGGCAGGCCCGGTGGCCGTCCTGGTCAACCCCCGTGCGGGACGGCGCCGGGCGGGAGACCTGCGGGCGGCCGTCACCGCCGCCCTGGGCAGTTCGGGACGGCCGATCCGCCTCCTGGACACCGCCGACCGCGCGAGCGCGGAACGGGCCTGTCACGCCGCGGTGGCGGGCGGAGCGGCCGCACTGATCGCCGTAGGCGGCGACGGCACCGTGCACCTCGCGCTGCAGGCGGTGGCCGGGCGGCCGGTCGCCCTCGGCATCGTCCCCACGGGAACCGGCAACGACATCGCCACCGAGCTGGGACTGCCCACCGAACCGATCACCGCCGCTCGGGCCGCGGGGGCCGCCCTCGCGCTGTCCCGTACCCGCGCGATCGACCTCGCCCTGGTGGAGACCGCGCGCGGTGGCACCCCGCGCTGGTTCGCCGGCGTGCTCGCGGCGGGCTTCGACGCCCGGGTCAACCACCTGGCCAACCGGATGGTCCTGCCCCGCGGGCCCCGCCGTTACGACCTCGCCGTGCTCGCCGAACTGGCCCTGCTGCGCAGGCTCCCCTACCGGGTGCGCATCGACGACGTGGAGTCCCGGCTCGACGCGGTCCTCGTCTGCGTCGGCAACACCGCGGCGTACGGAGGCGGCATGCGCATCTGCCCAGGAGCGGATCCTGCGGACGGGCTGCTGGACGTCCTGGTGGGTGCCCGGGTCGGCCGTACGACCCTGATACGACTCAAGCGCCAGGTGCGGGCCGGCACACATGTGCGACACCCCCAGGTGCGCCAGGCCCGCGGGGTACGGGTCGAACTCGACTGCCCGGGCATCACCGCCTACGCGGACGGCGAGCCGGTGAGCCCTCTGCCGATCACCGTGACCTGCGTCCCCGAGGCCCTCACCCTGCTCGACCCGCGGTGAGGGCGGGGCGCTGTTCGCGCCGGCCCTCCACCTCAGCGGCCCGGGGTACCACGGCCCAGCTCAGCACCGAGCACCGAGCACCGAGCACCGAGCACTGTGGGCCCTCAGCGAGTGGAGGTGTCCCGGCCCCCCGGCGCCCAACGCAGCGACTTCTCCCAGTCCACGGCCACCCGCTGCGGATCCGCCGGGTCCACCTTCACGACCAGCTCGCGGCCGGGCACCGCCGAACCGGTCGACGCGGCGGTGAGGTACTCCCCCGTGCGCACCCGGTAGGGAGCGCTACCGCCGCCCGTACGCACGTCCAGCTCCAGGTAGACCAGCTGCTCGAACTCGTTGCCCCGGTTCGCGTCCGCAAGGAAGACGATCACCGCGGTGCCGTCCACCCCCGTGCGCAGCACACGCGCCCGGTCCTTGGCCGCCAGGTGAGCGATCTTGTTCCGCTCGGCCCTGCCCTCCGTCTGCGATCCGCCGGCGTTCAGGGCCTCGATCCGCTGCTGGTACTGCTCGATGGCCCGATCGCGGTAGGCCTCCCGCGCCTCGGCCGTGGGGTACTTCACCCGGAACCGGATCCACTCCTCGGTGAAGACCCCGCCCATGAGGGTGAGCACCGCGCCGATCGGCCACAGCCAGGGACGGCCACCCTGCGCGGCGAGTGCCAGAAGGACGAGGCCCACCATGAGATCCGCCACCATGACGGCCCGCACCAGGTACTTCACCACTGCCCCCTACGCCCGCTCTGCCCGTCCGGGTGAATCCCCGCACGCTCTGCCGTTGATCCGACGCCCGCACCCTACGGGACTACGTCCCCGGGAGCGGCCGCTGCGCCCAGATCACCCCCGACCCCGCCCCCGACCCGGCGCCGGAGGCTGGATCGTCCCGACCCCGGTCCGAGCACGGCCGGCCCTCCGCCCACCGGGTGACGGCCACGCGGCACCCCCGAGCGGCGCGGCCTAGGGTGAGGTTCGCCGCCGGACCTCACCGGCGACGAGGTCGGACAGAGGGGTGCAGATGACCAACCGTGTGAACGTCCCGGACATCCAACACCGCAAGGTCGCCCAGGGCGGCGTGCCCCTGGTCATGGTCACCGCCTACGACGCACCCGGATCCCTGATCGCCGACGAGGCCGGGGTAGATCTGATCCTGGTCGGGGACACCCTGGCGATGGTCGTGCTGGGCCACGAGGACACGCTGCAGGTGACCGTCGACGAGATGGCCCACCACACCGCGGCGGTGGCCCGGGTCCGGCCCAAGGCCCTGGTCGTCGCCGACCTGCCGTGGCTCAGCTACCACGTCGGCGTCGAGGACACCGTGCGCAACGGCGCCCGGCTGATCCGTGCGGGCGCCCGGGCGGTCAAGCTCGAGGGCGGCGCGAAGCGCGTGCCCATGATCCGGGCCCTGGTGGACGCCGAGATCCCCGTCATGGGGCACATCGGGCTCACCCCGCAGTCGGTGCACGCCCTCGGCGGCTTCAGAGTGCAGGGCCGCGACGCGGCCTCGGCCCGCCGGCTGGTCGAGGAGGCCCAGGCTCTGGTCGAGGCCGGGATCTTCGCCCTGGTTCTGGAGGCCGTGCCGGACGCCACCGCCCGCATGATCACCGAGGCCGTCTCCGTGCCCACGATCGGCATCGGCGCCGGTCCGCACTGCGACGGCCAGGTTCTGGTGTTCCACGACGTCCTCGGCCTGCAGGACCGGCTGAGGCCGAAGTTCGTCCGCACCTACGCCACGTTGAAGCTCACCGCGGTCGACGCGCTCACCCGCTATGCGGCCGACGTGCGGTCGGGCTCGTTCCCCGGCCCTGAGGAGAGCTACCACCTCAGCGAGGAGATCGCAGCCACCTTCGGTCGGGACGCCGCGGTCGACGACCGTCGCTGACCCACCTCACGCGGTCCTCGCTGACGCGCCTCACGCAGTCCCCGGCGGACCGATTCCACCGGCCCCCGCCGCACGCGGTCCCCGGTGCGAGCAGGCGCTCGCGCCGGGGACTCGTTCACGACGTGCGGGCACCCAGGCTGCGCTCGCCCCGGCGGGGCCGCAGGTCCAGGATCCGTCGCTGCAGGTTCTCCCGGGCAGAGGGCGGGTTCTCGCCGGCGGCGGACGGATTCCCGGGGGTAGCGGTCGGGTGTTCGCCGGCGGTGGACGGGAAACCCGGTGCCCCGGGTACCGCGGGGTCCGCCGGCGGACCGGCGGACGTCCCGGACCCCGTCCCGCGTCCGAGCAGCCGGGTCGCCCGCGGGAAGACCTCGTCGAATGCGGCGTTGAGGGCCGCGCCGATGAGCACCGCGATGGCCAGGAAGTACAACCAGATCAGGAGCACGATCGGGGTCGCCAACGGCCCGTAGATCGAGGGGCCGCCCACGGACTCGGCGATCAGGTCCCGCAGCACGAAGCTCGTGACCACCCAGATGCCCAGGGCGAGCACGGCCCCGGGCAGGTCCCGGCGCCAGCGCGACCGGACGGGTGTGGCCACGTGGTAGAGCGTGACCAGGGCGAGCACGGCGATCGCAATCACCGCGAGCCAGTACACGATCCGGCTCGCCGACCCCGAGGCGACAGGCACGTGTGCCGAGTCGACGAACCGCGAGACGAGCGCAGGGCCGAGGAGCACGAGGGGGACGATCACCACGGCCAGCACGAGCGAGGCGACGTAGAGCGAGAACGACAGGGCCCGGGTACGGACGATCCCGCGCCGTCCCCCCAGGCCGTACATGATCGAGATCGTGTCCACGTAGACGTTGAGGGCACGCGACCCCGCCCACAACGAGAGCACGTACCCGACGGAGGCAAACTCCAGCCGGGGACGGTGCACGACCTGGTCGAAGGTGGGGAGCACGACCGTCTTGACGGCGTCGGTGGTGAGGAAGGTCCCGGCCAGGTGCTCGACGCGGTTGTGCAGCATCGTGAGGACGTCCGAGCCGACCCACTGCCCGAAGAACCCGACGCTGCCGACGAGCCCGAGCACCAGAGGCGGCAGGGAGAGCAGCGCGAAGAAACCCGCCTCGGCGGCCAGTCCGGTGACCCGGTAACGCATGCAGACCCGGAAGGTCACCGCGATCAGGCGCCACAGTCGCCGTCCCAAGGTGCCCATCCGCTCCCCCGGCAGCTCACCGGCCTTCCCGGTGGGCCATGTCGTGTCCGTCGCCACGGGTTACACCGTAGTCAGCCGAAGCGGTCCGTGAGGAACCTTGGGCTGCCCGACGCCCCGGTGGGTCACGCCGGCTCGTCGAGGAAGGCACGCACGCCGATCAGGAACGGGTCACGAGCAGCTGCCTGGGGACAGGGCCACGAGCCCTTACCGGGGACGGGTCACGAGCCCCTACCGGGGACGGGTCACGGGCACTTCCAGGGGATGGGTACGGTGAAGCCGTGGCGGATACCGACGACTCCCTCAACCTCGTACCCGCGCCGGTGGACCACGATGTCTTCTCCACCGACCACGCGCTCGTCGAGGCGGTGCGCCGGCACGAGGCGGAGTCACACCTGTCCCGCCTGCGTGATCTGGGACGACTCGCCGGTCTGCCCCGGTCGATCCGCTGGGCCGAGTTCGTCGACCGCTACCCGCCCCAGCTGCGCAACTACGACCCCTTCGGGCAGCGCGTCGACGAGGTCGACTACCACCCGGCATGGCACCGGCTGCTCCAGGCCGGGATCCGGGGCGGCCTCACCGCCGGCGCCTGGGAGCCCGCCGCTCCCCCGGCCTCGCACACCGCCCGGGCCGCTGCCCTGCTGGTCTGGGCCCAGGTGGAGACCGGCCACCTCACCTCGCTGACCACCACCTACGCGGCCGGACGGGCCCTTCACGTCGAGCCGAAGCTCGAGCAGACCTGGCTGGCCCGGTTCGCCTCCCGGTCGTACGAGTCCGGGCTCCGCGAGCCGGCGTCCAAGCTTGGCTGCCTCGCCGGACTCGCGGTCGCCGAGCGGCAGGGCGGCAGCGACCTGCGCAACAGCACGACGGTGGCCCGGCCCCAGCGGGGCGGACCGTTGGAGGGAACGGAGAGCTACCGGCTGACCGGGCAGAAGTGGTTCGTGTCCTCGCCGATGAGCGACGCCTTCGTGGTCGTGGCCCAGGCGCCGAGCGGGCTCACCTGCTTCCTCGTCCCGCGGGTGCTCACCGACGGACGGCGCAACCCCTGGCACCTGCTGCGGCTGAAGCAGAAGCTCGGCGTGCACTCGAGTGCCTGCGCCGAGGTCGAGCTCGACGGCACCTGGGGGGTACGGCTGGGCGAGGAGGGCACGGGGACCCGACTCCTGCAGGACGTCTCCGAGCACACCCGGCTCGACAGCGTCGTCACCTCGGCGGGGATCATGCGCCACGCGGTGACCCGCGCGGTGCACCATGCCCGGCACCGCAACGCCTTCGGCTCCACGCTCGTCGACAAACCGCTCATGCAGAACGTGCTCGCCGATCTGGCGGTGGAGAGCGAGGCCGCAACCGTGCTGGCCATGCGCCTGGCCGCCGCGGTGGACGCCGGGGAGACCGAACTGCTGCGTGCGGCGATCCCGGTCGCCAAGTTCTGGGTCTGCAAGCGGGTCAACGCGGTCGTCGCGGAGGCGCTGGAGTGCCTTGGCGGCAACGGCTACGTCGAGGAACACGGCATGGCCCGGGTGCTGCGCGACGCCGCGATGCACGCCCTGTGGGAGGGACCGGGCAATGTGAGCGCCCTGGACGTGCTGCGGGCCATGTCCGTCCAGCCGCGTTCGATGGAGGTGCTGCTCGCCGAGGTCGACCGGTGCCGCGGGGGCGATCCCCGCCTGGACCGGGCGATGGACGGCGTCGCCGGATTCCTCCAGGCCGCGGCCCGGGAGGCCCGGCGTGACCCGGCCGCGGTGGAGGGCGGGGCCCGCTGGATGGTCGAGCGGCTCGCCGTGGTCCTCCAGGCCTCGCTGCTGCTGCGCTACGCCCCCTCGTCGGTGTCCTCGGCCTTCCTCGCCACCCGGGTGACCGGTGGGGGCGGTGCCCTGTTCGGCACGCTGCCGGTCGGCCGCAAGACCACCCAGGCAGTGGTCGAGCGGGCACTGCCGAGCTGAGATTTCCGGACCTCTCGGACGTATCCGTACGCGCGGCCGGGTGGTCCTCCTGCTGTCGAGGATTTCTGGGAGCGCTTACAGCGGCGGGCGCGTAAGAATGGCTGGATCCGCCGCTGCGGGTGCCGACCGTCTTGGGGAGTGCATGGAGATCTGGCCGGGGTCCCAGTACCCGCTGGGTGCGACCTTCGACGGCGCAGGGACGAACTTCGCACTCTTCTCGGAGGTCGCACAGGGCGTCGATCTCTGCCTGATCGACGATTCCGGTGCGGAGCAGCGCATCCCGCTCCCCGAGGTCGACGGCTTCGTCTGGCACGCCTACCTGCCGCGGGTCGGTCCCGGCCAGCGCTACGGCTTCCGGGTGCACGGGCCCTACGACCCGGCGCGCGGCCACCGCTGCAATCCGTCGAAGCTGCTGCTCGACCCCTACGCGAAGGCGATCGAGGGGCAGGTGGACGGTGACGAGGCGTTGTTCTCGTACGCCTTCGCCGATGCCGGGCACTTCAACGACACGGACAGCGTCGGGCACACCATGCTGTCCGTGGTGATCAACCCCTTCTTCGACTGGGGGACGGACCGGCCGCCACGGCACGAGTACCACGACACCGTGGTCTACGAGGCCCACGTCAAGGGCCTCACCATGCGACACCCGGCCGTTCCCGAGGAGATCCGGGGCAGCTACGCCGGCATCGCCCATCCGGCGGTGATCCAGCACCTGCGCGATCTGGGCGTGACCGCGATCGAACTGATGCCCGTGCACCAGTTCGTGCAGGACACCACCCTCGCGATGCGCGGACTGTCCAACTACTGGGGCTACAACACCATCGGCTTCTTCGCGCCGCACAACGCCTACTCCTCCGCCGGCCAGCGCGGACAGCAGGTGCAGGAGTTCAAGGCGATGGTGCGCGCCCTGCACGAGGCGGGGATCGAGGTGATCCTCGACGTGGTCTACAACCACACCGCGGAGGGCAACCACCTCGGACCCACCCTGTGCTTCCGCGGCATCGACAACGCCGCCTACTACCGCCTGGTCGACGACAACCGCGCGCACTACTACGACACCACCGGCACCGGCAACAGCCTGCTCATGCGGCACCCGCACGTCCTGCAGATGATCATGGACTCGCTGCGGTACTGGGTGCTCGAGATGCGCGTGGACGGCTTCCGGTTCGACCTGGCCGCCACCCTGGCACGGCAGTTCCACGAGGTGGACCGGCTCTCCGCGTTCTTCGACATCGTCCAGCAGGACCCCGTGATCTCCCAGGTCAAGCTGATCGCCGAGCCCTGGGACGTCGGCGACGGCGGGTACCAGGTGGGCAACTTCCCCCCGCTGTGGACCGAGTGGAACGGCAAGTTCCGCGACACCGTGCGCGACTTCTGGCGCGGGGAACCCTCCACCCTGGGCGAGTTCGCCTCCCGCATCACCGGTTCGAGCGACCTCTACCAGGACGACGGCCGGCACCCCATCGCCAGCATCAACTTCGTCACCGCCCATGACGGCTTCACCCTGCGGGACCTGGTCTCGTACAACGAGAAGCACAACCTGGACAACGGCGAGCAGAACGGGGACGGCGAGAGCCACAACCGGTCCTGGAACTGCGGCGTCGAGGGCGAGACGGACGACGAGTCCGTGCAGAGCCTGCGGGCACGCCAGCAGCGCAACTTCATCGCCACCCTGATGCTCTCGCAGGGCGTGCCGATGATCACGCACGGCGACGAGCTCGGCCGCAGCCAACGCGGCAACAACAACGGCTACTGCCAGGACGGCGAGCTCACCTGGGTCGACTGGGATCTCGCCCCCTGGCAGAAGGAACTGCTGGAGTTCACGCGACGCATGGTCGATCTGCGCCGGCGCCACCCCGTGTTCCGGCGTCGCCGATTCTTCAAGGGCGAGGCGTCCCAGGGCGGGCAGAGCGAGATCGGCGACATCGCCTGGTTCACCCCCACCGGCACCACCATGTACCCGCGGGACTGGCAGAACGGCTACGGCCGGGCCGTGGCCATGTTCCTCAACGGCGAGCGCATCATCACCCCGGACCGGCGCGGCCAGCGCGTCATCGACGACTCGTTCCTGGTCATGTTCAACGCGCACTACGAGGACCTCGACTTCACCATCCCGGTCGAGGACTACGGGGCCTGGTGGACCGTGCTCGTCGACACCGCGGACGGCGAGGGCGAGAGCGAGACCGGGGACACCTACGTCCCCGGGGACATGGTCAGCGTCGCGGCCCGGTCCACGATCATGTTCACGCGTCCCTACGGGGTCACGGTCCGGCCGGCCCTGGCCGCGGCCGAGCGCTCCCGTTCCCCGCGGCACACCGTCCTCTCCCTGCCCAGGGACCCGCTGCCTGCCCTGGCCCGGTCCACCCGGCTGCCCCCGCCCACCCCCGCACGTTCGGTGGGCCGCGCCCACTGGTGACCCGGACGTCCGACCCCATCCGTCGGACATCTGGATCAACCCGGCATCCAGGACCTCCATCCCTGATAGGGATATTTCCGGCCTGACCGCCGAAAAACCCCTTCGACCAGGTAGCACGAACCGCTCACCGCTGCGCAACGCTGTGACATGATGCCTTTCCGTCATCGGCTCCGGAAAGGAGAAGGCCGATGCCAGCCCCGTTGGACGCACCGCATGAGCCCTCCACGACAGTCATACCCCCCACTGGATCCGCCCCCGCGGGACCGCAGCCCCAGCCCACCGGGGCAATTCCCCCGCGCCTGACCGATCTCGTGGAGGAGTTCCAGGCGCTCGGTGAACGGGACCGGCTGCAGCTGCTTCTCGACCTCAGCCGCGACCTGCCCGAGCTCCCCCCACGGATCGCCGAACGCAAGGATCTCCTCGAAGCGGTCGTCGAATGCCAGTCCCCGGTGTTCGTCCTAGCCGAGGTGACCCCGTCGGGGCCGGAGGGCCTGGTTCAGATCTTCGTCGACGCCCCGGCCGAATCGCCGACCACACGCGGTTTCGCCGGCATCCTGCTCGAAGCCATGAACGGCCTGCCGGCGCGCGAGGCGCTGGCGGTGCCGGACGACGTCCTCACCCGGCTGGGCCTGACCGCGGCGGTGAGCCCGCTCCGGCTCGTCGGGATGTCCGCGATGCTCCACCGGATCCGCCGTCAGATCCGCGTGAAGGCCGGTCTCGGCGGAACGGCCGCCCGGTGAGTGAGCTGCGCCTGCTCCTTCCCGGCAATGCCTCGCTGGGCGACCTCACCCGCGGCCGGGCGGAGGCGGTCCAGGCCCTGGCCGACCTGTACGCCTATCCGCAACCGCTGCCCGCGCACGGCTGGGTGCGCGCCACCGTGGTCTCGACCCTGGACGGCGCCGCAGCCGGTCCGGACGGACGGTCGGCCTCGGTGAGCGCGCCGGTGGACCGGGTGGCGCTCACCGTGTTCCGTGGCCTGGCCGACGTGGTGCTCGTGGGAGCGGGCACGGCCCGCACCGAGGGCTACGGGGCACCGGCGGTCCGGCCCGAGTTCGCCGAACGCCGCGCGACGTGCGGCCAGCCCGCGGCTCCCGTCCTCGTCGTGGTGTCCCGTTCGGGGGACCTGGCCACCGGGCACGACCTGGACAGGGACCCCCGCGTCCTGGTGATGACCTGCAGTGCCGGCGACGTGTCCGGCCTGCGCCGGCGGCTCGGCCCCGACCGGGTCATCGTGGCCGGGGAGGAGTCCGTCGAGCCCGACCTCGCCACGGCACAGCTTGCCGCCCGAGGACTGCGACGGATTCTGCTGGAGGGAGGCCCGGCCCTTCTCGGAGCCTTCGTGGCCACCGGGCGCCTGGACGAGCTGTGCCTGACCCTCACGCCACGCCTCGTCGGCAGCAACGCACCGCGCGTGGCGCACGGGCTGCCCGCGGAGTTGCCGGTGCGCACCACACACCTCCTCGAGTGCGACGGCGTGCTCCTGGGCCGCTGGCTCGTCCAGCGCTGATTCCCATTCCCCGGCGCTGAATCCCACAGGGACCGCCGCGGAGTCCTGCGCGACCGCCGTTGCCCCGCCCAGGGACCGAACTGTCAGGGGACCGGCCCGTCGGAGACCGGCTCGTCAGAGACTGAGCAGGAAGCGCGCGACTGCGGTGTCCCAGGCCACGGGGTCGGTGTTCCACTCCTGCCCCGGGCAGGCTCCGCGGAACGGGACCGCCGTGACCAGGTTCGGACGCGCCAGGGTGAGGCGGTGCCCCGGACCGGCGGAGCCCTGCGGATCACTGTCCCCGTGCACGAGCAGGGTCGGCAGGCGGAGCTCGGCGGCCCGGTCCAGCCATGAGGTCGCGCCCGGCTGCGGCACGCCGGCCTCTGCTCCCGACGACGCCGAGGTCGAGCCACCCACCCGGCCGCCCGCGGGCACGGGCCGACGGGGGCGAACCCGGCCGGCCAGTACCTCCCGCCAGTCGAGCGAGGGCGAGTCCAGAACCAGCGCCCGTACCCGGCCCGAGGCCCACGACCGCGCGACCGTCTTCAACGCGAGCGCCCCACCCGAGGCCCAGCCGACGAGGACCACCTCCTCGGCCCCGTGCAGGACCGCGTGCACGACGGCCGCCTCGACGTCCTGCCACTCCCCACCGTCCGCCTGACGACGGGGAGACCGCCCACGTGGCGCCAGCGGGTCGTTCCGGTAACTGATCACCAGGCTGGTGAGGCCCAGGCGGTGCAGGACCGGCAGGGCCCGGAGGCACTCCTCCCGGGTGCCGCCCTGGCCGTGCACCAGCACGGCCCACCGACCGCGCGCGGGGACCGACGAGGTGGGGGCGACCAGCCAGGCGGCCAACTCCCCGACGTCGGAGGTGATCACGACGTCGCGGTACGGCAGGCCGAGCGTGCCGGGGGTGCCCGCGTAGAAGTCGCCGCTCCAGCGGGCCGGGCCGGGTTCCGGACAACCCTGGTCCACGCCCAGGACCTGACGGGTCACCGTTCCGGTGGAATCGTCGTGACCGACGATCTCACCCACCTGGGCATGTCCCCGCCCGCCGTCCAGCCAGAGTCCGTAGCGTCCCGGCGCGAGGGTGCGCGAATCCGCGCACAGGGTCAGCGTGCCCGGGCCGACCGCGAGGATCTCCACGTCGTCGACGGGTCTGGGCACCAGGACGCCCCGGCGGCGGGCGTGCGCCAGGACCAGCCCCACCGCACCGAGCGCGGCCCCGACCACGAGAGCGCCGAGAAGCACATCACGCGACCACGACGAACGCCGCGACGCCGGGACCACGGGACCCGAGCCACTCACCGCGGCCCCGCCTTGGTTGCGCACCATGGTGTGATTGTCCCCGCTCGGCAGTGCTCCTCGGGCGCGGACCTCAGTCCTCTCCCGGCCGGAAGAGCAGCCACCCCATCGCGAACAGCATGAACGCCGAGACCGCCGAGAGCAGGGTCAGCAGCGGCGGCACACCATGGGCGATCAGGTTGGCCAGACCGAGCCAGATGGCCAGCCCCATGAGGAACACCGGTAGCGTGCGTTCCCCGCTGCTGGTGGCCGTCTCCGTCACCACCGGAGCCAGCCGGGCGCGCAATCGCAACGTGACCGCGCTCGCCGAGGCGCGGCCCACCGGCTCGCGCACCGGCAGGTCGAGTTCATGGGCGCGGTACAGGAACGTCAGGCCCATCGCGAACATCGAAAAGGCCGAGACGAGCGCGGGAACACGCAGTGACATCGCGGCGTCGTCCGCCGTCTGTACGCCTGCGCCGAGTGCGCACCCGATCATCATGAGTGGGGGGCCGAAGACCTTCACGCAAACACACTATCTGCTCACCTTGGGTAAACAGAACAGGTAGCAAGGGTCATTTTGGCGCCCTTCGCCGCCGGCGAACACGTCCACGCCCGGTCGGCGCCTGGGGCGCTGACAATTCGGCGGTTCGGGAGCCTCCGCCCGGCCCATCACGCTCCGCGACGACTGTCGGTAGTGCCCGATTCCCGCCGGGCCCCGTCCCGCCCCCGCCGGAATGGCGCCGGACCCGCTCCCGGTCCAGTCTGGAGACACGGCCCTTGCGGGGGACGGACCCGAAAAGACGGACCGGGAGGCGACGTGGACGACGACCTCACCGACGACCAGTGGCGGATCAGGCTCACCCCCGCGGAGTACGCCGTCCTCCGGCAGGCCGCGACGGAGCCCGCCTACTCCGGTGAGTACTGGGACGACCACGCCGAGGGCGTGTACACCTGCCGCGCCTGCGGTGTCGAACTCTTCCGCAGCACGGAGAAGTTCGAGAGCCACTGCGGCTGGCCGTCCTTCTTCAGCCCGCTGGCCGGGGACCGGGTGGTCGAGTCCGAGGACCGCAGCTACGGGATGGTACGCACCGAGGTGCGGTGCGCCCGCTGCGGCAGCCACCTCGGGCACGTGTTCGCCGGCGAGGGGTTCGACACCCCCACGGATCTGCGGTACTGCATCAACTCGATCGCCCTGCGCCGGCGTCCCGCGGCCTGACCCAACGGCCGCGGCACAGCCAGGATCAGGGCAGCGAGGCGACCAGATCCCGCAGCGGCACCCGCGGCCCGGTGTAGAACGGCGTCTCCTCCCGTACATGGCGCCGCGCCTCACTCGCGCGCAACTCCCTCATGAGGTCCACGATGCGATGGAGCTCGTCCGCCTCGAAGGCGAGCAGCCACTCGTAGTCGCCCAGGGCGAAGGACGACACGGTGTTGGCGCGCACGTCCGGGTAGCCACGGGCGCGCACGCCGTGGTCTGCGAGCAGGGCCCGGCGTTCGGCGTCCGGCAGCAGGTACCAGTCGTAGGAGCGCACGAAGGGGTAGACGCACAGGTAGTCCCGAGGTGGCTCACCCGCCATGAACGCCGGCACATGCCCCTTGTTGAACTCGGCCGGCCGGTGCAGGCCCACCACGGACCACACGGGCCGCAGGAAACGCCCCAACCGGGTGCACCGCAGTCCCCGGTAGGCGGCCTGCACCCCCTCGACGGTCGGCGCGTGCCACCAGACCATGAGGTCGGCGTCCGCCCGCAGGCCGCCGACGTCGTAGAAACCGCGCACCTGCAGGTCCGCGGCGGCCAGCTCGTCGAGTAGCCCCGTGACCTCCGCGGCCAGAGAGTCCCGGTCCTCAGGTAACGGCGAGGCCGCGAAGACCGACCACATCGTGTACCGCACCGTCGCGTTGATCTCGCGCGCGCCCCGGAGGACAGCTGCGCCCTCGATCTCCGTCGATCCCGTCGTCTCGGCCATGGCGGCATTCTTCCGTGGCGGCCCTTCCCCCACCCACCGAGCACCCGGGTTCCTGCGTGTCCCGGGCATCGCGACCACCCTGTTACCACGCAGAGATCAGAATGACATCCGAGGAGAGGAACCTCAACGTCCGCGAGTGCGTCACAGGCAATGCCCCGTCCCGCCGCGCAAGGAGTCCGCCATGGCCGTCCGCCACCGTCCCCGATCGCGCTCCGCGGTGCTCGCCCTGGCCACGGTGCCCTTGGCCCTCGGCACGCTCACCGCCTGCGGGGGGACGTCGCAGGCGGGCAGCAGCCACGCCGCCTCCGAACCGGCGCCGGCGAACGCGCCCGCGGCAGGTGTTCGGGACGGCTTGACCCGGTCCGGGCTCCGGTTCGACGCGTCCGACTCCGCGGCCCAGGATCCGGGCGCCTCCTCCTCGGGGGGATCGGGCACCACCGAGCACAAGGACGCCACCGCCACGCAGAGCACCGGCGCCTCGTCCACCTCGCTCGGGGACCCCTCCCAGGACCGTACGCGGTTGATCCGCACCGTCCAGCTCGTCCTGGAGACCCGGGACATCACGAAGGCCGCCGCCCAGGTGCGGGTCCTGACGGCCGCTGCCGGCGGGTACGTGGCCTCCGAGGTGACCGGGACGGTCCCCGCCGAGAACCAGGTGGTGGTCCCCGGCGCGGACGCGACGGGCCAGGCCACGATCGATCTCACCTCCCTCGCGGCGGCGGCGGGGCAGGACTCGGCGGTGCTCATGCTGCGCATCCCGGTGCAGGCGCTCGACCGCACCGTCGGGGGCGTGGCAGGACTCGGCAAGGAGCTCTCGCGCACCAGTACCGCCCTGGACGTCACCGGCGACATCGCCGATGTCGCGAGCAGGGTGCAGACCCAGCGGGAGAGCCTGGCCCGGGTACGTGCCCTGCTCAGCCGCGCGACCAAGCTCGGCGACGTCGTCCAGCTCGAGTCGGAGCTGAGCCGGCGCGAGTCCGACCTGGAGGCTCTGGAGGCGCGGCAGGCGTCGCTCACCGGCCAGGCGGACCTGTCCACCCTCACCGTCGTGGTCCGGACGCCCCAGCAGGGTGCACCTCGCCCGCATCACGACGACCACGGATTCGTCGGTGGCCTGGAGAAGGGCTGGCGTGCGGTGACCAGGACGGTCGAGGCCGTCCTCCTGGTGATCGGCGCCCTCATCCCGCCCCTGGCGATCCTGTGCCTGATCGTGGCACTGCTCTGGCTGGTGGGGAGCCGACGCGGGTGGCGGATCGCCCGGTGGCCCGGCCGTCACATCGGGGCGCACCGTCGGCGCGGTGCAACGCTCCGGACCGGTCGGCCGTTGCCCGACGACCTCGGTTCCCCGGACACCGGGTCCGACGACATCGAGTCCGACGACACCGCGTCCGACGACCCCACTCTTGCCGCCAACCGTTCCGCGGGCCCGGACTCCCCCGAGAGCGCGTCCCACGACGGCCTGCCCGACGACGTCGATCCCTTCGGGCGCGCTCCCCGCGAGACCGCCATGGACGAGCCCGTGACCGGAGGCAGGGGCACCCTCGCGGACGACGCGGCCCCGGCCCTGGCCCCGGTCGTTCCCACCCCGGTCGTTCCCGCCGATGAGGCGTCACCGGTCGCGCCCGACTCCGAGATCTCCGACACTCCGGCGCCCGTCTCCCCCACCACCGCGACCGGACCGCGACCGGACCTGCAGGAGACCACCTCGCCGGAGACCACCTCGCCGCAGACCGGAGAACTGCCGCCGGACGACGAGGCGGCGACCACCCGCACGCCGCGTACCCGCCGCGCCACCGGCACGCCGCGCACGCCCCGGGCACCCCGCACCCCACGAACGCCGCGCGGAGGCAGCGCGCCCGCCGGCGAGTAGCCTCGGGAACCGCCGGAGCTCTCCGCACCGGTCCAGGAACCTGATCCCCGGTGCCCGCGGTCGCCCACGACCCGGGCACCGGACGGGTCCGGGAGCTGTCGCCGCGCGCAGGAGGCACCGTGCCCGCACCGCCACCGGTCGACTCCCGGCCGGCGCGGCGTCCGGACAGCACCGGCGCGCGGGTGGCCCTCGCCTACCTGGCTTTCGTCCTCGTCGGGGTCAATGCCTCCGTGGGCGGTGTGGCCCTGCCCGCGCAGATGGCCGACTACGGCGTGAACCGGGCCACCTTCGGTGCGACCTTCTTCGTCTTCTCCGCGGGGTACCTGCTCGGAAGCCTCACCACGGGACCGCTCGTCCGCCATCTCGGCCTGCGGGGTGCCGCCGTCATCAGCACCGGTGTGGTCCTGCTGGCCTGCCTGTCCACCGGTCTGCGCCCGTCTTTCGCGCTCTTCGTGGCGCTCGCGCTCCCGTGCAGCTACGGGATCGGCGTGCTGGAATCCGTGCTCAACGTCTACCTGACCACCCTGCCCGGCGCGCAGGTGCGCCTGGGCCGGCTCCACGCGTTCTTCGGCGTGGGCGCGCTCCTCGGCCCGGTGCTGGCCGCCCGCATCCTGCGCGCGGCCTCCTGGCCGACGATCTGGCTCGTCCAGGCCGCTGCCGCGGCACCTCTCGTGGTGGCCTTCGCCGTCCTGCTCCACCGGGACGGCGAACCCACACCCTCCGCGAGCACCGACGCTCCTCCTTCCACGGAGGCTGCTGCTTCCCCGCCGAAGGCTGCCGCTCCTCCTTCCACGGAAGTTGCCGCTCCCCCACCGAAGAATGCTGCTCCACGACCGGATGATGCGGGCCCGAGCCTGCTCCTGGGCGTACTGCGCCAGCCCGCCGTCCTGCTCGCGGCGGTGCTCCTGGCCACGTATGTGGGGCTGGAGGTGAGTGCGGGCACCTGGACCTACACCTTCCTCGTGGACGGGCGCGGCCTGGGCGATCTCGGCGCGAGCAGCATGGTCAGCGGCTACTGGCTGGGGCTGACCCTCGGGCGATTCGTGATCAGCCCGGTCACCCTGCGGCGCGGCTGGTCCGACCTGCAGACGATGTCGGCCTGCCTGGTCGCGGTGCTGTTCGCCGTCCTCCTCGTCGCAGCGGTCCCCACGACCCCGGTCACGGCGGTGGGGCTCGTGCTCGTCGGTTTCTTCCTCGGCCCGGTCTTCCCCAGCATCATGGCCGCGACCCCGCGGCTGGCCGACGCACGCCACGTCCCCACGGCGATCGGCCTGCTCAACGGGGTCGCGGTGCTGGGCGGCTCGGCCCTGCCGTGGCTGGCCGGCGTGCTGATCCAGGACGTGGCCCCGTGGACCCTGATGCCGTACTGCGCCGGGCTGGCCGTCGTGGAGCTGCTCATCTGGCGGGTGCTCGTCCGTGGCCTCCGGGCGAAGCCACCTGCCGCCGGCGCATCGCCCTCGACGAAGGCACTGCCCCTGGCGGCCACGGTCGAGCCGCTCGGAACCGCGGAGCAGGTGGCCTCACGGCAGCCTGCGGTGTCCTCGGGACCGGCCGCGCCAGGACTTGCGGCCATTCCCGGATGTCCGACCGCTCCAGGAGACCGCCCGGCTCCCTGAGGTTGCGGTGCTGACAGTGCTGGGGCTTCGCGAACGGCTCGGGGCTCCGCGAACGGCTCGGGGCCCAGCCGGCGGTTCAGGACTGTCCGGGCGTCCCAGACGTCCGGTGCACGAGTTCGACGATGCGTGCGAGCACGTCCGGGTCCGCGTTCGGCGGTACCCCGTGTCCCAGGTTGAAGACATGTCCTGGTGCTGCGGCTCCCGCCGCGAGCACGGCCAGCACCTGCTCCTCGATGACCGGCCAGGGCGCGCCCAGCAGGGCCGGATCAAGGTTGCCCTGCACCGCCGGAGGTCGGACCGAGGAGTCCCCGTCCGCCCGCACCGCCGCCGCGACCCGGGCGGCCGCGACATCCAGGGGGACCCGGAAGTCCACGCCGATCACGTCCGCGCCGGCCGTGGCCATGGCACCCAGCAGTTCCCCCGACCCGACCCCGAAGTGGATCCGAGGCACCTCCGGGGCGCTCCGTCGCACCATGTCCAGCACCCGAGCCGATGCCGGCCGGACGTGCCGCAGGTAGTCGGGCAGGCTGAGCGCCCCGACCCAGGAGTCGAAGAGCTGCACCACCCGGGCACCGGCCGCCACCTGCACCCGCAGGAACTCCCCGGTGATCGTCGCCAGCCGGTCCAGCAGCTCGGCCCACAGCGCGGGCTCGGCGTGCAGGAGTGCCTTCGTCCGGGCCAGCTCACGGTCCGGACCGCCCTCGACGAGGTAACTCGCCAGGGTGAAGGGCGCCCCGGCAAAACCGATCAGGGGCGTGTCGCCGAGCTCCGCGACGAGCAACCGCACCGCCTCGGCGATCGGCTCGAGTTCTCCGTCCTCGAGGGGGCGCAGCCGGGCCAGATCCTTCCGGGAACGGATCGGTTCGGCGACGACGGGCCCCACACCGGGGACGATGTCCACGCCGACACCGGCGGCCGCCAGGGGCACCACGATGTCCGAGTAGAGGATCGCGGCGTCCACCCCGTAGCGCCGGACCGGCTGCAGCGTGAGCTCGGCGACCAGCTCGGGACGGCGACAGGCCTCCAGCATCGGCACGCCCTGGCGGGCTCGTCGGTACTCGGGCAGGGAACGCCCCGCCTGCCGCATGAACCACACCGGAGTCACCCCCGGGCGTTGCCCCCGGCAGGCACGCACGAGCCTGGGTGCGGGTCCCCCGCAGGACACAGGTGCGGCGTCCGCGGAGGTCGGCGACAGGCCTCCGGA
>CAZOWW010000087.1:0-25582 GCA_964583765.1 uncultured Kineosporiaceae bacterium
CGAGCAGAGGCGCCACCCAGGCCCGCAGGAAGGAATCGACAGGTTGGACGCTCAGCTGGACCCGGGCCGCCAGCAAGGCTTGAAGCGCCGCCGTGTGCAGTTCGGTGCACGCCCCGAGGTTCACCCGCACCGGGGTCCTCGCCCCCTGCCGCGCGCGCAACCACGCCGCCAGCGGTTCGGTCTCCTCCGCGGTGACGATCCCGCTCAGGACGGCGGTCCGGCTACCGAGTTGCAGTGGCACGGTCGTTCAGCTCCTTCACGTCGAGCACGAGCAGCACGTAGCCGTCTCCGAGCAGTGCGGTGCCGCAGTACCCCGGGGTGGCGACGAGCAGGCCCTCGAGCGGTTTGAGGATCACGTCCACGTCGTGGAGGAACCGGTCGGCCACCAGCCCCAGCGGACCCGTCGGGGTCCGCACCACGAGCACGTGCAGGTCCGTCGTCCCGGTCGTGCCGGCCAGCTCCAGCACCGTGGTCAACCGGACCAGCGGGACCAGTTCGTCCCGCAGCAGCAGGATCTCCTGCCCGGCCACGTGCTCCACGTCGCCCGGAGGCACGCTGACCGTCTCGATGACGTCGTCGACCCGGACCCCGAACCGCTGACCGCCGGCCGTGAGCAACAGGACCCGGGAGACCGCCATGGTCAGGGGAAGGCGCAGTCGGACGGTCGTTCCCTCGCCCGGCCGCGAGGTCAGCGAGACCGAGCCGCCGAGTCGTTCGATGTCGCTCCGGACGGCGTCGAGGCCCACTCCCCGGCCGGAGACGTCGGAGATCTCGGTGGCGGTGGAGAACCCGGGGCGGAACAGGAGCTGGACGGCGTCCTCGTCGCCCAACCCGGCCGCCTCGGCCTCGTCGATGAGCCCTCGGCGGCAGGCCGCGGCGCGTACCGCGTCGGGATCGATGCCCCGGCCGTCGTCGGCCACCTCGACGATCACGGCGTCCCCCTCGGGCACGGCGCGCAGCACCAGGGTGGCCTGGGGCGGCTTGCCGAGGGAGACCCGCTCCCGGGGTGTCTCCACCCCGTGGTCGAGGCAGTTGCGCACCAGGTGCACCAGGGGTTCGCTGAGGTGTTCGATGATGTCCTTGTCCGCCGCGGCGTCCTCGCCCTCCTGCACCAGGCGGACGTCCTTGCCGAGCTTGCGGGCGAGATCACGTACCAGCCGCGGCACCCGGGCGAAGGCGACCGACACCGAGAGCATTCGCACGTCCATCACCGCGTGCTGCAGTTCCTCGCTGACGCGGCTGATCACGGTGTACTCGTCCTTGACCCGGCGGGCGATTGCGAGCTGCCCCGCCTCGCGGGCCTCGTCCGCGACGAACGGAAGGCTGTTCTTCGCCACCACCAGTTCGCCGGCGAGGTCGAGCAGCCGGTCGACCTTCGACTGTTCGACCTTCAGCAGCCGGGTGCCGTGACCGGTCACCTCCTCGGCGGCCTCCGCGCGCGTCGGCGCGTCGGCACCCGCGGGACCCGGCGCGGCACCGGCGGGATCGCCGGCGCCCTGCCCCGGGGACGGCCCGCCGGGCACGGCACCCCTGGGCGCCGCATCGTCGATGAGCGCGAGGAGCTCGGCGAACCAGCCGAGCAGGGGCCCCGTCTCCCGCTGCTCCACGGCCTTGCGCAACGTCGCCGATCCCCGGTCGGGGTCGGCACCGAGCAGGGCGGCGACTCCTCGGGCGGTCGCGACGGCGGAACGCACGACTGCCGCCCACCCCGGACCGTCCTCCGCGCTCGTCACGACCTCCCGCTGGGCCTCGAGCAGCTGCCGGGCCACTTCCCGGTCGAGGCCGCCGGCCTGGTCCACGGCAGCGGACAGATCCACGACGGTGGGCGCATCGGACTCCGGGGAAGCTCCTGCCTCGTCCACGGCGAGGGTCCCCGACCCGGGCCGCCGCCCCAGGGCGGGCCCGTCGATCTCGGCGAGTTCCACCTGTTCCGAGACGTACCGGAAGACGTGGGAGATCTCCCCCGAGGAGGCCCGGGTGAGGGCGGTGAAGCGCAGCCGGCACTCGTACTCGTCCAGTCGCGTGATGTCCGGCAGGGGTTCGTCGGAGCGGATGTCGAGATGCTCGAGGGCCGGCAACTGCCGAAGGAGCCGCAGCGGGTCCTCGCCGCGGAAGAAGCAGCCGGGATCCGGAGAGTACCGCACCGCGCGGATCGTCGAGTCGGTCTCGCCGAGCCAGACGGCGAGCTCCCGCAGCAACGACTCGGGGATCACCCCCAGCCAGTCGGGCGCCTCGCGCGCCGGCCCGGCGATCACGGTCACCCCGCCGCTCCTGGGGTCCGGGTCGGAGGGCTCCGGATCGCCCAGCGGCCCGCGCAACCGGACGGCGAGCGTGCGTCCGTCGGCCTCGGCGTCCGGGGGCAACGTCCCGGTCCGTTCCACCTCGCCCAGCCACCGGCGTACCTGGTCGAAGCAGGCGAGGAGCGCGTCGACGATGTCGCCGTCGAGCAGCACCCGCCCCGCCCGGACGGCGTCCATCAGGTCCTCGGCGGCGTGGGTGAGCCGGGTCAGCGGGCCGAACGGGAACAGTCCCGACGAACCCTTCAGGGTGTGCGCCGCACGGAAGAGCTCGTTGACCAGCTCCGGGTCCCCAGGGTCCTGCTCGAGCCGGAGCAGGTCGGCGTCGAGGCGCTCCAGCAGATCGGCCGCCTCGGCGAGGAACTGGTCCAGCAACGGATTGGTCATGCGGGCCTCCCGAGGGCCGCGGAGCTCGTGAGCAACCGGGCCAGCGACACCAGCCGGGCAGGGGCCACCGGCTTGACGAGGTAGGAATTGGCGCCCACCCGGTAGGACGCCGCGACGGCGGAGCGGGTGTTCTCCGTCGAGGCCATCACGATGGGGTGGCTGACCTCGAACGGGGGCGTTCGCAGCCGCCGGACCAGGCCGTAGCCGTCCAACTGGGGCATGTTCACGTCGACCAGGGCGAGGTCGTACCGGATGCGGAGAACGAGTTCGATCGCCTCGAGACCGTTCCCCGCCTCGTCCACGACGAAGCCGGAGCGCCGCAGGATCTCCCCGTGGTAGAGCCGCACGGTCGCGGCGTCGTCGACGACCAGGATGCGCCGGCACTGCCCGTCGTCGGCGATGGCCGGGGTCGCGGTCGGCCCGGGGATCCGTGGCCGGGGCACGGCCCGCTCCGGGCCCGCTGCCGAGGAGTCGTCCTGCGGGGTGGCGGTCATGACGCGCTCCCGATCCGCGGGCGCCGGTAGACGATGCCTTCCGCCAGGCGTACGGGCTCGAGGATGGAGGAGGCGCGGCTCATGGACTCGGAGAGGCCGAGGAAGAGGTACCCGCCCGGTCGCAGGACTCCGAACAGGTTCTCGATCGCACGTCGGGTCGACAGTTCGTCGAAGTAGATGAGCAGATTCCGGCAGAACACGACGTCGAAGTCCCGGAAGGATCGCATCGCGTCGGATTCGCAGATGTTGGCCAGCGAGAACTCGATGGCGTCGCGGAGCTCCGGCTTGATGCGGAAGAGTTCTGGGCCGGTCCGCTCGAACCAGCGGGACCGGACGGCGGGGGGCACCCGCTGCAGGGACCGCTCGCCGTACTCCCCGCGCCGCGCTTGTTCGAGCACCCTCGTGTCGATGTCGGCACCGACGATCTCGACGTCGACCTCGGCGATGTCCGGCCACCGTTCGAGGAGCTCGATCCCGATCGAGTACGGCTCCTCCCCGGTGGCGCACGGCAGGCTCAGGATCCGGATGCTCGCGGGGTCGCCGGTGTTCCTCCGGTCGGTGCGGATCCTCGGCAGCACACTGTCCACGAGCGCGTCGAACTGCCGATCCTCCCGCAGGAAGTACGTCTCGTTGACGGTCAACTCATTGATCAACCGTTGTGAGGAGACGGTGCAGGCCCCGGCCCGCACGGACGTGAACCAGGCCTCGAAGTTGCCGCCGTGCTGTCGCACGCAGGCCTGGACCCGCTTGTCCACGAAATAGCGCTTGTTCGGCCCGAACCGGATCCCGGTGCGCCGGTACACCCATTCACTGACCCGGACGAACTGGTCCAGGGTGAGTGGCGGGGCCTCGGGACGCCCGGCGTCCTCACCGACCGGGGCCGACAACACCGGCGACGACGTCATGGCGCACACGCGAACGTCGCAGCGAGGAAGTCGAAGTAGGGGTTCCCGGGAAAGCGCCGGACTGCCTCCGCGATCAGGGCGCCGCACTCCGTGCCGCTGCCGACGGCGGCCTCGACCGCTGCGGCCACCACGTTCTGGTCCTGGTCCTGCGCGACCACGCTCACCCAGCGATCGAGGGCCGCGGCGGGCGTCCCGCCGGTCGCGAGCCCGACCGCCGCCGTCCGCACCCGGGGGTCGGGATCGGCAAGGAGCTCACCGACCAGCTCCTCGGTGGCCTTCGGCATCAGCTGCAGGGCGAGGACGGCGGAGTTGCGCAGAGCCGCGTCGTCGAGGCCCAGTTGCGCCGAGAAGAACCGGGCGACCACCAGATCGTCGGAGGCGACGAGCGCTGTGCGCAGTGACTCGGCGACCGCGGTGTCGGCCTCGACCTGGTAGCGGACGAGCAGGGCGGGGATCGCGGAAGGATCACCCGTCAGGTCGAGCACCGCCCGGCGACGGACCTCGGGATCCTCCTGCCCCAGCGCCGCCACCAGACCCTGGACGTCGCGGGAACGTCGCCGCCGATCATCACCGGGCCGCACGTCCGGCGCCGACTTGATCAGTCCCATGCACTCCCCCTCTCGTCCGAGCGGAACGCCATCGCCCCGCGCTGCCTGGCACCGGCCCCTGCAACCGGTCCTCCCTGCCCGAACCGTTCGCTAGATCCAGGTCGTCAGTCGTGTCGGAATCTGCGCCGCGTCGAGGACGGCCGTGGCGCCCTTGCGGGCGACCAGCTGCCCGGGCATCCCCCAGACGACCGCGGAGTCCTCGGACTCGGCGATCGTCCGACCGCCCTGCTGGTGCAGTCGGGTCATCTGCTCGGCCCCGTCGTCGCCCATACCGGTGAGCAGGACCCCGATCATCCGGGCGGGCTCGACGACGCTCATCGCCGAGGCGACCAACCGATCGACGCTGGGATGCCAGTAGTGGGCCGGGCTGCTCGGCGCGGGTTGCGCCATGAGCCCCTCCGGGCGGCGGGTCAGCACGATGTCCGCGTCCCCGTGCGCGATGTACACCTGGCCGGCGCGCACAGGCAGGAGCCGATCGACCTCGGTCACCGTCAGGGCGCACTGCTCGTCCAGACGATGGGCCAGGGCCGCGGTGAAGGACGCCGGCATGTGCTGGGCGACGACCACCGGTGCGCCGAGCGTCCCCGGGAGACGCTCGAACAGCAGCGACAGCACCGCCGGGCCACCGGTGCTCGCCCCGACCAGCACCAGGTCGGTGTGCCCCCGACCCGGTGGACCCACCGGGCCGGGAACCGCGCCGGACGCGGACCGCTCCTTGAACGTCCGCGCCTGCTCTCGTTGCCGCCGCAGTCGATCGGCCAACCTGGGGCTGCGTACCGCGGTGCCGGCCGCCCGACGCACCTTGGAGACCAGCTCGTCCCGGGAGTCCGCCATGTTGAGCGAGACCGTGCCCCCGGGCTTGGCGACGAAGTCGACCGCGCCGAGCTCCAGGGCCTCCAGGGTGACCAGGGCACCCTGCTCGCTCAACGACGAGACCATGACCACCGGGAGCGGGAACTCCCGCATGATCGTGGCCAGGCAGGTCAGGCCGTCCATCTCGGGCATGTTGATGTCGAGCGTGACCACATCGGGCCGGACGCGCGGAATCGCCTCCAACGCGTCCAGCCCGTTGCGGGCGGTGTCCACCTCGAAGCCCCCGGACTCGACCAACATGGTCGTGATCACCTTGCGCATGAGCGCCGAATCGTCCACCACCAATGCCCTCATCGCGGGCCTCAGGCAGCGTCCTGGGTGCCGAGCTCCGCGGACAGCAGGGCAGCCTGTTCGGCCCCCAGCAGCTGACCCGGCTCGAGCACCAGCAGCATCCGCTTCTGCGTGGCCAGGTTGACGACCCTGGTCACGAGCCTCGCCTGTTCCTCGGAGAGCTCGGGCGCGGCCTCAAGATCCGCGGTGCCGACCTTGAGCACCTCGGCCACGGAGTCGACGACGAACCCGGTGCGCACCCCGTCGATGATCAGTACGACGATCCGCTGGCGTTCGTCCCGCTCGAGACGTTCGAGGCCCAGCCGGGTGCGCAGGTCCACCACCGGGAGGACGACCCCCCGCAGGTTGACCAGGCCCTCGACGAAGTCGAGCGCCCTCGGCACCCGGACCAGGGTCTCCGGAACCCGGATGATCTCCTGGACCGCATCGACGTCGACGCAGTACTCCTCGTCCCCCAGCCGGAAGACGACCAGCAACTCGTCGTCCCCCCGGCCGCCGTCGTCCACCACGGCCGTCACCTCCTCCTGCACCTGGGCCTGCTCCTGCGGGTCCCCGGGATCCCGCGGACCGCCCGCCACCTCGGTCCCGGCGTCCGACTCGACCCCGGCGAGGTCGACGAGATCCACGAGGGTGTCCGCCGAGAGCACCGACACCAGCCGGGCGCCCTCCTCCAGCCGGCAGACCGAACGGACCTCCGTTCGCCGCCCACCCCCGCTGACGACCTGCGGGAGGTCACCGACGAGGTGGGTGGGGACGCGCAGGACCTCTCGCACCGTGTCGAGCACGACCCCGACCAGGCTCTCCCGGCCGTTCTGGTGCACGGAGACGACGACGATCCGGTTGTGCGGTTCGAGGTCGGTGACCGGCAGCCCGAAGATCTGGCGCAGGCTGATCACCGGCAGCAGGCCGCCCCGCAGGTCCATGACACCGACGACCCGGCGCTCGGCATTCGGGACGGCGGTGACCCGCTCGGGGACCTGGACGATCTCCCGGACCCGGTCGATCGGAAGGGCGTACTCCTGGCCACCGACCGAGAAACTCACCAGCTCGACCGTGTCCGAAGTCTCCTCCTCGTCCAGACCCCGGCAGCTGACCACACCGGTGTCGCCCGCCGGGCCGCCCTCCGAGGTCGCGGCGCGACGGGTGAGGACCGCGAACTCGCTGTCGACGAGGCGCCGGACGTCGAGCACCGTCGTCATGGCGCCCTCCTCCCCCCGCACGACCGCGGAGAGGAGTTCCGAGCGCACCGTCGCCTGGATGGTCTCGGCGCTCTCGACATCGGCGGTCTCCGCCGAGGTGACGGCGGCGACCCGGTCGACGACGAAGCCGAGGGTCACCCCGGAGGCCTCGGTGACGATGACGCGGGTGGCCTCGTCGTGATCGATGCCCGGCAGGCCGCAGCAGCTGCGGAGACTGACCACGGGCAGGATCCGCCCGCGCAGATTGGCCAGCCCTTCCAGGGACGGTGGCCCGAGCGGGACCTTGACCAGTTCCGGCATCCGGATGATCTCCTGGACGCACTCCATCCGGAACGCGTACATCTCCCCGCACATCTCGAAGGCGACGAAGTTCTCCGCGGAGTCCGTGCGGGCGTCGTCCTCACCGGTCAGGACGGAGTCCTCGTGGCCCTCGGACCCGACCGGTCCGGCCTGGGCCGGGATCTTCTTCGTGCGCCGCCGCGTGCTGCCCCCGGTTCCGCCGAGGGCGCCGTGGGCGGCATCCGTCGTGCTGGTCACGGCACTGACCTCTCTCCCTGGCTCTCGGCGGGCCTCATGCGCTGCGCAGCTCGTCGGCGAGAGCCGCGATCTCCTCGATCGCGGCGGCGATCTCCTCGGCACCGGCGCTCTGCTGCTGCGCGGCGGCCGAGGCCTCACCCACGGTCGAGTCGGCCTCCTTGGCCGCGACGGAGATCTGGTCCAGACCCGTCTTCACCTGGACGACCGCGGTCGCCACCTCCTGGGCGGCGTCACGCACCTCCTCGTTGCCGGCGCGGACCTCGCCCATGCTGCGTTCCACCTCGAGCAGCCGGGTCGTGGATGCGCGCGCTCGCTCGGCCTCCGCCAGGGTGAGCCGGGAGGTCTCCTCGAGATCCGTCCGGACCACCAGGATCCGGTCCTGAACCTCCTTGACCAGGTCCTTGATCCGTTCGGCGTTGTCCGCGGAGTCCCGGGCGAGGTTGCGGATGTCGGTGCTCACGACCGCGAAACCCTTGCCGTACTCGCCGGCCCGCGCTGACTCGACGGATCCGTTGACCGCGAGCATGTTCGTCTGGATGGCGACGTTGCCGATCGCATCGACGATCTTGTCGATCTTCCGACTGACGATCTCCAGTTCCACGACCTGCTTGACGCTCTCCCGGGACGTGGCCGCCGAGTCCGCAATGGCCACGATCATGCCGTCGACGGTCTCCTTGTTCGCCCCCAGTGCCTTGATCATGTCGTCGGCGCGCTCCATCGCGGCGGCCGCCCGGTTCTCGGCCACCTGTGCGCCCTGCTCGATCTGGGCGACCGCGACGACCGCCTCGTTGCTCTTGGTCGCCTGGGTCTGTGCCCCCGTGCTGATCTGCTCGATCGCCGCCGCGATCTGGGTCGCCGCCCGGTTGATCTCCTCAATGGCCGAGGAGAGTTCCTCCGAGGTCGAGGCCACCTCCTCGGCACTCTTGCCGATGTCCGTGCTGCTGCGGAGCTCGTCGGCGACCGCGGCGAGCTCCTCGGCGGCCCGCTCGCTCTGCCGGAGCGCGACCCCCTGCTGTTCCACCGTCTGCAACGACTCCTCGACCGCGGCGGACTGCTCCTCCGCCGCGGCCGCGATCTCCTCGGCCCGGGTCTGGGTGTCCTGGGCGGCATGCTCGGCCTGGCCGGCGGCGGCCGCGATCTCGTTCGCCCCGTCGAGGATCTCCGCCATCTCGTCCCGGATCCGGGTGAGCTGGGCGTTGACCTCCTTGCCCTTCTCCACCTCGCCCAGGGCGGCGTCGGCGGAATGCTGCACGCTCTCGGCGACCGCGGTGACCCCGACCCGGATCGCGTCGATCAGCTCGCGGATCTGGGAGGCGCTGCGCTCGGAGGTCTCGGCGAGCGTGCGGACCTCATCGGCGACCACGGCGAAACCCTTGCCGTGCTGGCGCGCCCGGGCCGCCTCGATCGCCGCATTGAGGGCGAGCAGGTTGGTCTGGTCGGCGATGCGGGCCACCGCGGCGACGATCTGACCGATCTCCTCGGCCTGCGCCTCCAGCTCGCTGATCATCTTCACGGAGCTCGCCTGCCGCTCCGAGGACTGCCCCACGTTCGCGACCAGGGCCTCGATGCCGTCCGAGGTCTCCACGAGCAACTGCTGCAGCGTTGCGGTGATCTCCTTGACCCGCAGGCTCCCGGACTGGGCGACCCGGATCCGGTGGACGGACTGGTTGACCGCGGCCAGCGACTCCTGACAGGCGCTGGAGGACTCCTGCGCCCCGGCGGCGATCTGCTGCATCGCCTCCCGCAACTGGCGCGAGGCCTCGTTGGCCTGCGCGGTCTGAGCCGAGAGCTCCCCGGTGGCCGCGGCGATCCGCTCGGCGGCCTGCTGCTGCTTGGCGACCGACCGCGCCCGACGTCGCGCTTCCTCCGACTCGCGGGCGGAGGCACCTCCGGAGTCCGCGTCGCCCGGCCGGCGGGGAGCTGTTGGAACAGAACGTCGCTGCACCGTTGACGTGCCGGCCGCGTTCTTGGTCAGAGGCATGGAGCCGCGTCCTTCCCGGATTCGAGCGCGGATCGACGTGGACTCCCGCCGCTACGGGCGTCCCCGCCTGCCGCGGGTACGGACTCCCTTCGACGCCAGGGGGTGTCACCCGGAGGAGTCATCCGATCACCGGGCATGCACGACCCGGGCGGCGTCGGTCGAACGGAGCGACATCCGGCAGTCCGCGATCACGGCCGTGCGTGTCCAGGTGCGGTGTTCGCCGAACCTCTGATGTGCTGGCATCCGCCATCCGGTGGATCCCGCTCCCGGGGCTGGCTCAGCGGTGCGGACCGCCGGCAGATCCGGGACGAGCGGCCAGGACGGGACCCCAAGGAGGACCGGTGCACGGTGCGCTCGGGCAGGTCGCAGGAACCGGGGCCCTCCGGCTCGGACTCGACGACCACGAGGTCGCGCGGACGGAACTGGCCAGGGCACTACTGCGCGGGGACCTCACCTCCGCCGAGTGCGCCGCCCAGCTGATGATCCACGCCGGGTTCCCGCTCACGAGGCTCTACGGCGAGGTGATCCAGCGTCTGTTGGACGAGGTGGGCCATCGCTGGCAACTCGGCGGGCTGCGGATCGCGGACGAGCATTTCTGCTCGACGACGATCATGGAACTGATCGCCCGCCTGGCGGCCCGCCCGCCGGCGCTGCCGCCGAACCGCGGCACGGTGCTCCTCGTCGCCCCGCCGGGGGAACGTCACCTGATCGGGCTGGAGATGCTGCGACACGTGCTCCGCGAGCAGGGGTGGTCCGTCAGCCGCCCGGACGCACTGCCGCTCGCGGAACTGGCGGCCTACGCGAGACACCTCCGCGACGTCCGCGTGATCGGCCTGACCGTCCACGACGCAGCGCGCCTGCCCCCGCTGCGCGAGGGGATCGGGGAACTCAAGCTCGCCCTTCCCCGGGTCCCGGTGATCCTGGGCGGCCTCGCCCAGCGACGGAACCCGCGCGCGTGGCAGCAGATCGGCGCGGACGGCGGGGGCGAGGACCTCGCGGGTGCCCTGCGGTTGGTGAGCCGGCTGACGAATCCGCTGACAGCCCGCGAGCTCGAGGTGCTCGCCAGCGCCAGCCAGGGCAGGACGAACGAGGAGATCGCGCTCGGTCTCGGGGTGAATGTCAGCACCGTGAAGACGCACCTCGAACACGTCTACGAGAAGGTCGGGGTGCGGGACCGAGCCGCCTCGGTCGCCGCGGCCCTGCGCCGGGGCTGGATGCCCTGACGCGAGGGGTCCGAGGTGCCGTCGTCGCGGTGGCTACCCCACACCCCGATCCGGTTACCGCAGGTAGCCCACCAGGGGCAGGCCGAGTTCCCTGGCTCCCTGCACGACCAGCGCCGCCATCTGCCCGGCGCCGTAGGCGGAGAAGTGCGTGGTGTCGGTGACACCGTCCGTCGCGGCGTTCAGGTAGATCGGCAGGGATGCGGTCGCCCCGAGCCCCTCGACCAGGGCCTTGCTCTTGGCGGTGAGATCGATGACCGGGACGTTCTGGGCCGTCCCGACCTGCCGCATGGCCGCGGGCAGATCCACACCAAGGCTGTTCACGTGCAGCGCGGTCGAGGTGAGCTTGCCGCCGCTGAACAGGTGTCGCACCGGAGGGGTCACCAGCACCGGCACGCCACCCTTGGCCTTCACCTGGGTGATCATCGAGGTCAGGTTGCTCTGGTACGCAGCCGCCGTCGTGGTCTTGTCGTTGTGCCCGAACTGGATGAGCACCAGGTCCCCGCTCCTGACCAGCGCCACCATGGTGGGGAACAGGGCCTTGTTCGCCAGGAAGCTGGCCGAGCTCTCCCCGGAGTCCGCGTAGTTGGCGACCACCGCACCGGCCTTCACGTACGTCGGCAGGACCTGCCCCCACCCCGTGTAGGGGGCGGCGGGCTGGTCGCACACGGTGGAGTCGCCGGCGAGGAAGATCTGCCGGGGGTTGCTCGCGGGGGTGACGCTGAGGCTGTTCACCCGGGGCGCCGTCCCGCCGAACGTGATGTCCAGTCCCGCGGTCCCGGTGCCGCCCTGCCCCGTCGGCTGCCCCTCGGGTTGACGGACGTTGACCGTGGCGGTGTAGCGGACGAGCGCTCCGGCCACGGTGCTCACCGCAGGCAGGATCTGCCGCCGGGCCTCGACGGTCATCGACGTGTTCCCCGCGCTGGTCCCGCCGAAGGCGACGGCGACGTCGTAGTTGCCCGGGGAGACGGAGAGGTGGCAGATCACCGGTGAGGTCCCCGAGCATCCGCTGGGCAGACTCACCGGCGGGATCGTGCCGGTGGACGTCACCGGAACCGTCGTGGTCGAGGTGGTGGTCGAACCCCGGGTCGTCGAGGTGGTCGTCGAGGTGGTGGTCGAGGTGGTCCGGGCCGTGGTGGAGGTCGTCGAGGGCGCCGTCGTCCCGGTGGTCGTGCCACCGGTGCAGGTCACGCCGTTGAGCGCGAAGGACTCCGGGACGGGGTTGCTGGCGCCCGTGGTGGCCTGGAACCCGATCGAGGCGCTGGCGTCGGTGGCCAGTGCCCCGTTGTAGGCGAGGCTGCTCGCACCGACCTGGCTGCCCGACTGGGCGAACGTGGCGTTCCAGCCCGAGGTCACCACCTGTCCCCCGGTGAAGGACCAGGTCAGCGTCCACGACGTCAGGGGAGAACCCGCATTGGTGACGGTCACCGCGGCGACGAAACCCCCTGCCCACTGCGAGGTCACCGCGTACCCGACCGCGCATCCGGTCGCCGCACTCGCAGAATCTGTGGTCACCACGCCCGCCGCGACGAGACCGACGACACCCGCTCCGGCGAGCAGTGCCCTCACCCCGCGCCCGTGCCCTGCCCGGCTGTCCTGCCCTGCCCGACAGCCAGCCGCTGCCCGACGGTCACGCCGCCGTCCGCACCTCGCACCACGCAATACCGTGAACATGCCGCTGTCGCCTCCTTGCGGGCAATCTGCCCGGATGCGCGCGAATCTGCGCGTCGTCAGGGCCTTCGGTGGCCCTCCTTGGAGAGTGCGCGACTCCTTGGTCCATAACGTCTTTCCGGACCGCGGACACATTCAGGCCCAACCGGTTCAGGTGCGAGAGCCCAGGCCTTCGGCGGCGGACCGGCGGCAGTCATGCAGAATGGGCCCGGACGTCGAGGCCTCCTGGGGCGTGGTCACCGGGGGGTGAGCCCGTCGCGGCCGAGCCGGGTGACGGAGCCTGGGAACGGCGACTCCCCTGCGCACCGGAAGCTGGTGAAGCGTGCGAAGCCTGACCCGGATACTCCTGGTCGCCAAGGGTTTGTGGCCGTACTACACCGCGATCGTCCTGACCTCCCTCGCGGTCGTCGGCACGAACCTGCTGACCCCCTTCATCATCAAGGCGGCCATCGATGTCGTCATGGAGGCGGCCAAGGGCCGGGCCGCCGAGACGTCCATGGTCATCTGGCTCGCGGTGGCCCTCCTCGCGACGGACCTGGCGAACACGCTGCTCACCAACCTCGGCGGGTACCTCGGCGACGTCATGGCCGTGAAGCTGCGCACGACCCTGGCCGGCAACTACTTCGCCAAGCTGCTGTCCCTGCCCCAGCGCTACTTCGACGACGAACTCACCGGGACAGTGATCAACCGGCTCACCCGGTCGATCACGGAGATCACCAACTTCCTCAACGTCTTCGTGAACACCTTCTTCCAGATGTTCCTCACCCTGGTGGCGGTACTCGTCGTCACCGCCTATTACTCCTGGCCGATCGCGGTACTCCTGGCGCTGGTCTACCCCCTGTTCGTGTGGCTCACGACGATCACCAGCGCCAGGTGGCAGACGTTGGAGGCGAGCAAGAACCACGACCTGGACGTCGCCGGTGGCCGGTTCGCCGAGGTCATCGGGCAGATCCGGGTGGTCAAGAGCTTCGTCCAGGAACGCCGCGAGCTCACCGCGTTCCAGGACCGCTACCTCCGGACGATCCGGACGACCCAGCGGCAGTCGAGGTTCTGGCATGCCATGGACATCGCCCGGAGGGGAGCCCTGAACCTGATCTTCTTCGGGGTGTTCGTGGTCATCTTCACCCGGACCGCCCAGGGCGCGTTCACCGTCGGGGTGATGGTGCTGCTCGTCCAGTTCGTCACCATGGCGCGCCAACCCGTGTTCTCGATGAGCTTCATCGTGGACGCCTCCCAACGGGCCATTGCCGGGAGCCGGGACTACTTCCGGGTCATGGCCGAACCCGGCGAGTGGGAGGACCTCCCCCCTGCGCACTCCACCGCCCCGTCCTCGGCCGAGGGTCCCGTGGCGATCGACTTCACGTCGGTGTGCTTCGGCTACGAGGGGGGCGAGAACGTGCTGTGCGACGTCACGTTCTCTATCGAACCGGGGGAACGGGTCGCGATCGTCGGCGAGAGCGGAGGAGGCAAGACCACGCTGGTCAGCCTGCTTCTCGGCCTGTACGCCCCGACCTCGGGGACGATCCGGATCGCGGGGACCGACCTCACCGACCTGACCCTGGAGGCGGTCCGCTCACGCGTCGGCGTCGTCTTCCAGGACCCGGCACTGTTCTCCGGAACGGTCCACGAGAACATCGCCTACAGCACACCGGATGCCTCCGTGGCGACGGTGACCCAGGCCGCGCGCTCGGCCAATGCCCACGGGTTCATCGAGCGGTTCCCCGCCGGGTACCAGTCCCAGATCGGTGAGCGTGGCATCAAGCTGTCCGGCGGGCAGAAGCAGCGCATCGCGGTGGCCCGGGCGATCCTCAAGGACGCACCCGTCCTCATCCTCGACGAGGCCACCAGTTCCCTGGACTCCAAGGCGGAACGGCTGGTCCAGCAGGGCCTGGAGCGGCTCATGGCGGGCCGGACCACACTGATCATCGCCCACAGGCTGTCGACGATCTCCACGGTGGACCGCATCGTCACCCTCAAGGGCGGGCGCATCGACGAGATCGGGACCCCCGACGAACTCGCCGCCTCGGGAGGCACCTACGCCGAACTGCTGGCTCTGCAGGCATCCGCGACCAAGAAGGACCGCAAGCGGCTCCACGAGTTCGACATCCTGACCTGATGGATGTTGTTGAGCCGGCCGGAACCCGCTCCACGACGGCCTCCTCGTGGGCGGGTGCCGGGCCGGGATCCTCGCCCCTGCAGAGATCCTCGCCCAAGCCGGGATCCTCACCCGTACCGGCGGGCTCCGTCACACCCGCCGCGAGGATTCGCCGTCCCGGAAGAGCATCCCGAAGTAGGCGAACGGTTCGAGGGGAATGAGGTCGAAGTCGATCAGTTTCTCGCGGACGAACGGAAGTCCGGCAAGGGCCGCCCGCGCCTCGGGAACGCTGTCGCATTCCATGACGAACACGACCCCCTGACGATCCGGGCGATCGTACAGCTCTCGACAGACACCTTCGGCGTACAGCTTCCAGGCGTACCTCGACTCCTCCTCCAGGAACGGCCTCAGCATCTCGGGCGTGGTCCGGGAATCGATTCTCGCAATCGCCAGGATCTTCATCTGTGCTCTCCGTCCACCCGGATCGTCTCGACCGGGCTCACCACGTCATTCGGGATCTTCATGTCGTTCTCGAAGGGGACCACCACCGCGCCGGCTCACGGAGCCTTCGTGGGATCGCCCGAGGCCCAGGCGATGCCGTCCCCGCGATCCAGCTGCTCGATCGCGGCCATGTCCGCGTCATCGAGGGCGAATCCGAAGATGTCGGCGTTCATCCGCACCCGGTCGGCGTCGGTGCTCTTCGGGATCACCGGATACCCCTTCTGGACGGCCCACCGCAGCAGGACCTGTGCCTCACCGACCCCGTACTTCCCGGCCATGGCCTTGAAGGGGCTGTCCGCCTGCTCGCCGTCGGCCTTCATCCGGTCCGTCTTCGCGCTGTCCTGTCCCTCGGCGTTTCTCCAGGTGGAGAGGGGGACGAGGCTGCTGTAGGCGATGGGGGTGATCGCGTGGTCGCGGAGGTACCGGACCAGCTCCGGCTTCTGCGACCACGGATGCAACTCGATCTGGTCGGCGACCGGCATCGGCAGTCCCTCGGTCCTCAGCTCCTCGAGGTGCCTGATGCTGAAGTTGCTCACGCCGATCGCCCGCGTCTTCCCCTGCCGTTGCAGCTCGACGAGTCCGCGCCACTGGGCAATTCGCTGGTCGCGTTCGAACGGCGCGTGGATCAGGTAGAGGTCCACGTGGTCGAGTCCCAGCCGTTCGAGGCTCTCGTCGAGCGAGGCAATGGTGGACTCGGTGGTCTTCGCCGGCTGGCCCCAGGCCGGATTGCCGGGCCAGAGTTTCGTGGTGACGAAGAGCTCGCTCCTCGCCAGACCCCCGGACTCGAGTGCCTGTCTGATTCCCGCGCCGACCCCCGATTCGTTCTGATAACCCTCCGCGGTGTCGATGTGTCGATATCCGGCACGAATGGCCTGGCCCACCGCGGCAGCGACCTCGTCGTCAGGGATGAGGTACGTACCGAAACCGAGGTAAGGGATCTCGACACCCGTGGCCATCGTCAGGGTCTTCACGGGATTCTCCCTGGAGAGCGACATGTACAGGACCCTACTCGTCACCCGAGCCGACGTGCCTGCTCACTCCTCCGAAATACTTGCCTGATCCTGCAGGCGCCGGAATAATGCACCCCGTCCGGCGCGGACAGGCCCAGGACACCGGCGGAGACGGGGGCGGGGAATGCATTTCGAGGAACTCGCCGACGAGGTCTCCCGTCGGGTCCGCACGGGCGAGAACGGCGGTCACCCGACCACCCAGCCGATGGACGGCCTGCTCCTGCTCCGGCAGGAGTCCCCGAGCCCGCTCGAGGCCTCCCTGTACGAACCCGTCCTCTGCCTGGTCCTCCAGGGCAGGAAGGAGGTCTCGATCGCGGAGCGGACGCTGTCCCTCAACCCCGGGGAGTGCCTCCTCGTGAGTCACGACCTGCCCGTCCGCTCCAGGGTCACGAAGGCCCCGTACCTGGCCCTGGTCCTCGTGGTGGACGTCGCCACCGTCCGGGAGCTCCGCGAGCAGGTCTCGGACGCGGACCTCGCGGAAGGAACCGCCCGCGCAGCGCAGACGCACCGCGCCGATCCCGGGTTGCTCGACGCCCTGCGTCGGTACCTCGCGCTCGCCGACTCCCCGGCGGACGCGAAGGTGCTCGGTCCGCTCACCGCGAGGGAGATCCACTACCGCCTGCTCACGACTCCGTCCGGCGGCATGCTCCGCAGCCTCACCCGCCCCGACAGCAACGCCAGCGCCATCGCGCACGCCATCGGGCACATCCGCGGGGACATCCGCTCGCCGATCGCCGTCCCGGAACTGGCGCGGCGGGTGGGGATGAGCGTCTCGTCGTTCCACAAGCACTTCAAGACGATCACCTCGACGACCCCGTTGCAGTACCAGAAGGAGCTCCGGCTGCTCGAGGCCCGGCGATTGCTGAGGACGGGTGGCGCCTCGGTCACCCTCGCCGCCTTCGACGTCGGGTACGAGAGCCCGAGCCAGTTCAGCCGGGAGTACACCCGCAAGTTCGGCGTCTCCCCGAGCCGCGACCTGGCGACCGCACCCAGCTGACCCGGACGACGGCGACCAGCCGACCCGAGCGACCGCGACCAGCCGACCCGGACGACGGCGTACCGGCAGAGAGGTTGAGCAGCCGCCTGCGCTGGGCATGCAGAGGGCTGTGAACACGACCGCGCATCCCGGGACCGCCGCAATGGACCAGCCGGCGCCCTTCGCCACCACCGATCCCAGGGCCTCGCTGCGGCTGGGCATCTGCTTGCTGATCGGCCTGCTCGTCGCCGGGGTGCTCGCCGCCGTCGGCCCGGCACTGCTCGCCCCGTTGACGGGATGGGACGCCGCCGTCCTGGTGTACCTGGTGTGGATGTGGATCCAGATCGGCCCCGCCGACGCCGATCGAACCGCCGCCGTGGCCGTCCGGGAGGACAACTCCCGCCAGCTCTCGGATCTGGTGCTCCTCCTCGCCGCGGTCGCCAGCCTCGGCGGGGTCGGCTACGTCGTCGCCCTGGGCGCCGCCCGGAACAACTCGATCAGCCCGGGGGTCGCGATCACGCTCGCCATCACCTCGGTCGCGCTGTCGTGGGCCCTGGTCCACACCCTGTTCACGCTGCGCTATGCACGGCTCTACTACACCGGCGTCGACGGTGGCATCGACTTCAACCAGGAGATGCCGCCGCGGTACACGGACTTCGCGTACCTGGCGTTCACCGTGGGAATGACCTTCCAGGTGTCCGACACGGACCTGCAGACACCCACCATCCGCGCGACGGTGCTGCGACATGCCCTGCTGTCCTACCTGTTCGGTGCGGTGATCATCTCACTGACCATCAACCTCGTCGCGGGCCTGACCAAGTGAGTCGCGGGCCTGACCAAGTGACCGGACGGTCGAAGTGACCAACGGCGCAGATCGCACCCAGCGACCGGATGCTCCGGCCGTTCCGGCGCGAGGTTCTCCACCGCCAGGTCGCCCCGGGGACGACACGGTCACGGGCCAGGACGCTGCAGGGTCCGGGCGGTCACCGGGTAAAGGGTCCTCGCCGGCGTGACCGGCCGCGCGCCTGGATCGCGGTCGCCAGGCGCCCGCTCGGGTCAGAAATCCCGGGCCCGGGGATCCATCAGCAGGGATGCCACCTCGCCACCGACGGCGGCCCGGTCCACCTCGCCGAAGTCGATCCCGGTGAAGCTCCCGGCCACCTCCGGGGAACTCTCCATCAGCACGCGAAGGAAGTGCTCGAGGAAGGTCTCGCCCAGGTCCTCGGGCGATGCCGCCGACCAGTCACGGTCCGGGACACCGTACTGATCGGGATCCCCGCCCAGGTCCGCCAGGAACTCACCGACGAGCGACGGGTCGGCCCGCATCGCCTCGATCACTCGCTCGGTGGCGGTCGCGCTCGCGCTCATACTCCAGGCATCGGCGTCCGGTCTCGGCCCCTTGACGGTCGACGCGCGAATCCGGGCGCCCAACCGTCCCTCGTCCGTTCGCTCTCGAGCCGACCAAGGCGGTGCTCGGCCACCACCACAGCTGACAGGTCGTGAGGTGACCACGCCGTTTCACCTGGTCCGCGTCGCCCGGGGCACCGCTCGGGATCACGGGCGGATGCCGAGGCAAGGCGCGACCGGCGTGTTGGTCCTGGGCGATCGGGCGGTCGTTCTCCGCATCGATCCCACCCCACCTCTGCCGCCCACAACCGGCATCCCGCTACCCGCTACCCGCTACCCGCTACCCGGAGGATTGTCCGGCGACGGGATCGCCCAACGGACGCAGTGGAGCCGGTGGCAGCGCGCTCGGGAAGAGCTCGCCACCACCGGCTCCACTGCAGTCAGAGCTCGTCCCGCCCGTTCCCGGAACGGCCTCGTGGGCCGGGACAACCCCGGTGACCGGTGTCAGCGGGACCACCGGGATCGGACCAGAACAGGGATCGGATCACGGATCGGATCGGTGGGCGGTCCCGGATCGAGATCCAGGTCGTGCGCCGGTTCAGGGGTGCGTGACCCACAGGTCGTAGCTGCCCGCACCCGAGTAGTCGTACGCCATGAGGCGGTAGTACCCCGCCGAGGCGGCGTAGAGGATCCGCTCGTTGGCGGTGACGCTGTTGGACCAGGCCACATTCGCCCAGGACGTCCCGGTCCAGCGCTGCAGGAACAGGTCGGGGTCGTAGCCGGACGAGCCTGCGAGCCAGGCCTGGATGTAGCCCGTGCCCTGCAGCCAGTAGCTGCCGTCGGGCGCGATCACCGAGGTGCCCTGACCGGTGAGGGTGCCGTTCCACTTGCGCGCGAGCCGGTTCGGGCTGCCGTTCGGGTTGGACACCACTCCGGCGGCCGCGTCACCGGTGAGCACCGCGTTCACCACGGCCTGGGTGGCATAGGGATTGGCCTGCAGGAAGAGCGCCGCCAGTCCGGTGACGTGCGGGGTGGCCATCGACGTACCGGAGATCGTGTTGATCGCGGTCGTGGACCCGATCCAGTCCGAGGTGATCGAGACACCGGGCGCGAACACGTCCACGCAGTTGCCCCAGTTGGAGAAGGTGGCGCGGGTATCCGTGGCGTCCGTGGCCCCCACGGTCAGGGCCTGCGGGGTGGCCGCCGGCGAGACCTGGCAGGCGTCCCCACCGTTGTTGCCCGCCGCGATCGCGTAGGTGACGCCCTGGGCGATCGAGTTCGCGACCGCGTCGTCCAGCGCCTGGTTGAAACCGCCCCCCAGGCTCATGTTGGCCACGGACGGTCCGGCGTGCATGTAGGTCACCCAGTCGACACCGGCCATGACCCCGGAGGTGCTGCCCGACCCGGAGCAGTCGAGCACCCGCACCGGAACCAACGCGACGCTCTTCGCCACCCCGTAGGTCGCGCCGCCGATGGTGCCCGCCACATGCGTGCCGTGCCCGTTGCAGTCGGTGGTGCCGCGACCGTCCGCGATCACGGTGAACCCGGCCCCCACCCGGCCACCGAGGTCGGCGTGGGAGCCCAGGATGCCGGTGTCGATCACGTAGGCGGTGACTCCGGCGCCGGTCGCGGTCACGTGGTAGGCGCCGTCCAGCGGACGGCTGAGCTGGTCGATCCGGTCCAGGCCCCAGGGCGCCCCGGACTGCACCACCCGGGGACCGACCGCGGCCGCACGCTGCGTGGCACCCGACTTCGGGTGGCCCGCGCCCAGTCTTGCGGACAACAGGTCGGCGGCGGTGGACGGCCGGGCCGGGCCCAGGTCCGAGGCGGTCATCACGGAGTCCGGCACCACGTAGGCGACCGTGGAGTCCCGGCGGACGGCGGCCAGCTGCGCCGAGGTCAGGGTGGCGGAGAAACCGTGCACGGTCGCGCCGTACACGTGGTCGGCCTGCAACCCGTGCCGGGCCGAGACGGCCGCCCCCGACGCGTCGTTGCGCAGGACGACGATGTACCGCTGCGGCAGCAGCCGACCGTGCACGGTGAGCAGCGGAGCCTGGCGCCCGGTGCTGGCATCGGCACTCGCGGCACCGACCGCCATCCCTCCGGCGAGCAGGCCGAGGACGGCAGCCGAGGCGGCGGTCCTCCGCCCGTGGCGACGCGGTCGGCGGACGGTGGTGAGGTTCCCCGTCATTGAGGTGTGTCCTTCCGAGGAGTCCGGAGCTTCCAAGGGCTCGCGGTCGCACTGACCGCGGGAGGGCCGTTCGACGACACCGTGGTGGGTCGTTCAGCCCAGCCCCTGATTACTCCAGGTGACTGACTTCTAACACTCAGTCAGGGGTGCGGATCCGGCGCGTTGATACAGATCGGTTCCGAATCGGGTGACACAGGCGAGGGGCGGCGCCAGGAACGGGCGGTAGCGGCAACGGGCGGCGCCACGCTGCCCGGTGATCGGCCCGCATGTCGAGTCGGCGCCGCACCACCTCACCACCGCGGAACGCCTCGCCCCCGCCTCACCTCGCGGCAACCGCCGGGGACCTCGCTACCGTCGGGGACGTGGGATTCCCTGCGGTGAGCTGGACGGGATGCTTCCCGGAGTTGCACGGCTTCGTCCTGCTCGCCCCGGAGCGCCTCGACCGGGCGGTCGGCGGCGCCGCGACCGGACGCGATCTGCTGACGCTGTTCAGCACCACGGAGCTCGGCGACCGCGTCGCCGCCGAAGGCGTCGCCATCCCGCTGATGAACCCGGAGGCGGCCTACTACCGCGTGCTCATACGGCATCCGAGCACGCCCTCGCCCTGGGGCCGGCCGTGCCGGTCCTGGCCCGGGTGGGTGCTCGGCACCACCACGGGGTCGCTCGTGTTCTGTGGCGCCGGCGCGCTGACCTGCTGGGATCCGGACGACGCCCGGCACCGTCGGGCCCAGGTACCGCCCGGGTGGTACACCGTGCGCATCGACGGACACCTGCTCGACGGCGTTCCGGACGACGCCGCCTACGAGTTCGTGCTCACGCCCACCGACGACCGCCCGACGCTGCGCGCACGGTTGGACGAGGACCTGGGCATCCCGGGCCTCGACGGCTCAGGTGACGACCCGGCGTGACGCCTGCGGGCACGGGCGGCATCGCCGACGACTCGGCTACCGCTTCTCGCAGGCGACGCCGTCCTTGTCGCGGTCCAGGCCGGTGTTCGCCCGATACAGCGCGGTGTTCACGAAGAACGTCGTGACGGGCTTGGCATGACCACGCACCTTGTCGTGCGCGCCCTTCCTGCCCACGCCGTGCGGGTAGACCTTGTGCAGGGCCGTGCAGTTCGCGTAGTGAACGATCTTCACCGACCGCGCCTGAGCAGCCTCAGCAGGGACACCCACCGCCATGAGGGCGCTCGTCGCGAGGACCACGGCCGCCAGACACCAACTCTTTCCACGCATCCCCAATAACTACCACGCGTGATCCGGTGTCGACAGTTCGCATCCAGCGGGATCGGGTGAACGGATGACGCGCCGCCCCTCCGGCACGCGTCGCAGGGAGTGCCCCTACCGGCAGGTCGCGGTCACCGCCATGTTCCGCAGTCGATCGAGCGGGATGACGGCCGGATCGTGCCGCCCGCTCACCCGCACCCGGACGGCGCCACCGTCCGCCGAGAGCAGTGTGCCGCAGACGGCACCGTCCGGGCCGGTCACGGTGACGAGGGCAGGCGGGTCGCTCGGCGCCTCCGGCGCCCACCAGGTGAGCAGGACCCCGGTCAGCAACAGCGCGAGGGCGATGGCCACGCACCGACGGGCGGTCGCGAGCCGTTCCCCCGCCCGCCAGGCCTGACGCACGGTGTAGGCCTCGACGCTGGCCTGTTCCCGGAGGATCTCGTCGAGCGACCTGGGTCGGGCCGCGACTCCGACCTCCGCGGCCAGCGCGTGCCAGAGACCCAGCACGGCGAGGGCCAGCCCTCCGCCCACCGCCAGGGTCACCACCGCCCGCCACGGAGTCGTCAGGCTGCTCGCGGTGGTCCGGCCGGAGACCACGACCCCGGTGGTGATCAGGGTGACCAGCCCGGCCATCCCGGTCCGCCAGGCGCCGGCCATCTTCTGCGCCGTGGTCAGGGCACCGTCGAGCAAGGCCTGAAAGGCAACCTCGTCCGCGGCGCTGGGCCGCAGCACCCGGCGGGAACCGGGCGCCGGTTCGCCCGGCGTCCCCATGGCGCCCGGCGTCCCCATGGCGCCCGCCGCTCCCGGCTCAGGCGGCGCCCCCGGACCAGCAGCCGGCTCAGTCATCGCCCACCCCGGCAGCAGGCAGGCTCAGGGGCATCCGGAAGGCGACCCCGCACCCGCGCATCGCGCCGGGCGCCTGCGGGTGAGCACGCCCGCAGCCGCAGGCGACGTCCACCAGGTGGGGGCCCGGCAGTTGCGGGGCCGTCGACGCGTGGCCGCCGAGCAGGGACCGCCAGGCGGTCCGCAGGAGCGGGGCGGTGAGAGTGCGCCGAACATCCAGGTCGTGCCGGCACCGAGGGCAGGCCCCGCTCACCCGCACGGAGACGACCCCGTCCGGGCCGTCCGGGGCGAAGGACTCCAGCTGCAACGCGTTGTTCCGGACGAGTTCGAGGGCGCGGTCGTCCCACGCCGGATCGTCGTCGTCCTCGTAGGGCACCTGGTCCGCGGGCGTCGCGGAGACGCCCTCCTGGTCGCTCACCGCACATGCTCCCCGGTACGAGTCGCCGATGTCTCGACAGAGCATTCCATGCCGAAGCTCCACTGTGACTGGTTAGCTACTCGATGTGGCTGATTTGCCGTCCGAGTCCTCCGCCGCGGCGTCCTTCGCCGAAGCGTCACGACTCCAGGAGCAACACCAGCAGACCGGGGACGAGGAGTGCCTGCGGGAGGCAGTCCGTCTGTTCCGGGCAACGGTCGGGAACACCCTCGACGGGCACCCCGACCGGGCCGTCCGGCTGTCCGGTCTCGGCACCGCCCTGCGCCTCCAGTTCGAGCGCACCGGCGGGCAGGCCGATCTGGACGAGGCGCTCGATGTTCTCCTGGCCGCCGAGCAGCTGGCTTCGCCCGGCAGCGCCGCCCGCGCCGGGGTCTGCAGCAACCTGGCCAATGTGCTCTGGACGCGGTTCGAGCGCCGCGGCGACCCGCCGGACCTCGACCGGGCGATCGGTCTCTTCCGCGAGGCGGTGGACGCCGCACCGGCGGCCTCGCCCGACCGGTCCCGGTACCTGTCCAACCTCGGCGGTTCGCTCCAGGCCCGCTTCGGACTCACCGGCCGCACGGCCGACCTCGACGACGCCGTCGCCCAGCTCGAGGCGGCGATCGCCGGCTGTCCCACCGAGGCACCGGGGCGGCCCGGATACCTGTCCAATCTCGGCACCGTGCTCCGGACGCGGTACGAGCGCACCGGACAGACCGTGGACCTCGACCGGGCGGTGGCCCTGCTGGAGGAGTCGATCAGGACCACCCCTTCCGGGCATCCGCAACGGGCGATGATGGCGTCCAACCTCGGCAACGCCCGCCACAGCCGGTTCCAGCGCAGCGGGCGGCCCGAGGACCTGGACGAGGCGGTCGCGGCGCACCGCGAGGCGTTGCTGGCCACCCCCGACGGTCACCCCCTGCGTCCGCGGCGACTCGCGAATCTCGGGACCGCCCTGCGCGCCCGGTTCGAGCGCACCGGGCACGCCCCGGACCTCGACGAAGCCCTCACCGTCCACCGCGAGGCCCTGCGCGCCGCTCCCGCCGGCCACCCCGATCGCCCCAGCCACCTGACGAACCTCGGCAATGCGCTGTGGACCCGGTTCGAGCGCCTCGGACAGGACGGAGACCTCGACGAAGCCCTCGTCGCCCACCGCGAGGCCCTGCTGGCGACGCACCCGGATCACCCGCTGCGCCTGGGGCGGTCGTCCAACCTGGCGGCGGAACTCCGGATCCGGTACGAGACCGGCGGACGTCCGGAGGGCCTCGACGAGGCGATCCTGCTGCTCCGGCAGACGACGGCAGCCGTCCCGGCGGACCACCCGGACCGGGCCCGGTACCAGTCCAACCTCGGGAACGCCCTGCAGAGCCGCTACGAGGCCACCGGGTGCCCGGAGGACCTGGACGAGGCCGTGGCAGTCGGGCGGGCCGCGGTGGGGGTGCTGCCCGCCGGACATCCCGGACGGGTCGGTCACCTGTCCAATCTGGGTAATGCGCTCGGGTACCGGTTCGAGCGCACAGGACGTGCCGCCGACCTCGACGAGGCGGTGCAGGTGCTCCGCGCGGCGCTGGACGGCGTCCCGCGGGACCACCCCGACCGGGCCCGGTACCTGTCCAATCTGGGCGACGGGCTGTGGACCCGGTTCGGCCACGCCGGAGATCCCGAGGACCTCGACGAGGCCCTCACCCTGTTCCGCGAGGCGGTCACGGCCACCGCCGCGGACCATCCCGAACGAGCCGGTCGGCTCGCGAATCTCGGGAACGCCCTGTGGACCCGCTTCACGCGCAACGGCCAGCTCGCCGACCTGCACGAGTCGATCGACGTCCACCGCCGGGCGGTCCGGACGACGCCGGTCGGGCACCGGGACCGGCCGAAGCGGCTCTCCAGCCTGGGCGTAGCGGCTCGGGACCGGTTAGAGCGCACCGGTGAGGACGTGGACCTCGACGAGGCGATCGCGGCACACCGCCAGGCCGTGGCCGCGACCCCGGCCGAGCACTGCGATCGCCCCAAGTACCTCTCCAATCTCGGGGTGAGCCTGTGGGAACGCTTCGGGCGCACCGGCGGGGACGGCGACTTCGACGAGGCCCTGGCCCTGTTCCGCGAGGCGGTCACGACCACCGCCGCTGATCGGCCCGACCGACCCCGCCGGTTGGCGAACCTCGGCATCGCACTGGTCACCCGCTTCGGGCGCACCGGGATCGCCGGCCGGGGCGGGCAGAACGGCGATCTCGACGAGGCCCTGGCCCTGTTCCGCGAGGCCGTCGCCCTGTTGCCGGCCGACCACCCCGACCGGTCGGTGCACCTCTGCCACCTGGGTGCGGCACTGCGGCAGCGCGCCGAGTGCGGCGAACGGGAGGAACAGGACGGCGGGCACCCGAACGACCGGGACGGCGGTCCAGGGGGCAGCCGAGGCACCGGACGGCCGGATGGCCCGGGCGGCAGACCGCAGGGCGACCTCGACGAGGCGCTGGCCCTGTTCCGCGAAGGCGCCGGAGTGCGGACGGCGCCACCCAGG
>CAZOWW010000088.1:0-25168 GCA_964583765.1 uncultured Kineosporiaceae bacterium
CCAACCCCGATGGCCCTCACCGCTCAATCCCACGTGCGAAGGACGGGGCTAGACGTCCGCGGCACCGACCGGTTCCGGCTCGGTCCGGAAGGCGCACGGCAGCCACATCGAGACCAGGGTGCCGTCCTCGCCCTGCACGATCTCGGCCGTACTCGTCGCCGCCCGGATCAGGGCCAGGCCCCGGCCGCGGAAGGCAGCCGAGGCCGCCCGGGGCCGCCAGACCCCGCTGTCGCGCACCTCTGCCCGGATCGCGCCGTCGGCGAAGGCGTCGAGCGCCAACTCCAGGTGGCCCACGCCCCGCGGGTCACCGTCGTAGGCGTGCTCGATCGCATTCGCACAGGCCTCCCCGGTGGCCAGAAGCAGATCGGCGACCGCATCGTCGTCCGCGCCGAGCCCGGTGGCCCAGGCCCGCACGTCCCGGCGGAGTTCGACGAGCTGCTCCCTGCGGGCCGCCGTCCGGCGCCGGTAGGGCTCGCCCTGGAGGCGCCGCAGGGTGAGGCAGATCAGCGCGACGTCGTCCCCGGGCGGCGAGTCGCCGTGCATACCGTCCAGCAGTCCGGTGCAGAGGTCGTCCAGCGGCCGTCCGACGAATGACGCGGCTGTGTGCCGGAGCTGCGACAAGCGCACGTCGATGTCGACGCCGCGCAGCTCCACCAAGCCGTCGGAGTAGGCGATGAGGGTTCCGGCGGTCTCGATCCGCACCCTGCTCTCCGACCGTTCCTCCACCGATCCGGTCGCCAGTGGCACACCGCGACCGCCGTCGAGGAAGCCGGTCCGGTCACCGACGATCAGGAGCGGTGGCGGATGCCCCGCACACGAGTAGCGAAGCCAGCCGGACCGGGGGTCGAACTCGGCGTACAGGACGGTGGCCAGCTCGGCACCGGACACCCCCGCCGCGAACCGGTCCAGACGGGTCAGGACCTCCGCGGGTCCGGTGGCGTGGGGGGTGATCGCGGCGACCCCGCTGCGGAGCTGCCCCATCGTGGCGGCGGCGGCCACGCCCCGGCCCACCACGTCCCCGAGGACGATGCCGACCCGCGAGTCGGGCAGCTCGATGACGTCGTACCAGTCGCCACCCACCTCCAGGGCCGCGATGCCGGGGCGATAGCGAGCACAGGCCTCCACCCCCGGCACGCGGGGCAGCTCCCCGGGCAGGAGGGCATGCTGCAACGCGGTGACGATGTCCCGCTGTTGGTCGTAGAGCCGGGCGTTGTCCAGGGCCAGCGCGACCCGGCCGGCGATCGTGCGGGCCAGGCCGAGGTCCTCGACGTCGAAACGGCGTCCCGAGGCCTCGCCCTGGACCAGTAGCAGGCCGCCGATGACCTCCCCCCGGGCACGCAGGGGCACGGCGAGGTAGGAGGTCGGCCGCAGGATCTCGAACGCGAACTCGTCCCCGGGCGCCGTCGCGACGAGTTCCAGGACCCCGTCCGGGGTGCGGGGGTCCAGGGCCGGTCGGTCGCCGAACACGGAGTGCCCGAGGCCGCGGCCCCCGTCGCTCCCGTGCGCCCGCCGGATCTGCTCCAGGACGGGCAGCGAGCCGGGATCGGCGTGGGCAGCCGCCAGCAGTTCCAGCGTCCGGCCCCGGACCAGTTCGATGGTCCCCATGTCGGCGAAGGCCGGGACGAGCACACCCAGCAGTTGCCGCATCCGCTCGCCGGTGTCGGCGGAACCCGAGAGCATCCCGAGCCCCGCGAGCAGGGAGGCACGCTGCTCGGCAGTCTGGGCACGAGCCCGCTCCGCACTCGCCTCCTCCAGGAGGATGGCCCGCTCGATCGCCTCGCTGAGCCGTGCCGTCATCTCGACGAACAGCGACCTCTGCGCCTCGTCGAACGACTGCGGAGTGGTGAAAGCGGCCGCGAACACGCCTCGGACGCGCCGATCCGCTGCCTCGGGATCCTCCTGGTTGCTCACCAACGGGCAGGCGGCCCAGGCCTCGTGCCCGGAGGTCGCCCGGAAGTCCGCCAGGTGCGGGTACGCCTCGTCCATCGCGGCGGCGGTGTCGAGGAACGACGAGGACGCCGTCCGAACGGCGTCCGTGGGCGGGGTACGTGCGCCCAGCGGGATCCGGGCCCAGTGTTCCGAGCTGTCGAAGGCGCGGGAGAGCGCGATCAGGGACAGCGCCCCGGCTCGGCGGTCGACGAGGTACACCCCACCGTGGAGCGCACCGAGCAGGGGAAGGCCGTCCGTGACGTACGCGGCACCCACCTCCTCGAGCGTCGCCGCGCGGGACAGGCTGCGGGCGAGCACCTGCAGGTTGGCCGATCTGCGCTCCGCCTCGTGGCTTCGCTGCAGGTCCTGCCGGCTCTGCTCGGCAGCCCGTCGACGTTCCTCCGTGATCCGCGAGACCTCGTCGGCCCCCAGCCCGATCGCGGCACCCGCGACGAGGAAGGTGAGGCTCCGCGCGACCATCCCGAGGATGCCCACCGGGGTGTCCCGGACGAGCATCCAGAAGAGGGTGAGCGCGAAGGCGAGCAACCCGGCGACGAGCCCTGCCCGCAGCCCGAAACGGGCCGCGAGCAGGGCGACCGGAATGGTGTAGAGCAGGGTGATGGCCTCACCGGCGCCCACCGTGGAGAACCAGCGCACGGTGAAGACCGCGGCGAAGAGGACGGCCACGACGACGATCAGGAAAGGGGACCGCCCGGCCCATCGCATCCGCCAGCCCCTCTCCTGTGAACCGGTGTCCGAACGGGCGCGCCCGGTGGACGGGCGCGCCCGGCTTCGGACCGCGGCCTCAGATTCGCGTCCGGCTCCGGCCCGCGGCGCGGTAGATCAACAGAGCGATGATCGCTCCGATGATCGACCCCAGCAGCCCCGATGCCTGGAAGGCCCCGGCGGCCGCGTCCTTGTGGAACAGCACGTACCCGAGGAAGCCGCCGATGAAGGATCCGATGATGCCGAGGATGATCGTCCCCCCGACCCCCAACGGATCGCGTCCAGGAACGATGAGCCGCGCCAGGAAACCTGCGATCGCTCCCACGATGATCATGGTGATGATGAACCCAAGCACGTGATCTCCTTGGAGTACTCAGCCTCGTACCAGCACGGTGCCGGTCATCGGATGCATACCCCGGACCACGGCGAATAACCCGCCGGCCGGCCCGATCTCACATCTCGAACGCCCGCCCGCAACGCATCACCGCCAGTCGGAGGCATACCGGCCCGAGAGCAGTCTCGTCCCCGGGCGCCCACCACGCAGGCCGAAGTCCCACCACGCAGGCGGAGATCCCACCCCAGGCACTCAGAGATCCCGGCCCGCAGGAAGAGACCCCGTCCCCGAGGGGACAGGACAACCGTGTCCGGGGACCGGGTCAACGACGGGCGACGGCTCCGAGCAGTTCGCGGGCGGCCCGCACGATGCCGTGCGCGTCGATGCCCGCGGCAGCCCGCAGTTCGTCGGGGCTTCCCGAGCCGGGCAGGACGGCGACGCCGAGCACCCGCACGGGCGGGCGTGCGGGCAGCTCCGCGAGCGCCGACAGCACCGCCTCGCCGAGACCGCCGTGGGGAGCGTGGTCCTCCACCGTGACCAGGGCGGAGGTCTCTGCGGCGGCCAGGGCGAGGGTGCCGGCGTCGATCGGCTTGATCGAGTAGCAGTCGACCACCCGCGCCGCCACGCCCTCGGCCGCCAGGAGCTCCGCGGCCCGATCGGCCTCGGTCACCGTCACCCCACAGGCGACGAGGGTGACCTCGTCCCGGTCGCCCTGGCTGCGCACCACCCGGCTGCCGCCCACGACCACCGGCTCGTCGGGCGGGGTGCGCACGGGAGTCGCGCCGCGCAGGGTGCGCAGGTACGAGACGCCCCGCAGATCCGCCATGGCCGGGACGAGCCGGGCCACCTGGTTCGCGTCGGACGGGTGCAGGACGGTGCTCCCCGACACCGCACGCATGGCCGCCAGGTCCTCCAGGGCCATCTGCGAGGGACCGTCCTGACCGATGGACACGCCGGCGTGCGAACCGACGAGGCGGAGGTCCGCGCGGGAGACCGCGGCCATCCGGACGAAGTCCTGGGCACGCGCCAGGAACGCGGCGAAGGTGGAGGCGAAGGGGACCCAGTCCAGGACCTGCATGCCGACCGCCGCCGCCACCAGCTGCTGTTCGGCGATGAACATCTCGAAGTACCGGTCGGGGTGAGCCCGGGCGAACAGCTCGGAGTAGGTGGAGTTGGACACCTCGCCGTCGAGCGCGACCACGTCCCCTCGCTGTCCCCCGAGCGCGGCGAGCACCTGGCCGTAGGCGAGCCGGGTCGCGACCTCCTCCCCCACGCGCCAGCTCGGCAGGTCGCTCCCGTCGGCCGCGGCCCGGGGCGGCCTCGTGCAGCCGCGCCGGCCGACGACCTCGACGTGCAGGGAGCGCAGGCCCCCCAGCTCCGCGATCGCCGCGTCCGGATCGTCCAGGGGACGTCCGTGCATGCCCGGCCGGTCCTCGACCGCCGCGACCCCGCGCCCCTTGCGTGTGCGGGCCAGGACGGCGGTCGGCCGTCCGTTCGTCCCGACCACCTCCGCGAGCGCGTCGTCGACCGCGGCGAGGTCGTGCCCGTCCACGAGGACCGTGTGCCATCCGAACGCCCCGATCCGGGCAGCGTAGGCGTCGAGGTCCCAGCCGAGCATCGTCTCGCGGGTCTGGCCCAGGCGGTTCACGTCGACGATCACCGTCAGGTTGTCCAGGTGGGCCCACCCTGCGTGCTGGAACGCCTCCCAGCAGGAACCCTCCGCGAGCTCGGAGTCCCCGCAGAGCACCCACGTCCGGAACGGGAGCCGGTCGAGGTCCCTCGCCGCCAGGGCCAGCCCCACCCCGATCGGCAGGCCCTGACCCAGGGAACCGGTGGCCACATCCGTCGGGGGAACCCGCGGGGTGGGATGGCCCTCCAACCGGCTGCCGAACCGCCGGAAGGTCAGCAGTTCGTCGTCGCTGATGGTCCCCACGGCCTTCAACATCGCGTAGTAGAGGGGCGAGGCATGCCCCTTGGAGAAGATGAGGTGATCGTTCCCCGGCGAGTCCGGATCGTGGAAGTCCAGGCGTAGGTAGCCGTCCAGCAGCACGGCCATGAGGTCGGCCGCAGACATGGAGGACGTCGGGTGACCGGAACCACCGGCCGCACTGCACCGGATCGAATCCACCCGCAGTTGCTGCGCCAACTCGTACCTGAACCGGGTGCCCGACCCCACGACCTGCGACATGCCCGCATCCTGCCCAGCCGTACCGGCGCTAAACGCGGGCTGCCCGAGCGACTCCCTGCGCTGCCCCCTACCGCCGGTTCCGTTCTGGGCAGTTCCGTTCCGGGGCAGTTCAGTTCCGGGGCCGGGGCAGGAAGTCCCCGGCCGGAGCCGGGTGGATCACCGCCGACCCGGGGCACTCACCACTGGCTGAGGTGATTTCCACCTGTCTGTGTGCCGTGGCGAGGCTCTGGTCGGGGGCAGGTGTGATGTTCGGGAAATGGTGAAGCTCCTGGCAGGACAGCGATTGTCCGGGGCGATGCCCCGGTACCCCACCGACGCCTGGCCGATCTCGGGTACGGCGAGCAATCCTGCGAGGAGCGCGCCGCTCCGGGACGGTGCGACGGGCGGGGTGAGCCGCGCCAGGAAAGTGGAGACGACGGCTCGCAACGGGTCGAGCATCCCGGTTGACGAACCACTCCTCCATATCGATAATCGATAACCGATGCATCGATTATCGATATGGAGGAGTGGGGGATGAGCATGACCATCAGCGGGCGCCTGGCACGACTGCGTGAGCTGCAGATCGCATTGGCTGCCATCGGCGCGGTCGGAACGGCAGGCGCCCTGGCGGGTCTGGCGCGAGCCGTCCTCGGGGGCACGATCAGCGTGTCCGTACCTGCGGACGCCATCGCGGCTCAGGCACGAACGGGAACGCTGCACTCGAACGCCACCCTCGACCCGTCCGCCGATGCCGGGGTCACCCTGCACCACCCGGACACCCTGCAGATCCTGTTGAGCATCCTGACGTGGCTCCCCGCGTGCGCGTTGTTCCTCACGGTCCTGGCACTGCTGTGGCGTCAGGTCGCCCGGGCCCGGCGACTGGATCCGTTCGCCTCCGGCACGGCCCGCCACCTCCGAGCACTGGGCTGGATCCTCACCATCGCCGGCCCCATCACGTGGGCCGTGCAGATCGTGGCACGCATGGTCCTCAGCGGCACCGTGCTGACCTCCGCGTCGGGAGTGGCCATCAATCTCGCAGCGCCCATGGCCTGGGCCCTGACCGGACTGGGACTCCTGACGATCGCCGAGATCGTGCACCGCGGCGAGGAGTTGCACCGCGAGCTCGAGGCAGTGATCTGATGCCTCCCGAGGAGGAGCACCGCATCGAGGTACACCTGGAACGTCTGCTGGCCGAGCGCTCCCTCACCCTGACCGAGCTGGCCGACAGGGTAGGCATCACGTTGGCCAACCTGTCGGTACTCAAGAACGGCCGCGCCCGTGCCGTACGCTTCAGCACCCTCACCGCCCTGTGCGACGCCCTGGAGTGCCAGCCCGGAGACCTCTTCACGGTCCGTCTTCTTCATCCAGGACGCGATCAAGTTCCCGGATCTCATCCACGCCGCCCAGCAGGAACCTGACCGGGGCTTCCCGCAGGCACAGACCGCGCACGCCGGGTCGTCGCCCGCACGTCACCCGAGGAGCGCCGCAACGGCTTGGCGCGCCTGCCTCACCGGGGGCCGGACACCTCGACGCGCCTGGAGATGTTGGAGGAGGCCGATCCTCATGTGGGCGGATTCGACCCCACGGCGATCGTCGTGGCCGCGGAGATCGCCGACGGGTTCATCACCACCCGGCCCTCCGGCGACGCCGATGGCGTCCTGAGCGATCCCGCCCTTCCCCGGTCCCCTGCCGGTCCCTGTACCCCTGCTCGGTCAGTCACCCGGCCACGGCAAGGGGCCGGGGCGGGCGGCGAGCCACCGCTGCAGGGCCGAGACCGCCCGGCCGGGGCTGCCGCCGAGACGGGCGGCCGCGAGCGCCGCCCGCGCCGCATTCGCCCCCGCCGCGCCGTGCACCCCACCGCCGGGATGGGCGCTCGCGCCGGCGAGGAACAGGCCCGGTACCACGGTCTCGGCCCGGCCCAGCCCGGGCAGGGGGCGGAAGGGGCCCTGCTGGTACAGGTTCGCCGTCCCCCCGTTGACCGCGCCGCGGTCGAGGCTGGGATCCTCACTCTCCAGTTCCTCCGGCAGTTGGACCCAGCGGTCCAGGATCCGGTCGCGGAAGCCTGGCGCGTGCGCCTCCACGCAGTCCTCCATCCGTACGGCCAGCTCCCTGGCCAGGGCAGACCTGCGGTGGGAGGCGAGGTCGCGCGGCAGATGGCTGTAGGCCCACACCGAATCCGCCCCCGCAGGTGCCCGGTCGGGGTCGGCCACGGCCATCTGGCCCAGGAGCAGGAAGAGCTGGGGGCTCATCCGGCCGCTCGCCAGGTCCGCGGACCACTCCGCGAGGTCGGCGCCGGAGGCCCCGAGGTGCACGGTCCCTGCCTTCGAGACCTCCGTCGCCCGCCACGGCACGGCGCCGGACAGGGCCCAGTTCAGTTTCACCGTCGGCGGATCCCACCGGAACCGTCGCACATCGGCGCGGACCCGGGCCGGGAGCACCGCCTCGTCCAGCAGCCGCTGGTAGAGCGCCGGTGCGGGGACGTCGGCCACCACGGCCCGCCGCGCCCGGACCGCGTTCCCGGCCTCGGTGAGCACACCGAGCGCCCGGCCGTTCCCGACCACCACCCGGTTCACCGGGTTCCGGACGAGGATCTCCGCGCCCGCAGCCCTGGCACGGGAGACGAGGGCCCGCGCGAACTGTCCGGAGCCACCGGCGGGCACCGGCAGACCGACGTCCTGGCACAGCATTGCCAGGAACCAGCCGAACGCCCCGCTGCCCGTGGCGACGGCCGGGATGTCGGCATGCATGGCGTTCCCCGTGATCAGCATCGCCCCGGCACGGCCCCGGAACAGCTCGGCGCCCAACCGGTCGGCGGGCATCGCCAGCATCCGTGCCAGGTGCAGCGCGTCGGCCGTGCCCACCCGACGCAGTAGTGCCAGCGCCGACCTGACCGGCGGGAACGGCCCGAGCAGCGCACGCAGTAGGGGATCACGCCACCGGCGCCACTGCGCGGCCAAGCGCAACCAGGTCTCCCCGTCGCCACTCGCATCGGCGTCCAGGGCGGCCGCCGTGTCCTCCGCGGAGCGGTGCAGGACGGCCGCCCGCTCGGCCTCGGCCTCGTCGTACGGTCCGAACGGCTGGGCGAGAACCACCGGGGCATGGCGCCAGGAGAGTCCGTGGCCCTCGAGCTCCAGCCCGCTCAGCACGGGCGAGGCCACGGCGAGCGGGTGGAAGGCGCTGAACACCTCGGCGGCGAAGCCGGCCGGACGTTCCACCGTGGCCAGGGCGCCACCGGCACGCGAGGTCGCCTCCAGGACCAGCACGTCCCACCCCGCCTCGGCCAGCAGGATCGAGGCGACCAGTCCGTTCGGACCTGACCCCACGACCACGGCGTCGACGACTCGTCTCGCCATGCCCCTCTCCTCCCCTGCTGCCGGGTGCGCCAGGTCCTGCCGGGTGTGCCGAGCGCTGGTTCCTTCGGGCCCGCAGGTCGGTCGTGTGGTCTCACCGGAGGGCCGAGGCGAGCACCTCGGCCAGGTGCCTCGGCACCGCCCCGACCCCGGACTGCTCGAGCTGCGTGCGGCAGCTGAATCCGTCGGCCAGGACGAGGACGTCCGGGTCGCGACCGCGCACCGCGGGCAGCAGCACGCGTTCGGCGCAGGCCATCGAGATCTCGTAGTGCCCGGCCTCGAAGCCGAAGTTGCCGGCCAGCCCGCAGCACCCGCTGTCGAGGACCTCGGAATCCAGACCGGCCCGACGCATCAGCTCCGTGTCGGACCGGAAACCGAGGACGGCGTGCTGGTGACAGTGCGTCTGGACGATCGCGGACGCGTTCACCTCAGGGGGCTCCCACCCCTGGGTGCGGGTCAGGAGCTCGGCGAGGGTGACGGTCTGGTCGCGCAGACGCTGGACGTCGAGGTCACCGGGGAAGAGGTCGTGCGCATCACTGCGGAACACCGCGGTGCAGCTCGGTTCCAGGCCCACGATCGGCGTCCCCGCCCGCAGGTGGGGGGCCAGCGCGCGGACCGTTCGCCTCAGCACGCGGCGGGCGGTCGCCAGCTGTCCGGTGGAGATCCAGGTGAGGCCGCAGCAGAGCGCGCCCGGCGGGACGACCACCCGATAGCCCGCGTGTTCGAGTACCCGCACGGCCGCCGCACCGATGCGTGGCGCCAGGTGGTTGGTGAAGGTGTCCGGCCACAGCACGACGTCCCCGCGCACTCCCGGTGCCTGCGGGGGCCGGGCGGCGACGGCCCGTTGCAGCGTGACCGGGGCGAATCTCGGGATCCGGCGGCGGGGATCGATGCCGGCCGCCCGGGCCGCCAGGCGTCGTAGTCCCGGGGTCTGCGTCCCCGCGTTGACCAGGCCGGGCGCCCGGGCCGCGAGCTGCGCGAAGGCCGGCAGCCAGCCCATGCTGTAGTGCGCCCTGGGCCGCAACCTGCCCCGGTAGTGGTGGGAGAGGAACTCCGCCTTCATCGTCGCCATGTCCACCTGCACCGGGCAGTCGCTCTTGCAGCCCTTGCAGGCCAGGCACAGGTCGAGGGCGTCGCGGACCTCCGGGGACCGCCACCCCGCGGTGACCGGGGAATCAGCGTGACCGCCGAGCATCTCGAAGAGGAGCCGGGACCGGCCCCGCGTCGAGTGCTCCTCCTCCCGGGTCACCAGGTAGGAGGGGCACATCACCCCGCCGCCGTCGTGCCGGCACTTGCCGACCCCCACGCACCGCAGGACCGCCCGCTCGAACCGACCGTCGTCGTCCGGGAACCCGAAGTGGGTCGCCGGACTGTCCGGGTGCCAGGTCGTGCCCAGCCTCAGCTGACCGATCACGGGATTCGGATGCACCACCTTGCCGGGGTTCATCCGGTTGTCCGGGTCGAAGATCCCCTTGAACTCCTCGAACGCCTCGATCACGCGAGGCCCGAACAGTTTCGGCAACAGTTCGCCGCGGGACTGGCCGTCGCCGTGCTCGCCGGAGAACGACCCGCCGAACGAGACCACGAGATCGGCCGCCTCGTCGACGAACCGGCGGAAGTCGGCGACGCCGCGCGGGGTGACGAGCTCGAAGGGGATCCGGGTGTGCACGCAGCCCTGGCCGAAGTGCCCGTAGAGCGAGGCCCCGACGTACCCGAACCGGTCCATCAGGGCGCGCAGGTCCCTCAGGTAGTCCCCGAGCCGTTCCGGCGGGACGGCGGAGTCCTCCCAGCCCTCCCAGGTGTCCGGCATGGCGGGCACCCGGGCCGTGGCACCGAGCGCGACCTCCCGGACGTCGTCGAGTTCCCGCTCGTGCTCGTCGTCGTCGTAGAAACGGTGCGTGGGTTCGTGCTCCGTCCCCCGCAGTTCGTCCAGCAGCGCCTGGGCCTTCGCGTCGGCATCCTGGCGGGTGTCCCCACCGAAGATCACCATCAGCCAGCCCTCGCCCCCGCCCCCGCCCCCGGGCAGCAGACCCAGGCCGCCGGCGGACATCCGGCGTGCCCGCTCGAACCCGATGAGCCGGTCGTCCAACCCCTCGAGCTGCTCCGGTCGGTGCCGGGCCACGACCGGGGCGGCGCGCGCCGCCGCCACGATGTCCGGGTACCCCAGGACGACGAGGGTGTGGGCCGGGGGACGCGGCACGAGCGCCAGTTCCGCCCGCAGCACGGTGACCAACGTGCCCTCCGACCCGACCAGCGCCCGCGCGAGGTCGAAACCGTACTCGGGCAGCAGGGAGTCGAGGTTGTACCCGGAGACGCGGCGGGGGATCTGCGGGTAGCGCCCCCGGACGTCCTGGGCGTAGCGGTCGCGCAGGTCGCGCACCTGGCGCAGCATCCCCGCCCGGTCGTCCCCGGCCGACGCGGCGGCGGCGTACTCGTCATCGGTGAGGGGACCCACCCAGGTGCGCAGGCCGCCGTAGGTGAGGATCTCCAGGCGCCGGACGTTGTCGACGGTCTTCCCGTAGGCCTGCGCGGTCGCGCCACAGGAGTTGTTGCCGATCATCCCGCCCAGGGTGCAGTGGTCGTGCGTGGCCGGACGGGGTCCGAACATGAGGCCGTGTTCCCGGGCCGCGACGTTGAGCGAGTCCAGCACCAGCCCGGGTTCGACCACGCAGGTGCGGGCTGAGGCGTCGATGCCGACGACCTGGTGGCAGTACTTGGACCAGTCCAGGACGACTGCCACATTGCAGGACTGACCGGCCAGGCTGGTGCCGCCGCCCCGGGAGGTGACGGGGACGTCGTGCTCCCGGCACACGGCCACCGTCTCGGCCCCTGCCTCCACACTGCGCGGGATCACGACCCCGATCGGCACCTGCCGGTAGTTCGAGGCGTCGGTGCTGTAGGCGCCGCGGCTACCGGCATCGAAGCGGACCTCCGCGTCGACCCGGGCCCGCAGATCCGCGACCAGGCCGCGCACGTCCGTGCCGGCAGGCCCCGTGCTCGTGGAGGGCTCTGCCATGGGGTTCACCTCCCCAGTTTTTGGATCTTGTCCTTGAACAGGGTGGTCGCGATCGCCACCTTGTGCGGCTGCCCGCGCAGCCAGGCCGTGGCGAACTTGCGGGCCTGCCCGTACGAGACCTTGCCGGGGAGCGGCGGCTCGTTCGGGTCGACGTCGACGTCGACGATCGCAGGCCCGTCGTGGGCGAGGGCCTGCTCGACCGCCGCGCGCACGCCGCCCGGTTCGGTGACCTTCACCCCGAAGCCGCCGCATGCCCTCGCCCAGGCGGAGAAGTCCGCCGCGGGCTCGGGGAACCGGACGCCGTGCTCGGGGTACCCGAGCACCATCTGCTCCCAGAGGATCTGCCCGAGTGAGTTGTTGTTGTTGATCACCACCGTGATCGGCAGGTCGTTGCGGGCCGCGGTGAGGAACTCGGCCATCAACATGGCGAAGCCCCCGTCGCCGACGTAGGCGATCACCTGCCGGCCGGGGAACGCGTGCTGCATCGCGATGGCGTAGGGCAGGCCGGGAGCCATCGTCGCGAGGTTCCCCGAGAGGTAGAACTGGCGTTCACCCCGGATCATCCAGTGCCGGGCGGCCCAGGTGGCGATGGTGCCGCTGTCGCAGGTGAGGATCGCGTCGTCGGCGGCCAACTCGTTCACCATCGCCATCAGGTACTGCGGGGCGATCGGGGACCGCTGCGCCGATTCGAGGTCACGCATGTCGCCCCGCCAGCCGGCCATCGCCTTCTGGTACTTCTCCAGGTGGGACCGGTCGGACTTCGGCTCCAGCAAGGGCAGGAGCGCGGTGAGCGTCTCCCGACTGTCCCCGATCATCGGCACCTCGGTGGGGAGCCGGTTGCCGGCGCGGACCGGATCCGCCTCGATCTGCACCACACGCACGGACCCAGGTGCCGGGAGGTGTTGCGTGTACGGGAAGTTTGTCCCGACCATGAGCAGGGTGTCGCAGTCCTCGACGAGTTCCTCGCCGGGCCTCGTGCCCAGCAGTCCGATGCCGCCGACGCTGTAGGGCGAGTCGTCGGGGATCACGGCCTTGCCGGGCAGGGTCTTGATCACGGGGGCGCCGAGCGCCTGTGCCACGGCGAGCACCTCGGCCCGCGCGTGCAGCGCCCCGGTCCCGGCGAGGATCGCCACGCGTTCGCCGGAGTTGAGCACCTCCGCGGCGGCCTGGAGGTCCTGCGGGCGTGGCAACCCGGACACCGGCAGGAAGGTGGGCGAGGTGGCCGGCGGGTTCGCCGGTGCCACGTGCTGGAACGGGTCGAGGTCGGCGTCGGCGACCTGCACGTCGTTCGGCATCGACAGGTGCGCGACCCCCCGGCGGGCCAGGGCCGTGCGGATCGCCAGGTCCACCACACCCGGCAGCTGCCTGGGGTTGTCGATCACCAGGTTGTACTCGGCGACGTCCGCGAAGAGGTGCTCCAGGTGCACCTCCTGCTGGTAGGCGGTGCCCAGCACGGACGTCTCCTGCATGCCGGTGAGCGCGAGCACGGGAACGTGGTCGAGCTTGGCGTCGTACAGCCCGTTGAGCAGGTGGATCGCACCCGGTCCCGAGGTGGCCAGGCAGACCCCGAGCCGTCCGGTCGCCTTGGCGTAACCGGTGGCCATGAAGGCCGCCGCCTCCTCGTGGTGCACCAGCACGAACCGCAGCCGGTCGCGATGACGGCGCAGGGCTTCCATGATCCCGTTGATCCCGTCACCGGGCAGACCGAAGACCGTGTCCACCCCCCACTCCACGAGGCGCTCGATCAGGGACTCCGACGCGATCCGGCCCACTGCGCGCTCCTTTGTCCGATTGCCCGGTGGTCCTGAGCGACGGGCCGCGATCCTGAACGACCGATGCATCGCGCGACGCCGTCCGCACCGCCCCGCTGCTACCCCGCCCCTGGCCCGCCAAACCCGCGCCGGATCCGCTCGGCGCCCCCGTCCAACCGCACCTCCACCCGCTCGTACCCACCGGGCCGTCACCCTCCGGCGCGCACCACCGGACCCCCACCCGAAACGCGCAGCGCGCGAGGGCGTCCCGACGATCCGCTCAGCGCATGCGACAGCGTGCGGCGTCCTCGCGCAGCCTCATCCCGTGTCCAGGGCGGTCGGCGACGGACGAGTACGTCCACCCCGGGCCGGTGACCGGACCACAGGAGACGAGTGCGCAGACGGCAACGGTGGCGTCCCAGGTGAACGTGCCGTCGGACTCCGGTGCTGGCGTGGGGAACCGGGAGACGCGGGTACGGACGTCCTCCACCCGGGCGTCGCCGAGCGATCTCAGGTTGCCGGGGGGCATCGGGTTACCGGCGCCCGGGGCTCCGCCGGAGGTCCGGGCGTCCTTGCAGGCTTCGCCGTCCTCGGGATTGGGGGTGACGGGAGTCACATCCATCGAGGCACCGTCCCGCCAATCCTGCCGCCCTGCAACCGGATCAACCGGCCGGCACCACGGTCGCCGGCCGCGCGACCGCAGGATCAGCCGTGCAGCGAGTTTCGACCAAGTCCCCCACGGGCAGGGACGCTCACGGACCGGGGGAGGTACCCGAGCCGAGGGAGAGGTACCCGATGCGCACACACTCACAGCCGGCGGACGGCGAGCGAACGGTGGTGGTCACAGGCTCGAGTGGAGGCGTCGGACGAGCGGTCGCCCGGGGCCTGGCCCGGCAGGGGGCCCGGGTCGCGTTGCTCGCCCGGGGAGAGGCCGGACTCGAGGCAGCGGCACGCGAGGTGAGCGCCCTGGGCGGTACTCCCCTGCCGCTCCCGGTCGACGTCGCAGATCCCGCGACGGTCGAGGCCGCGGCCGACGAGGTCGAGCGCACCCTGGGTCCGATCGATGTCTGGGTGAACGACGCCTTCACGTCGGTGTTCGCGCCCCTGGAGCGGCTCTCCGCCGGTGAGTTCGCCCGGGTGACGGAGGTCACCTATCTGGGGTACGTGTACGGGACCATGGCGGCGCTGCGGCGGATGCGACCCCGTAACCGGGGCGCGGTCGTGCAGGTCGGATCGGCCCTGGCCTACCGCGGGATTCCCCTGCAGTCGGCCTACTGCGGTGCCAAGCACGCCATCCAGGGATTCACCGAGTCGGTGCGCTGCGAGCTGCTGCACGAGGGCAGTCAGGTGCACGTGACCATGGTGCAACTGCCGGCGGTGAACACCCCCCAGTTCTCCTGGGTCCGGTCCCGGTTGCCGCGCCACGCCCAACCCGTCCCGCCGATCTACCAACCGGAGGTGGCGGCGCACGCCGTCCTGTACGCGGCCGATCACCCGCACCGCCGGGAGTACTGGGTCGGGGCGAGCACGGCGGCGACCCTGATCGCCAACGCGGTGGCGCCCGGCCTGCTCGATCGATACCTGGCCCGGACCGGCTACGCCTCCCAGCAGACCGACCAGCCCCGCGACCCGGACCAGGCCGCCGGGAACCTCGTCCACCCGTCGGACGAGGACGAGGACTTCGGCGCGCACGGGGATTTCGACGACCGGGCGACGAGCCATTCATCCCAGCTCTGGGCCTCGCAGCACCACGGGGCGGTGGCGGCGGCCCTGGCGGCCGGAGCCCTCGCAGTGGGCCTGCGGCGTCGCGCGTCGCGACGGTGAGCGCCCGGTGACGACGACGCGAACCACCGCTGCGACCGCACGAACCACGGGTCGGGCCTGCCCGGCCCCACGGGGCTGATCGCGCGAGATGGCGAAGCTCATCGAGGACTACGCGCTGATCGGTGATCGGCACACTGCGGCACTCGTCAGCCGGACCGGGTCGATCGACTGGCTCTGCCTGCCCCGGTTCGGGAGCGGTGACCGGCGGGGCAGGCTGCGGTGCTGGGCTCACCGGGAGAGCTGGGCTCACGAGGTGCGCGGGTGCTGGACCTCCCCGTCCTCTCCCGACCCGACCGAGCGCTGCCCGGGGTCGTGCTCGCCCACGCGGTCCCTGACCGTCGTCAACCCCTGCGTGTCCAGGCCCAGCGAGTCCAGCTCGGAGCGGTACTCGTCCGTGTCGAACACCTCGGGCAACAACAGGCACCGGGCGCGCGCCCGCCCCACCGGATCGCGCTGACGCGCCAGGAGATTGAGGATCAGACGCCGCTGAACGATCATTGAATCCGCCTTCCGGCGACACCCGGCGTGGGCACGGCCCAGCGCCGTCCGACCGCCTGCTCCGATGCGCACTCCTGCCGTCCGAGCATGTCGTCCCTCCTTCACCGTGAGGCTCTTCTTCACCTCGGGGCTCTTCGCCGTGAGGCTGTTCGCCCAGGGACGGCCGCTCCGCCGACCGAAGGCAGCCCTACCCGTACCGGGAAACCCGACACTCCACCCGGATTCCGACGTCGCTCGAATCCGGCCCCGGATCGGGAGATGGGAGCACGCGCAGCGGGTAGTGCTCCGGGGTGACGACGACCCGTTCTCCCGGTGGGACCGAGCCCCGAGAGCCCGACACCGAGGTCCCGGACCCGAGTCCGTCCAGGGCCCGTCGAGGACGCACTCGGCACGCCTGGCGAGCCGCCCTGCGCGGTGCGGTCCGGGAGTTCCAGGACGACCAGCTGGGCGACACCGCGGCCGCGCTCACTTACTACGCGGTCCTGTCGATCTTCCCCGGGCTCGTCCTCCTGGGCTCCGTCGTGGGAATGGTCGGCCACGACACCACGACCAGGGCGCTGCAGGACGTGCACGACCTCATGCCGGCGGCAGCCTTCAGCATCCTGCGGACCGCGGTCACGGACCTGCAGCAGAACCAGAGCGCCGCAGGGTTCGCCGCCGTGCTCAGCGTCGTCGGGGCGATCTGGTCCGCCTCCGGCTACGTCGGGGCCTTCATCAGGGCGAGCAACCGGGTGTACGACGTCCCCGAGGGCCGCCCCGTCTGGATCACGCTGCCGCTCCGCATGGTGATCACGGTTGCCGTGCTGCTGCTCATGGCGGCGTCCTCACTCGTGCTCGTGCTCAGCGGCGGCATCGCACGACAGGTGGGCGACGCGATGGGCGTCGGGCCCACCGTGGTCAGCATCTGGGGGATCATGAAGTGGTTGCTGCTGCTGGTCCTGTTGATCCTGGTCGTGGCGCTCCTCTACTGGGCGGCCCCGAACGCCCGGCAACCCGGAATCCGCTGGGTGACACCCGGAGGCGTGCTCGGCGTCCTGCTCTGGATGGTCGCCTCCGTGGTCTTCGGCCTCTACGTGGCCGGCTTCGGGCGCTACACCCGGACCTACGGCGTACTCGCCGGTCCGATCGTTCTCCTGATCTGGATCTGGGTGTCGAACCTGGCGATCCTGCTCGGGGCCGAGTTCGACGCCGAACTGGAACGTCTCGCGGCGGAGTCGGCGGGGCTCCCCAGCGGACATGAGCCGTACCTGGCGCTCCGCGACACCCGCACGTTGCCCTCGTCCGACGACAAGGAGCAGAAGACCAACCACTGACGCGGAGTGACGACGACCCGGTGGACGAGGGCGTGCGGTGGCTGTCGGGACAGTCGGCGCACCTCCGCCCGCCCCTGGCCGGGTTTAGCGGTGCTGGTGGAGGGCATTCTGCCGAGCGTCGGCCGCACCGGGCCTTCTCTTGCCCCACCGGTCATCGTGACCGTACGTCGCGACCGACAGGGGAAGGGATGGACGAATGACGACGTCCGGGTACCCGAACGGACCGAACAGCGTGGGCGACATCGCCATCGAGCCGACGACCGCACCACCGCCCTGGTGGGCCACGTCGGGAAGCGAAGGTCCCACCCAAGGCCCAGCGGTGGCGCGCGGTCCGGCTCCGGTCGACCGGCTGTCCCCGGCACCTCGGGCGATGACGGCGTCCGTGGCCGCCCGCCCGCAGGGGTCGCTCTTCGACTGCCAGCTGGAGTCCAGGCCGGAGGGTCGGCAGGCGTCGCTGGCGGACAGCCTGCGGAGGCCGGCACCCACCAGGCGGATCGAGGAGGACGACACCCCCATCTACTGTGAGGTGCTCCGGGATCTGGGCATGCCGGGGCTCGACCCCGTCGGCCCCACCGAGATCGTCGAGGTGTTCGTCGTCGACCCGCCTGAGGACCAGGAGGCGGAGGACGACACGGTGGTGGAGACGGAGCTCATCGACCAGTCGAGCGAACTCGTCGACGCCTCGAGCGAGACTTCCTTGATCCTCCTCTCCTCCGGCCGCGGGAACAGCACACCGCCTCATCGCGGAGGCACCGGAGCGCCGGGGAGAGCAGCGATCGGCTGGAACCGCCCCACGGGGCGGTCCCGGCTCATCGTCCCGTCCCGGAGCATCCGCGAGGTCGGCTGACCCCTTGAGGCGGAGCTGCTGCCGATCGGGCCGGCGCTACTGCCGACGCGAGCGGCGGACAACGCGAGTAACGCAGCGACAACGGTCGGAGCGGCGGACGTCAGAGCGGCGCAGAAGCAGCTCCGGTCGGGCCGGCGGTGTCAGCGCGGACGGCTCTCGTCTCCTCCGTCAGTGCGAGCGGCTCTCGTCGCCCGGTCGTTGGCCAGCCGGACGGCGTCCACCAACTGGGCCTTGGTCATCGACGACCGTTTCGGGATCCCGAGCCGCCGGGCCAGCCCCAGAAGGTGCTCCTTGCTGGCGTTGGTGTCGACCCCGCCGGCGGTCGGCAGGTCGTTGTCGAGGCCCCCCGCGGCGGCGTGCTCGTCGGAGGGACCGGGCCGGAGCTTGGGTTCCCAGTGATCACCGACCTTCTCGTGCGTGTGCTTGACCGCGGCGAACGCCACCCGACGGGCACGGGTCTCGTCGCCGTACTCCTCAAGGGCCGCACGGTGGGCGCTGGCGAACGTGCGCTGCGCCTTCACATCAGAGCGCCGCAGCGTGCTGGGCAGTTCGGCCCCCTCCGGCTCCTGCGGGTCGTCGCCCTTCCCCCGGATGCGGGGCATGACACCTCCGTGTTCCTCGCGCGTCTCATCCTTCGGGCACTTCACGTCATGCGCCGCGCCAACGGCCGCCACCGTCGTGGTCGGCCACGGGCATGGGCTTCCCGTCCGGGCACGTCGATGACCACGGTGCCAGGGCCTGCGGTGGCCGCGGAGCCCCGGCGACCGGCCAAGGACCGGCGACCGGCCGAGGAGCCCCGTCCCGGCGACGAGTTGCCGTCCGGTGTCGCAGATCAGTGGTGAATGGCCTCACGCACGGCGTCGCGCGCTCGGTCGAGCAGGGAAGCCAGAGGAGCCGTCGCCCGCTGCCCCGACGGCGAACCGGTCACGCCGGAATGGGGGTGCGTGGGCGCCAATCTCTCCGCGGCGAGCAGGGCACGGCTCATCCGGTCACGCTGTTCCTGGGGAAGAGCCTGCAACGAGGGGAACTCGAGCTGTTCCTCGTGCGTGGCGTGCTGCACGACCGCGTCGGCGAACCGGGCGAACATCTGCTCGAAGTCACTCGAGTCGACGTCCAGCTTCTCCAGATCAGCCAGCACGTGGTTGGCCTCGCTCTCCTCCGCATTGCGGGCGTCGGCGACATCGCCCCCTGCGTAGGTGCGACTCACCGGCCGCAACACCATCTCCTCGGCGGTCTCGTGCGCGGCGAGCAGGGTGCGGAGTTCGTCGAAGGTCTGCTGGCGGTGATCACCCTGGGCGGACTTCACCTGAGCGAGCAACTCCTTGATCCGCTCATGCTGCCGTTCCAGAACGATGATCACGTCCTCGTTCGCGGGGAGGTCGGAGGGGATGTCGGCGGTCATGGTCGTCCTCTCGCGGGCGTTCCGACGCGCGGCCGGCTCAACCTGCGTGATGCCCTTCACAACGGACACCAAACCTGTTCTTCCCTGGCATCCGTCACGGGTGGGAACCGTCCCTCTGCCCAGCTGTCACCGGTCCCGGTATCGGAGCGGTGCCGCGGCGGAGGGCCGTACCAGCTCGCGCCGAACACCACGGCGAGCGGCGCGCACAGGACGATCGCGAACGCCCCGAGCACGCCGGTTCCACTCCCCGTGCTCGCGGAGGACGACCCGATGCTGCGGCGTGTTCACCGGCGGGGCCCCGGACGGGCCTGCCCGCCGCGGGGCTCGCGAGCGCCTCCGCGGCTCCCACGCCACAGGTCGAGGCCAGAACCTCCTCAGCCGCGCACAGCACGTCGTCGACCGTGATCCTCGCCAGTGAAGCGGGCGGGGGCGTGGGGTACGGGCACGGGTGTCCGGGCCGCAGGTCCACCTGCGGGGAACACGGGTCCACGTGTCCGGGGCACGGGTCCGGCGCCCTCGGATCCGTGGTCCGTGATGAGGCCCCCAGCGTCCGGTGCCGGTCAGGATCGAGCAGGGGGCCCCATCGGGACGGCGGTTCCGGGCCGAACAGGACGACGGAGGACGTGCCGTAGGCCGTGGCGAGATGGGCCCCCGGTGTCGCCGCACAGCACCAGGGCGGCCTGCGCGACCAGTCAGGCCAACGTGGGCAGGTCCGTGCGCCCGGCGACGTCCCGGACCTGGGCACGAGCCGGGTACGGCACGGCGTCCCGGACGGCGGCGGTGAGCACGTGTTCGGGCGCCGACCCCGTCAACAACACCGGGAGACCCAGCCCGGCCAGGCGGTGCACCTCGTGCTCGTTCTCCAGCCACGGCGGCCCGGGCACGTGCAGGTCAGCTCGCGCGAACGCGGTCAACCCGTCGGGGCGACCCGCCAGCAGGAACCGGTGGCTGGCGGGCCCACGACCGTGCAGATTCAGCGCCCGATGGCCGGTCCAGCCCAGACCGGGCGGACGTCCGGCGAGTCCGACCGTCGGGATCACATCCGTCACCACCCCCTGCTCGTGCAGGAGCAGCCCGGGTGCCTCAGGCGCGGCGAGGACCACCGGCTCGGCGGGAAATGCGCGCCGCAGCGCCCGCAGTGCCGAGCCCGCGGGCTCCTCCGGTCACGAACACCGGGCGCGAGGAGATGTCGGACCCGGTCACGTTCTCCGGGGATCCGAACGATTCGTGCTGCCTCAGCTGCCACCTCCGAGGTCGGGTTCAGGTCACTTGCTGTGTCACTTCCCGGCCGTTCGCCGGGTCACTTCCAGGGCGGGTTCCTGCACCACCCGGGCACGCTCCCGCGTGCCCGGGGCTTGACACCCGGCCCGCCGCTCACTCCCCCTCGCCCCTGAGGTCCGCCGGGGAGGGACTCCTCAGATCCGAGGGGGAGGCAACCCTGAGGTTCGAGGGGGAGGAACCCATCAGATCCGAGGGGGAGGCAACTCTGAGGTCAGCCGAGGGCAGGGCGACGAGACGACGGGGAGCGGTCCGATCCCGCCGCGCCGACTGGCGCGCCCTCGACCGGGTCGAGGCCGGTGCCGCGGGAGGGTGTGGAGGTCGGATCTGGACGCCAACCTGCGTTCCAGGGCCGCGCACAGAGCGTGCACGACGACCAGGTGCACCTCCTGGACGGCGGTGCCGGCATGCGCCTGCGCGCAGATGGCCCTCTCGGCGAGCGCCGCGAGCGGGTTGGGCTCCGGGCCGGTCAGCGCCCAGACCCGGATCCCGAGACGGTGGGCGCGGTGCGCGGCACTGAGCAGGTTGGCACTACGGCCGGAGCTGCTCAGGAGCATCAGGACGTCACCGGCCCGTCCGTGCGCCTCGACCTGTCGCGCGAACATCTCGTCGCCCCCGAAGTCGTTGACCATCGCGGTGAGGCTGGAGGTCTCCACATGCAGGGCCAGCGCGGACAGCGGTCGCCGGTAGGGGTCCTCAAACCGGCCGACCAACTCGGCCGTGAGGTGCTGGGCCGCCGCGGCGCTGCCCCCGTTGCCCGCCGCGAGCAGCCGGCCGCCCTCCTCGAACAGGCGGGCGAGATCCTCCGCCCAGGCCTCCATCCGGAGGGACTGCCCGGCCAGGTCATCGAGGGCGTCCCGCAGGGAGGAGACGTGCTCGGCGAGAGTCCTGAACGGCAGCCCGCTCATCCGGCGGCCCGTCCGGGACCGGCGTACGCGATGGCGTCCTGCCGGAACCGATCCGGCGCCAGTAGCGCGTCGTACACGGCGAGGGTCCTCGCGGCGATCGCGGACCAGGAGTACCGGCGGGCCGCGCGGGCGGCGGCGCCCATCCGGGCCCTACGCTCCGGGTCGGACGGCAGGCTCCGCACGGCCCCGGCGGTCGCCGCCGCGTCGTCCGGAGGCACCTTCAGGCCGTTCACACCGTCCTGGACCGTGTCGAGCATGCCGCCCACCGCCGAGACGACGACAGGGCCACCACAGGCCATGGCCTCGACCGGGACGATCCCGAACGGCTCGTAGACCGGCACACTCACCAGCACGTCGGCCGAGCGGATCACCCGTGGGATCCGGGGACGGTCCAGGCGCCCGAGCAGGTGGACACGGTCGGCCACCCCGTGCCGCTCCGCGGTCGCCCACAGGCGCCGGGCAGCGGGATCATGGATCAGCTGGGACGGCGGGGGACCACCCGCGACCAGCAGTTCCGCGTCCGGCAGACGGCGCAGGGCTGCGATCACGGTGTCCACGCCCTTCCGCGCCACGAGCCGGCCGAGGCAGACCAGTCGGTGACGGTAGGAGGACCGAGGCACGGCCGGCCCGTCCGGCGTGAACGTCCGCAGGTCGACCCCGCAGGGGATCACCGAGATCCGGGCCGCGCGTCCCCCGAGAGCGTCCAGCTCGCGCACCTCGTCCGTGCAGGTGGCGATGACGGCGTCGGCCTGGGCGAGCAACGTCCGTTCGGCGGCGATGCGGATCGCCGGGCTCGGGTCCTCCTCACCCTGGTGTCGGCGCTTGCCCGAACCCAGGGCATGGAAGGTCGGGACGAGGGGGATGCCGACCTCCTGGCAGGCGGCCCGGCTCGCCATCCCGGACATCCAGAAGTGCGCGTGAACGATCCGGGGAGTCTGGCCCTGGCGCCCCGCCTCACGGCCGCCGGGGGCGACGAGCGGGCTGGCGTGCTCGGAGACCATCGCGATTCTCACGTCGTCAGCTCCTCCATCAGCAGGTCCCAGTCACGGTGGAAGCGAGCCAGCCCGAACCGGCTCAGGGCGTGTTCCCGGGCAGCCCTCCCCTGGGCCCGGGCGAGGTCCGGTTCGTGCATCAGGCGGGTGGCCGCTTCCCGCAGGGCCGCCACGTCGCAGGTGACGGTCCCGGCATGCGGGGGAACCGACTCCGGCGCTGCGGTGGCCGCCACCACGAGTACGGGCATCCCCAGGGTCATCGCCTCGATGAGGCTCAGCCCGAGGCTCGTCCAGCGGTCCCGGGTCGGGGATCCCGTGCTCGATGACCCGGACCGGAAGGCTGCCGGAGTCCCACACGGCCGCGTTGAAGTGCGTGACGTGCACCATGGTCAGCCCGGGGAAGTCGGCCAGCGGATGCCGCCAGCCGGCGACGTCCCACCGCGGGGTGTTGTGCTCCACGTAGACGGCCGGAAGATCCTCCCCGGGACGCCGCCCGCTCCACAGTCGCGTCAGGTTCAGCTCCGCAGGCCGCTGGAGCACCACGAGATCGATCGGCTCGTCCCGCAACTGGGCCGGGATCACCTCGCGCACGGTCTCGGGCCAGGGGTACGTCTCCGCCCGTCCCCGCCCGTACGGGCCACGGTCCGCGACCACCGGCACCAGGTACTCGTGGGCCCCCTGCGCGAACGACCTCATCCAGGACCCGTGCACATGCCAGACGAGGACCCTCACGTCCGTGCCTCCCCGGGGATGCGAGGGACGCCCCCCGTCTTTCGAGCCACCGCGTTCATCCGGTCCACGCCGTTCACCTGGTCGACCGCGTTCACCCGGTCCACCTCGCCGACCTGTCCACGTCGCCAGAGGTGTTCGGGCCACGAACACCCCTGGGAAGGTGAACGGTCCGACGAGTCCGTGCAGGCCCCGGAGGTGCCGTCCTTTCCTGGACGCCGAATCCCACTCACCGCTCCCCACCTCTCGATCAGCCAGGTCCGGTCGATCCGGGTGATCAGGCCGGCGAGAAGCGGTTACCCGCGGGCATCACTCGAAACACGCCGATGTGTCGCTACCCGGCGTTGCCCCGGGTCTGCGACAACCGGGACTCCTCCCCCGGAACGCTCCTGACCAGGCCCTCAACCGGCCTCCGCGGCGAGGTCCGGGGAGGATCCGCCGCTCGGCCATCCACGATCCGTCCCCTCACCACCCCGGGACCGGGCCTGCGGTGTAACGCTCCGTAGCGCCCTGCGCCGAGGGATGCCACAGCTCACCGAGGTGGGCGAGGAGTACCAGGGCCGTCCAGGAGCGCCGACTTCGGGCGGTGGGACCAGCGGCGAGGAGCGTGCCTGTCACCGGCTGCCGTGCGGTAGACGGGGATCAGGGACGTGGAGTTCAGGGACGTGGGAGGGGCCGACAGGGACGCAGCGCCACCGCCACGACATCACCCTCGTCCAGGCCCTCCGCGCTTCTCACGGAAACCTTGAGCGGAACCAGGTAGCGGCCGTCCTTGGGGAAGAGCGCCGTCCTGAACTCGGTGTCCCCGATGACGACGTGCACCGGGACCTGACCCCAGTAGATCAGCGCTCTCGCCGCCTCCTTGAGGTCGGCGCTGTCGGACTCGGACATGGCGACGAAGTAGTACGGCGCGGGTCCGCGCCACTGCACGACCTCACCCTCGAACTCCCACTCCACGGTGACCGATTGAACCAGCCGGCCGCGACGGGCGCCTGCGCTCGATCTGCAGGATCCCCCTGCGCCTGCAGGTGGCGTCAGGAGCGCTCCGGCGTGCCGATGAAGCGCCAGGCGCAGGGCCGTGTCCTGTCGTGGCTGCCCCCTACCCTCCCATCCATGGTCATCGGCGTCCCCGAGCACGTGCTTCGATCCGCCACGCGGCAATTCGACCTTGATCCGCAGCAGCTCCAGCCCTTGAGGCCCAGTGGCGCACCCGACGGGGTCGTCTACCCCTGCCGACGAGGGGGCCGGGACTGCTTCCTCAAGATCAAACAGCTGAAGGGCGACCTTCGCGGCGAGCAAGAACGGGCTCGCTTCGTGACCTACCTCCGCGAACACGGAATGCGAGTCCCGGAGTCAGTGCCCTCCGTCGCCGGTCGCCACCTGGAACTGCTGCCTGGCGGTGGGACCAGTTATCTGAGCACCCTCACCGTCAAGGTCCCCGGTCGGCACCTGCAGTTACCCGGTGACTGGACGGAGGACATGATCTACACCTGGGGATCCACGATGGGACGAATGCACGAACTGGCCAGCCGGCATGATCCCGGGCCACACATGCCGACCTGGGAGAAGGAGATCGACGAGTTCCGGGCATCATGTCGAGACGAGCAGATCGCCCCCTTGTGGGAGCAGTTCGCGGCCGCGTTCGCGGAGTTGCCCCGGGACTCGACGGAGTTCGGCGTCATCCACAATGACCAGCACCTCGGCAACCTGCTGCTGGCCCACACCGGCCCGGTCACGAACGAGGGCGGCACGGCTCTGGCCGTGATTGATTTCGACGTCTGCAGCCTGCACTGGTTCGTCGCCGACCTGGCCATCGCGCTCGTGCACCCGATCCGGCAGATGCGCCAGACCGACCCCCAAGGAATTCAGCCATTCATCGACACCTATCTGGCCGGCTACACCGCGCACTTCCCACTGCGGCCCGAGTGGGCCGCTCGATTACCGATCTTCATGCGCTACCGGATGACCCTGCTCGTGCTGGCCCTCTGCCGGGAGATGGGGTATCCGGCACAACTGCCCCCATGGCTGACCGAGATCCGCGACTGGGTGCTGTCAGACATCCCATGCCGAAGCTTGTCAAGCGGCAGTCAGTTGATCTTCTTGG
>CAZOWW010000089.1:0-24901 GCA_964583765.1 uncultured Kineosporiaceae bacterium
AACACGCGCTCCTGACCATCCACCGCCTCACCAGCGGCCTCAGCATCAGGGCAACTCGTTTAACTTAACCCCGGCGCTTCCCTCAGTCAAATCGACGTTCCGACTGGCTGTGTTCCGTTCCGGCCAGCAACCGCTCCGGCTCCTTGCTTCCATTCCGTAGCACCGTTCTCACGGTCCGTCCGGTTCGGGAGCTTGTCTTTCCCGGTTCCTTCGCGCTTGCTGTGGTACATAGCTTACCCCCTCTGAGAGGGTGCTCGTGACAGCCCCCCTCGTGACCGTCCGTGTCCATTCGGAGACGCCTCGCCGGATACCGACGGCCGTCCCGCACGATCACGCGACGTTCCCACTCTCACCCCTACGCCTGCTCCTGGTCCGGCGACGCGCCGGAGTCGGCCACGGCGGCGGTCGTCAGAGCCGTGTCCCGCACCACCACGACGGCCTCCACGCCGGTCTCGTCCAGGATCGGGGGAGCCAACGGCTCCGGCTCCGGCCGTTCCACGTCCGTCTCGCTGTGCGCACCGCAGCCGTGATCCAGACTCACCACCGCACCGTCCTGGGGTGACCACTCGTTGGCGCACACCCCGAACAGATGGCCCAGGCCTCCGCTGAGACGCACCAGGTAGCCGCAGCTGGCACAGGCCGCGGGCGCATGCAGGGCTGCCGGTGCGGTGGGCCCGTGGCCCGATCCGTACCAGCGCTCCGCCGCGGCCCGGCGTCCGACCGGGGAGAGCACCCGGGCGCGGCCGAGACCGAGCTCCCAGAGGGCGAGCCGATCGGCCTCCTCGTCCCCGGTCACCTCGTAGCCGAGGTCCAGGTTCTCGTCGTCCACCCGGTAGGGCAGCGCATCCGTGGCTCCCAGATCACCCGGGGCCAGACGGTCCGACCACGGCACCCAGGCCGGCGCCAGCAGGGCGTCGTCCCCGGGCAGGAGCGCGATCTCGCAGACGGTCACCAGTCGGGCCCGTGGGGCGCGGGCCACCGTCACCGCCCAGCACCACCCCCGGTAGCCCTTCGCCAGGCTCCGGAAGGAGTGCGTCACCAGGCGATCGGCCTCCGCCACCGCCCCGAGGTGTTCGCCGACCCCGTCCTCGCCGGCCACCTCCTGGGCCGCGGCCCGCGCGGTCTCCACCGCGGCGGCGCAGACCGCGTCCAGCACCAGCGCACGCGGTCGGCTCACCCGCCCTCGGGTGACGGCCGGCGCGCCGGCCTCGATCCGGACGTCGGTCCTCGTGTCATCCACGCTCGCAGCAGGCACCCGCTGATTGTCTCCCATCCTTCGCGTGCCCCGCGTCACCCGACCGCACCCCGCGTCGGCGGGTCCCGGTGGCCGGTCTCACCCGTCCCGACCCGCGGGGGACCGCAAGGCGGCAGGATGACCTCGTGAGACCGCAGTCCGGGGACCGCCCCACCGATCGCCCCACCGACGGCATCCGGGACGACGCTCCCGAACCCCGCGCCGGGCGACGGCCAACGCCCGAGGACGACGCCGGGCACCGACGTCGACCCGACCGCGAGAGCCGCGACGAGCGCGACCGCCAGGACCGCGAGGACCGGGGCAATCGCGACGACTGGGACGAGGACGACCGGGACGTCCGCAGCAGGCGGGACGAGCGGGACTCGGGCGACGACTGGGACGGGGACGACCGGCTGCCCGCGCGGACGGACGACGAGCGGCGAGGGCTCGCCGACACGGCACGCCAGGTGGGGGCCGGCGGGGCGCGGGCGGGCCGCGCGGGTTTCCTCGGCCTGCAGGCCCTCCTGCGGGCGATCCGCTCCTTCACCCACGCACGCGGCGCAGGCCCGTCGGGACTGGCCCGGGTGCTGGAGTTGCACCTGGTCGCCTCCATCGCGGACACCTTCGTGGTCACCGCCCTGGCCACCACCATCTTCTTCGCGGTGCCCTCGGGCCAGGCCCGCGGCCGCGTGGCGACGTCCCTGCTGATCACGATGGTGCCGTTCATCGTGCTCGCACCGCTGATCGGCCCGCTGCTGGACCGGCTCCGCCGCGGCCGTCGCTACGCGATGGCCACCACCATGATCGTGCGGGCATTCCTGGCCTGGGTCATGGCCGACGGGATCTCACACGCCAGCACCTCGCAGGGGCAGTTGCGGCTCTACCCGGCCGCCTTCGGCTTCCTGGTCTGTCAGAAGGCGTACATCGTGACCCGGGCCGCGGCCGTCCCCCGCGTGCTCCCGCCGGAGATCAACCTCGTCGCCGCCAACTCGCGGATCTCCATGGCCGGCGTGCTCGCCATGGCCGTGGCCGGTCCGCTCGGCGCGGGACTCAACTCGTTGTCCCCCTCGTTCACGATGCGCGTCGCCTTCATCGTGTTCACCCTCGCCACCGCCCTCGCGCTGGTGCTGCCGGCCCGCGTGGACACCACCGAGGGGGAGGTCGGGGCAAGGATCGTGCGGGTACGTCCCGTGAGCGGTGACCGGTACCGCGATCACGAGGACACCGGACGTGGTTCCCGGCCGGGGCGGACCGGTCAGGCGATCGGTCGCAGCGTGGTCCTCACGCTCCGGGCGAACGCCGCGCTGCGGGCCTTCACCGGCTTCCTGACCCTCTTCCTGGCGTTCCGGCTGCGCACCCATCCGCTGGGCGGTCTCAAGGACACCACCGCGGTCGTGCTCGTGGTCGTCCTCGCCGCGGTCGGGGGTGGTGTTGGCACTGCCCTGGGCGGGTTGCTGCGCCGGTTGCGGCCGCACCGACTGGCCGTCGTCCTGGTGCTTCTCACCGCCCTCGCCTCGGGCTGGGCGGCCTGGGAGTACGGGCTCCTGCCGGTGATGACCGTGGCCCTGATCGCCGGACTGACCCAGGCCCTGGGCAAGCTCTGCCTCGACGCGCTGATCCAGTCCGAGGTCCCCGAGCACGTGCGCACCTCGGCCTTCGCCCGATCGGAGACCGTGCTGCAGTTGGCCTGGGTGGCCGGGGGCTTCGCGGGGCTCTGGCTGCCGTTGTCGGGGGCCTGGGGGCTGGGGCTCGCCTCCGTGGCCACCCTCGGCGGCGCGGTGGCCTCCTCGGGTCTGTGGGTGCTGAACCGGGAACGCCCCTCCGCCGCCGCCGCGCGCGGGAGCACCGGCGGATCCGGTGCCGGGGGGCGCACGGGTTCGGCCGGTTCGGGGGCACGTACCCGTCCTGCCGACCCTGCCGGCCGCATCGGCCCGGGGAGCGGGAGTCGCAGCCATCGCACCGGCCGGACGGCCGCGGACGAGCCGGACGAGCCACGCTGAGGCTCTCCCCACCGTTCGCGGCCGTCCCAAGGCTGGGCCGACCCGGCCCGGTCAGGCCTCCAGGTCGTCCGCCACCGCGCGGAGCACGGAGGCCACCTTGCGGGCGGCGGTCCGATCCGGGTAGCGCCCTCTACGCAGCGTGTTCGACACCCCGTCGAGCAGCTTGATCAGGTCCTCGACGATGACGGTCATGTCCTCGGAGGGTTTGCGCGTGGCCTTGGCGACCGAGGGCAGGGGGTCGATCACGCGCACCGAGAGCGCCTGCAGACCCCGACGACCCTCCGCCACCCCGAACTCCACCTTGGCACCGGGTTTGAGTGACGTCGTCCCGGGCGGCAGTGCCGAGGCATGCACGAAGACCTCGCCACCTGCGTCGTTGGCGAGGAAGCCGAATCCCTTGTCGGCGTCGAACCACTTCACCTTGCCAGTGGGCACGTTCAGACCTCTGCGTCATGATCGTCGAGTCGAGATGTCAACGCTCCGTAAGAGCGTGATCACACCGCCTCCGGGTGGGTGCACCACTCTCCCACATGAGCTTCGGTTCAGCCCAGAGGTGACCTGACACCGGATCACCTGAAATCCGGTCGTCCTCGCTCAGTCGCCCAGTGCCCGCAGGGCCGGGAGCGCCTCGGCGACCCTGTCCAGGATGTCCTCGGATGCGGCATAAACGGGGGCCCCGGGTACCGGCCAGTGGATCACCACGTCGGTGAAACCGACCGCCGCGGCACGACCCACCCCCTCGTGGAGGTGCTCGAGGGAGGTGAGCGAGAAGGTCGGCGCCGAGTCCAGCGAGAGCAGCCGCCGCAGGGAACCGGGATCCCGGCCCTCGCTCTCGAGGACCTCGGAGAACCGCGCGGAGAGCCCGGCGATCTCCTGCCACCAGGCCTCGTCACCGTCCTCACGCCGCGGCCGGCCGCTGGTCGCCCAGCCGGTGCCGAACCGCGCGGCCAGGGCCATCGCCCGGGGCCCGTTCGCGGCCACCACGAACGGCAACCGCGGCCGTTGCACGCACGGGAGGGTCTGCGCGGGGGCGTCCACGGTGTAGAAGCGCCCGGACCAACGCACCTCGGCGCCGGTGAGCGCCAGATCGACCACGGTCAGGAACTCCTCGAACCGCGCGAGACGGTCCTTCGGGGACAGGGGCGGCACGCCGACGAGACGCGCGTCCGAGCCGGTTCCTCCCGCCCCCACGCCGAGCACCGCCCGGCCACCGCTGATGTCGTCCAGGGCTACGAGTTCGCGGGCGAAGGGCAGGGGGTGCCGGAAGTTCGGCGAGGCGACCCAGGTACCGAGCGGGATCCTCGTGGTCACGCCGGCCGCGGCGACCAGGCTCGGGACGGTCGCCCCCCACGGGTACCCGGCCAGGGGGTCCCAGAGCAGGTGGTCGTAGGTCCAGGCGTGGTCGAAGCCGTACTCCTCGACGCGCCGCCACTGCTGTGCCTGCTGCGACCACCGCTCCAGCGGCAGCACCACGATCCCGATCCGCATCCGGTCACGCTACCGAGGATGCGGACGAGCCCGTCGGGACGGGGCAGGCGCGGCGGGAGGTGGCTCGGGCCAGGGCGCGGGGCGGGCGCGGCAGGGCATCACTCACGCGGCGAGCGGCACCAGCTCGTCCCGCAGGCGGCCGAGCACGCACCCCTGACCGTCCACCGCCAGGGCCCGGTAGGCGGGCAGGTGCGCGAGCCAGCGCGGATCCGGGTCGGCGCAGGCCAGAACCCCGGTGGAGAGGGCGTCCGCCCAAGCCAGGTCGGGTCCGACCACCGTGGCCGCGATCAGCCGTTCCGCGGGCCGTCCGGTGCGGGGGTCCACGATGTGCCGTCCTCGCTCGTAGATGCCCGAGGTGGCGATCGCGGCGTCCACCAGCTCCACCCGGCCCAGCACCCGCGTGGCGTCCTGCGGGTCCCGGATCCCGACCGCCCAGCCCGCACGGCGACCGGGTGCCCGTCCCCGCACGGTCACGTCCCCGCCGCCGCCGATCGCGACGTCCGACAGTCCGGCCCGCACCAGCAGGTCCACCGCCCGCTCCACCGCCCACCCCTTGACCAGGCCGGACGGGTCGAATCCCCTGGGGACGGCCCACGGGTCGAAGGCGCCGTCGGTCGCCCGCAGCGCGGCCTCGCATCGGGCCAGCACGTCCTCCAGGCCGTGGACGCCCGCGGCGTCCGTGACCACCTCGTCCCGGCGCAGGCGCGCGACCAGGCTGTCCGTGCGGTACGGGCTCCAGGCGACCTCGACGGCGCGCAGCAGCCGCATCGCCTCCTCGATGGCCTCCTCGGCGGCCGGCTCGTCCGGGTTCGAGGCCCCCGCGGGCCGGAAACGGACCTGATCGGGCGCAGGACGTCCCAGCACCACGGCGAAGGAGAACACCGTGCCCATCACCGGTTCGGCCCGGCGCAGGAGACGTTCACGCGAGGGGCTCGCCGCCGGGCCCTCAGCCATGGTGGGCGTCCAGGGCCGACTGCAGCGACTGCAGGTAGGCGGTGCTCGTGAAGGTGGCGCCGGAGACCATGTCCACGTTCGCGGACTGCGCCTGCACCACCTCGTCGTGCAGGACCGCCGCGGCCTGCTGACTCAGGAACTGCGAGTGGCCGTCGGTCGGCAGCTGCACGGTCTGCACATCGGAGATCTTGCCCCCGGTGTACAGCACCTTCACCTGCACCGTCCCGTACGGCATGTCCACGGCCGAACCGGTCACCCAGCCGTCCGACGACCCTCCGGATCCTGACGTGACGGTCGTGGTGCCCGACCGGCCCTGACCGCTGCCCGCGGTCGTCCCGCCGGCGCTCGCGCTGCTCTTCGTGCCAGGGTGCCCGCCGAGGCCGGGATGGTAGGTCAGGACGCCGGTCGTCCCGGCCACGGTCGCGGTGATCACGATCACTGCCCTGCGCATCTCGACTCCATTTCTTCGTGTCCGCACCCCGACACACCCTTGCTTTGCCGTCGAGCTCACCAGGCGAACTCCTCGACGTGCACCCGGGCACTCGGGACCCCCGCCTGCGCCGCCGCGGTTCGGACCGCCTCGACCAGCGGCTCAGGGCCACAGACGTAGACGTCGCGCCGGGCGAGGTCGGGAACGAGCCGGCGCAGCCGCTGCCCGTCCAGGGGCTGCTCCACGCGCGAGCCCACCAGCACGTGCAGTTGCCCGCCCCGCGAGTGGACCAGATCGGTGAGTTCCTCCCGGAAGAGCACGTCGGCTTCCTCACGCGTCCGGTAGACCACCACGGGCCGGGCGGATCGGGGCAGGTCGTCCAGGAGGGTGCGTACCGGGGTGACGCCCACCCCACCCGCGACGAGCAGCACGCGGTTGCCCGCCTCGAGCCGGTCCGCGGTGAAGATTCCGTACGGCCCCTCGAACCAGACCCGCGTACCCGGACGCAGGGTCGCGACGGCCGCCGCGTGGTCCCCGCCCTCCGCGATGGTGATGCGCATCCGGTCGCGCCAGGGCAGGCCCGAGATCGAGTACGGGTGCGCCTGCCACCACAGGTCACCCCGCGCGAACCGGAACTGCGCGAACTGCCCTCCCGCCAACCTCAGCCGGTCGAGATCGCGACCGGACAGGATCACCGAGATCGCCCCCCGCCCCTGCCGGATGACCGAATGGATCCGCAGGTCGTGGCGCAGGCTGAGGATCACCGGCAGACCGATCCGGAAGAGCACGACGGCGCCGAGCACCGCCACGTGCGCGGTGATCCAGACCAGCTCCGCGAACCGCGCGAAACTCGTGCCGCCGGTGAACGCCGCTCCCGCGTGGATCTGGTGCAGCAGGGACAGCACGATCGCGAGGTAGCTGTACAGGTGCACGGCCCACCAGGTCTCGTACCGGAACCTCCGCCGGGCCCGCCGCCAGGAGGTGACCCCGGCGGCGATCAGGAGCACGAAGCCCGCGTAGGCGGGCAGCATGTCCGGCCAGGAGGTCACGAAGGACCACATCTGCGGGAGCAGGCCGGAGCGGTTGAGTCCCGCATAGCCGAGGATCGCCGACACCACGTGCACGGTGACCAGACCAGCGCCCCAGGGGGCGATCCGGCGATGCCAGACGGTCAGGCCGTCCAGCCCCAGGGTGCGTTCCAGCCAGGGCACGCGGGCGACGAGCAACACGGCCCCCAGGAGCAGCGCGACACCGACGAGGCCGGTGAGCTCGCTCAGCGCGACCTCGGTCCGGTTCGTCGACCGCCACCAGTGGGCCGAGGCGGTCAACCACCAGACGGCCACGGCGCCCCCGAGCCAGAGCCCGAACAGCGCAGCGATCGCCTCGGTGCCCCGGTAGGCCTGCTGCAGGTTCGGCGTCCAGGTCCGGACGGGAGCCGAGCGTGGCGGGGCGAGCCGGCGAGGGCTGACCGGAGATTGCGGGCTCATAGTGCTCCTTAATGCGCCAAAGGGACTTATGCCACACTCGCGAGCGCTGTGATCTTGCCCGGAGAGGCGCCCCCGGACAAGGTCCGGGTGTCCTTTCTTCACAAGATCCTGGAGGTCGATCCTGTGAAGACGCTGGGACCACGCCGAGAGCGGGATACGGCAATCGCCGCGCGGGTCACCGGTCCCGGAGCGTGCGGACGACGACCGGTCCCGGCGCGGGTGGACCGGCCCGGGCCCGGCGCTGGACGGACCGGGACCCTTCCCCGGCCTGCCCGGCACGCCGGGGAACAGGACCGGGCGACGGCCACCGCGCAGGCTGCGTACCGTGGGAGGGATGTCGACGGCGCCGCACACCTCACCCCGGTCCGCCGCGGCCCCCCGCAGCCTGGCCGAGGAGCTGCGCGGCCGCGCGGATGCCGAGCTGGCGCGATTGCTGCGCGAGCGCCCCGACCTCACCGTCCCGGTGCCTGCCGACCTGTCGGCCCTCGCGGCCCGCGCCGCCGGCCGGGTGAGCGTGCAACGGGTGGTGGACGGCCTGGACACCGCGAGCCTGCAGGTGCTCGAGGTGCTCGTGGTGCTGCCCGAGCCGACCACCGCCACCGCGGTGAGCCGCCGCTGGGGCGCCGATGCGGACCCGGTGCTGGCGCGGCTGCGCCGGCTGGGTCTGCTCTGGGGTTCCGAACGCCGCCTGTACCTCGTCCGCGCAGCCCGGGACCTGTTCGAACCCCATCCCGCCGGGCTCGGTCCGCCGCTCGCCGAGGCCCTCGGGCGCCGGTCCCCGAGCCGGCTCACGGAACTGCTCGAGGACCTCGGCCGGCCACCGACCGCCGACCCAGACACCGCCCTGGTCCGGCTCGCGGAGCATCTGGGGGACGAGCAGGTCCTGCAGGAGTTGCTCGGCCACGCCCCCGAGGGCGCCCGGCAGGTTCTCGATCACCTCACCTGGGGTCCGCCGTCCGGCCGTCTTCCCGACGCCGACCGCCCGGTGCGCTCGGCCACCGCCTCCGGTCCCGTGGAGTGGCTCCTCGCCCGCGGACTGCTCGCGGTCGCCGATCCCGGCCACGTGGTGCTGCCGCGCGAGATCGGGTTGGCGTTGCGCGGCGGCCGGGTGCACCACGCCCAGGCACCGTCCCCGGAACCGCTCGCCGGCACCGTCTGCCCCGCCGCCAGGGCGGACACCGCGGCCCTGGCCGCGATCGCGGAGATCGTCCAGCACGTCGCGGGGCTCGGCGAGGCCTGGGGATGGACGCCACCCGCGGTCCTGCGCTCGGGGGGCCTCGGGGTGCGGGACCTGCGGCGCACCGCGACCCTGCTCGGCGTCGACGAGGAGACGGCGGCCTTCGTGGTCGAGCTCGCCTGGCTGAGCGGGCTGATCGCCGACGACGGCGAGGCCGATCCCCGATGGGCACCCACGCCGGCGTTCGACGACTGGCGCGAACGGTCCACCGCCGAGCGCTGGCTGCTGCTGGCCGTCCGCTGGCTGACCACCACCCGGGTGCCCGGACTCGCCGGCATCCGCGAGGAGGGGGTCCCCGCACGCACGGTGCTCGGCCCGGACCTCGACCGCACGGACGCGGCGGCGGTGCGGGGGTGGGCGCTGCGCCGGCTGGCCGAGGCGGCCGAGGGTGCTCGTGCCGTCCCCTGCTCGGTGCCGGCCGCCGGTACCCGGAAGGCCGGTCGCGCGGGACGTGCCCGTTCGGCGGACGGTGCGGGACGGTTCGCCGTCGACGCGGAGTCACTGCGCCGGCGCCTCGACTGGGACGGCCCTCGCCGGGCGGGCACCATGCGACACCGCCTGCTCACCTGGGTCCTGCGGGAGGCCGCCTGGCTCGGGATCACGGGAGCGGGGGCCCTGTCCCGCTACGGGCGGGCGCTGCTGGAGTCGATCGAGCCGGTCCTCGACCGGACCGGCGACCCCGACGACCCCGACGAGGAGCTCTGGCCGCCGGTGCGCGAGCTGCCGTCGCCCGTCGGGACGGACGGCGCGGCCGGGGTCGTCCGGATCCTGGACGGCGACCTGCCCTCCCCGATCGACCACGTGCTGCTCCAGGCGGACCTGACCGCGGTGGCCCCCGGACCGCTGCAGCAGTGGCTCGCCCGGCAGTTGGCCCTGGTCGCGGACGTGGACAGCCGTGGCGGTGCGACCGTGTACCGATTCACCCCGGAATCGGTACGGCGGGCCCTGGACCACGGGGCGAACGCCGACGACCTGCTCCGGCTGCTCGCGGGCCACTCGCCGACCCCGGTGCCGCAGCCGCTGGAGTACCTGATCCGCGACGTCGCCCGGCGGCACGGCAAGATCCGCGTGTCCCCGGTGACCACCGTCCTGCGTGCCGACGACGAGGCGGCCCTGAGCGAGCTCCTCGCGGATCGTCGGGCCGCCGGGCTGGGCCTGCGGCGGCTGGCGCCCACGGTGCTCGCGGCGAGCGTCCCGCCCGAGAGCGTGCTGGCCACCCTGCGTTCGATGGGGCTGGCTCCCGCGGCCGAGACCGCGGACGGCGACCTGTTCGTGCGGCACGACGCGGTGCGCCGGACCCCGCCGCGGGCGGCCCCCGCCCCCGTGCGGGCGCTGCCCGCGGGACCCACGGGCCCGGTGCTCACCGCCTTGGTGGGCGCGTTGCGAGCGGTCGACCGGGCCGAGGGCGGGACCGGCGGCGAGGACGGGACGGCACCACGCGACGCCGCGACCGCCCCCGGCTCCCTGGTGCCGATGGACCCCGTCCGGGTACTCGACGCCGTGCGGGAGGCGGTGCGTACCCGGACCACCGTGTGGCTGGGCTACGTCGAGCCCAGGGGCCAGATCCGCCAGGTGCTGGTCTCCCCGGTCCGGGTGCAGGACGGCCGGATCACCGCGGTGGACCGCGGCGACGACACCCTGCAGACCTATTCCGTGCACCGGGTCACCGCGGTCGCACCCGTCGCACCGGTCGCCCCCGTCGAAGACACCGCCCGCTGAGCGTGCGTGCACCGGGTCACCGCGCAGGCAGTTCCCGCGCACGTTCCCGCCGGAACTGCCCCCGTGCCGGTGGCTCCCGGCACGATCGTCGAGACTCGCGGTCGCCCGACCCCGGGTACGCTGCCGGAAGGCGTGGCCGCGCCTCGACACCGAGCCACCCCCTGGGACGGGACCGGAAGGCCGGAACGTGGCTGGGGTCCCCAAGCCGGTACATGCGGGAGGCAGAACGGTGACCGACGGTCCGTTGATCGTGCAGAGCGACAAGACCCTGCTCCTGGAAGTCGACCATCCGGGGGCGCCCGCCTGCCGCACCGCGATCGCACCGTTCGCCGAACTGGAGCGGGCGCCCGAGCACGTGCACTCCTACCGGCTCACCCCCCTGGGGTTGTGGAACGCTCGGGCCGCCGGCCATGACGCCGAGCAGGTGATCGACGTCCTGCTGGAGTACTCGCGGTACCCCGTGCCGCATGCGCTGCTGGTCGACATCGCCGAGACGATGGCGCGGTACGGGCGGCTGCAGCTGTTCAAGCACCCGACGCACGGACTGGTCCTGCAGGCCCTGGACATCCCGGTGCTGGAGGAGGTCCTGCGCAGCCCCAAGGTCATCCCGCTCGTGGGCGCGCGGCTCGAGCGCGACTGCGTCGTGGTGCACCCGAGCAGCCGCGGCACCCTCAAGCAGGTGTTGCTCAAGCTGGGCTGGCCGGCGGAGGACCTCGCCGGTTACGTGAACGGCGAGTCGCACCCGATCGCCCTGCGCGAGGAGGGCTGGGCGCTGCGGGGGTACCAGCGGGACGCCGTCGCCGGCTTCTGGCACGGGGGTTCGGGGATCGTGGTGCTCCCCTGTGGCGCCGGGAAGACGATCGTGGGCGCCGCGGCGATGGCCACCGCGCAGGCGACGACGCTGGTGCTGGTCACGAACACCGTCTCAGCCCGTCAGTGGCGCGAGGAGCTCCTGCGACGGACCACCCTCACCGATGCGGAGATCGGCGAGTACTCCGGGTCCCGCAAGGAGGTCCGCCCGGTGACCATCGCCACGTACCAGGTGATGACCACCCGCCGCAAGGGCGTCTACGCCCACCTGGAGCTGCTCGACGCCCGCGACTGGGGCCTGATCGTCTACGACGAGGTGCACCTGCTGCCGGCGCCGATCTTCCGGATGACCGCGGACCTGCAGGCCCGGCGCCGGCTGGGGCTGACCGCGACCCTGATCCGGGAGGACGGCCGGGAGGGCGACGTCTTCTCGCTGATCGGGCCCAAGCGTTACGACGTGCCCTGGAAGGACATCGAGGCTCAGGGGTACATCGCGCCGGCGGACTGCGTCGAGGTGCGGGTGACCCTGCCGGAGCAGGACCGGATCATCTACGCGACCGCGGAGCCGGACGAGCGCTACCGACTCTGCGCGACCGCGGCGGACAAGTCGCGGGTGGTCGAGGCGCTGACCCGGCAGCACGCGGGCGAACCGACCCTGGTGATCGGCCAGTACCTGGACCAGCTCGACGACCTGGGACGGCGCCTGGACGCCCCGGTGATCAAGGGGGAGACCTCGGTCGCCATGCGGCAGAAGCTGTTCGAGGAATTCCGCCGCGGGGAACGCACGACGCTCGTGGTCAGCAAGGTCGCCAACTTCTCCGTGGACCTGCCCGAGGCGAGCGTGGCGATCCAGGTCTCGGGAGCGTTCGGCTCCCGCCAGGAGGAGGCGCAGCGGCTCGGTCGACTGCTGCGGCCCAAGGCGGACGGCCGGGCGGCCCGCTTCTACGCGATCGTCGCGCGGGACACCGACGACCAGGCCTTCGCCGCGAAACGGCAACGGTTCCTCGCCGAGCAGGGCTACGCCTACCGCATCATCGACGCCGACGACGTTCTGGCCGCCGACCCCGGACCCGCCTGAGTATCCAGCTTCTTCCCAGGCAGCGGGCAGAGCCACTCCAGCACGACCGGGTTACCTCGAGTCATGAGCCGACTCGCACTTCACGTCACCCGCGCCTTCTCGGCTCAGCCGACCCTGGGCGCACAGCTCGGACCCGACACCGGCGTGATCGAACTACCGCTGCCGGAGGCCCTGGCCACGGAATCCGAACCGGACCTCGTCTGGGCCAGCAATGCCGCACCGAGTACGGTCGCGGCCCTGCGCGCACGCTTCCCGGCGGCGGGCCTGCTGGTCACGGTGCCCTCCTCGGCCGGCGCGCAGCAGATCGTGGAGCTGATCGGTCAGGGGGCCGACCTCGTGCTGCGCGACGAGGGCGTACTCCTCGTCGCGGCGGCGCTGACCTCGCTGAACCGCCGGGCCTCGGCCCCGAGGCGGACCGCGTGAGCCCGGCCTGCGCCCAGGGCCCCCTGCTCAGCCGGCCGGAGCCCGCGACCGGACGGGTCTGGGCCGCGGGGGTGCGGCCGTGGTCCCGGGGGGACGGCCCGTCGAGGCCGGGGACGGTGCTCGCTCGGACCCCTCCCGGGCCCCGTCGATCCGGGCGGCGCCCGGATCAGGGCAGCGGCACGGTGATCCCGATCGCGTCGACCCCGACCACGGGCCTGCCCTGGCTGGGGTGAGCCACGAGGCGCAGGCGGTGGTATCCCCAGGACACGGCGATCGTGGCGAGCACGGAGCGGTCCGCGGTGGCGGCGGCATGCGTGTCGAGGGTTGCCACCCTCGCGCCGTCCACGTCCACCTCGAGCGCCCCGCAGGTGGCGCAGCGTCGACCGAGCACGCTCACCCGACCGGTCCACAGGGCAGACAGGCTCAGGGCGGCACCGTCCTGACGAGTCAGGGACACGGTGCCCCGATAGGCGTGGGGGACGGTCGCCCCCGTCCACGAGCCGGAGCGCACCACGCGCGGTGACCGGTCGTCGATGGAGATCGTCGACGCCGCCCAGGACGACCAGCCGGACACGTGGCCCACGGAATCCGCGGCCCGGGCCCGGAACAGCCAGGTGCTGCCCTCCGGCAGCGCGGAGCCGTACCAGGGCGACGTGCTGGACGTCCCCGCCATCCACCCCAGGTCGAGGACCGGACGCCGGGGCGTGCGGATCCCGCGAGGACTGACGAGGAGGCGGGAGACGCGCACGTCGCTGGTCATCGTGACGCCCGGAGGCACCGGGTCGGTGGACAGGGCGACCGGGACGTCGTGCCCGGTGGTGCGACTCGCGGTGGCCGCGGGCGGCCCGGCGACGGCGGCGCCGCCCCACCGCAACACGCTGACCTGTCCCGAGTAGGTGCCCGAACCGTCCATGGTGAGCAGGCCGCTCGTGCTGTCCGTGGCCGCGGCGAACAGGGTCCAGGTGTAGACACCGTCCGGAACCGCGTGCCCCTGGGTGTCGAGCCCGTCCCAGGTGGTGCCCCGCACCCCGGCGGTACCGGGTTCGGCCACGCCGCTGTCCACGAGGGTGCGCACGACCGAAGCGTCGCTGTTGGCGATGACCACGTCGAGTTCCTCGATCGCCTTGGTCGCGTCGACGTCCAGGGCCCAGCTGTCGTCCACCCCGTCGCCGTCCGGGCTGAAGGCCCCGGACGCACTCGTGCCGATCACGCGGGGCACCCCCGCATCGACGAAGGACAGCGGGGCCACGCGCACGTCACCGTCGGTCCCGAGCCACGCGATCACCCCGTCGTCCACGGCGGCGGCCCCGGCCGCCCGGGACATGGGCCCGAGGTCCACCGGGCTGGAGCCGCCCGAGGACAGGTCCAGCGCCCACAGCTCCCCGTCCGCGGCGGCGGCATCCCCCTGCCACCAGGCCAGCACACCGTCCCCGAGGACCGGATCGGCGAAGTCGGCACCGACGTCCACCACGCGCTGATCGCCGCTGAGCACGTCCACGACGGTCAGGTCCCGCTGGGTGGAACGCCCCGCGACCACCCGGGACCCCCACGAGGCGAGGGTGGTCGTGCAGGTGTCGGTACAGCCGGTGGAGAGCAGGTCCCGCGGGTTCTTGGCCGAGCTCGGCAGGGCCAGGGACCGGGCGTGCACCACGCCGTCACTGCTCGCCCAGCTGAACCAGGAACCGGAGAGGGTCGAGGGCAGGGACGCCGCCTGCTGGACGAGAACGGTTCCGGCGGGATCCGTGACCGTGCCCTGCACCCGGAGGTACGAGCCCTGCAGCTGCAGGTCCGGGGCATCGGCCTGCAGTGTCCGACCGCCGGCACTGCCGTCCGCCGCACCTCCGTCCAGCAGCGTGACGCCGCTCGCCGCCGCGGCCGAGTCACCCGCTCCCGGTGGCGTGCCCACGGCGCCACGCCCTCCGGCGAAGGAAATGGAGAAGTGCGGGGCCACCGGGACGGCAAGGGTCGTCGCGGACGAGATGGTCAGCGTGGCGGGACTGGTGCCGCGGTCGATCCCGACCGTGCGCCAGGACACCGCGTCGGTCGACGCGCTGAGGCTCGTCGGTGCGGCCGTGTAGAGCACCCCACCGGACAGGTCGAGATGGTGGAACGCGCCGGTACTCCCCTGCGCCACGACCACCATGCCCCCGGGGTCCGCCACGGCCGGGGCTGCCGCGACCAGGGGCACCGCACCGAGGACGGCGCCGGCCACGAGCAGCCCGGGGACCGTCCGCGCACCCCGCCTGCGGCTGAGGGGGCGGGATCGCCCGACGGTCCACGACACCGGGAGCAGACGGGACACCGGGAGCAGACGGGACACCAGGAACAGGCAGGGAGCCGGGGACGGACGTGACGCCGGAGGCAGAACGGACCCGGCCGGGTCGGGCGTGCGGGCGGTCATCGTTCTCCCTCGGTGGTCGGAGCAGCCCCACGGTGGCGGGCGGCGGCTCTCGGCACCTCCACGCGAACCCGAACTGACTCCCCAAAGTAATCAGACACATACTATGTGTCACGGACCAGAGGGGGGCAGGGTGCCGGTAACGCCTCCCCACACCCCGTTCCCCCCGGCGATCGGACACACCTCGGGGGGCAGTCAGGCTGACAGCAGTAACCTCCCAGGAATCTCCCAGAGAACGAGGGCAGACTTCCATCGTGAGCACGAAGACCCCCGAAGCTCGCCTGCTCGTCGTGGACGACGAACCGAGCATCCGTGACCTGTTGACGGCAAGCCTGCGATTCGCCGGCTTCGAGGTGCACGCCGCGGCGGACGGCGCCGAGGCCCTGCGCCTGGCCGAGCAGCATCGCCCTGATCTCGTCGTCCTCGATGTCATGCTGCCCGACCTGGACGGTTTCACGGTCACCCGACGGTTGCGCGAACGCGGCCGGGACATGCCCGTCCTCTTCCTGACCGCTCGGGACGAACTCTCCGACAAGATCAACGGCCTCACGGTGGGCGGCGACGACTACGTGACCAAACCGTTCAGCCTGGAGGAGGTGGTGGCCAGGATCCGCGCGGTGCTCCGTCGCAGCGGCATTGCCGGGACACCGGACTCGGGTCGGCTGGTCTTCCACGATCTGGAACTGGACGAGGACTCCCACGAGGTGCGCCGCGGCGGACGCGTGATGGACCTGTCCCCCACCGAGTTCAAGTTGCTGCGCTACCTGATGCTCAACCCGAACCGGGTGCTCTCCAAGGCGCAGATCCTCGACCATGTCTGGGCCTACGACTTCAACGGGGAGTCGGGGATCGTCGAGTCGTACATCTCCTATTTGCGCCGCAAGGTGGACGCCGAGGGCGAGCCGCTGATCCACACCCGTCGCGGAGTCGGCTACGTCCTCCGGCTGCCCCCCGAGGGCGCCTGAATCCGCAGCCGGCCATCAGAGATCTCCCAGGAACAGCTCCGAGACTGATCCCATGTCCACGGCGAGCGGCGGCGTGACCGCATCCATCGACGGCCCACTGCCCTCTACCGGGCAGCGGCTGCGTTCCGGTCTGCGCACGTGGAACCGCGGGATCTCGTTGCGGGCATGGTTGGTCACGATCCTGCTCACGCTGCTCATCGTCGCGCTCGGGATCACGGGCTGGACCGCGCAGCTGGTCCTGCGCAACTACCTCACCGGCCAGGTGGACGACCAGTTGCGCATCACCGTGGCCACCGCCGCCGGCGGTGACCTGCTGCAGAACCTGCGCGAGCAGCAGGACCAGACCGCCCACTTCCCGACCACGTTCTGGGTGAAGATCACCATTGACGGTGACCCCAGCGCGACTCGCCTCTACACCCCGTCCGGGCACACCGCCGCGGACGCGGTCACCCCGAACCTGCCCACCCTGACCAATGCGGAGGCGGCCGCCTGGCGCGGCCGGCCCTACACCACCTCGTCCACGGGAGCCGGTCCGCGCTGGCGGGCCATCTCGATCCCCGTGACCGCCTTCCCGGTCTCGGCGCCCGGGACCCTGACCGTCGCCCAGCCCTTGGACCAGGTCGAGGACGCGGTGCACTGGCTGCGGTGGAGCCTGCTCGCCCTCGGTGCCGCGGTCAGCCTGCTGTGCGCGGGACTCGGCTGGTTCGCAATCCGACGGGCCTTCGCACCGCTCGTCGAGGTCGAGCAGACGGCGGCGGCGATCGCGGCCGGGGACCTCTCCCGACGGATTCCCGACCGTCCGGAGACCACCGAGGTCGGACGCCTCACCTCGTCGCTCAACGGGATGCTCACCCAGATCGAGACCGCGTTCCGGGCGCGTGAGGCCTCCCAGGCCCGCACCCGCCGGTTCGCGGCCGACGCCTCGCACGAGCTGCGGACCCCGTTGGCCGCGATTCGTGGTTTCGCGGAGCTGTACCGCCAGGGGGCGGTCGCCGAGAACGACGTCGCCCGCACGATGCGCCGGATCGAGGACGAGGCCCGCCGCATGGGCAGTCTGGTCGAGGACCTGCTGCTCCTGGCCCGACTCGACGAGGAACGCCCCTCCCGGCACGATCCGGTGGACCTGACCGTGCTGGCCGCGGATGCGGTCCACGATGCCCGAGGGCTGGACGCCGCCCGCACGGTGCATCTGGTGGGCCTCACCCCTGCCGCCGGCCCCCACCCCACCCTGGTCACCGGGGACGAGGACCGGCTGCGCCAGGTCGTGGCCAATCTGGTCGGTAACGCGGTGCGCCACACCCCGGCCGGCTCGCCGATCGAGGTCGCGGTCGGCACGGGCCCCAGCGCTGCGCCCTCACCGCACGAATCGAGACCCGGGACGCCGCAGGCGACCTGCGCGATCCTGGAGATCCGCGATCACGGAGCAGGACTGACCCCGGAGCAGGCCGAGCGGGTGTTCGAACGGTTCTACCGCGTGGACGCCTCCCGCCGCCGCGGCACCGGAGGCGGATCCGGACTCGGCCTGTCGATCGTGGCCGCGGTGGTGGCCGCTCACCAGGGGCGGGTCGCGGTGATGCCCACTCCCGGAGGAGGAGCGACCTTCCGGGTCGAGCTCCCGCCGAGCGAGCCCCAGCCCCCGGCCCCCGGGGCGAACAGGCGTCCGAAGGCTCCCGAACAGGCCGACGGCCTCCCCGCGCACGCCACCACCGACGAACCACAGCCCGTCCTGCCCACTCCCAGAGAACTCCCAGGATGAGCCGATGCAGACCCCAGGCGCGGACCGTGTACTGGAACAGTCAGACCACCGGACAGAGGTGACGATCCCATGAACCCGAACGCGGAATCGCAGCCCGAAGAGCAGGGGCCCCAGCCCACGCCGAGCGGCGAGCCCGTCCCGGGCATGCCGCAGGGCAGCACCGGCGACGCCGCCCACCCGCAGCCCGCCCCGGCAGACACCGCGCCCCTGACACAACAGGTCGCCGAGACGGCCCCGCTGTGGCACACGCCGTCGCGCCCCCCCGCCGCAGAGACCCCGGCACCCGTGCCGCCGTCGGCACCCGTGACACCAGCCCCGTCCCCCTCCCCGTACGCGGGCACCCCCTACGCCCAGCCCACCGGCCCCCAGAATCCGGCGCCAGGTGGCTACCCACCCCCCGTCTACCCCCCGTCGGCGTCGTATCCGCAGCATCCCTACCCGATGGCGCCCAGCCCTCAGCCGTACCCGGGTCAGCCCCAGCCCTACCCGGGCCAGGGTTACGCGGGCGGCTACTCGCGACTCGACCAGCCCTCGACGCCTCCGCCCAGCTACCTCGGCGCCGGCCCTGCGGAGACCTCTCCGCAGGCGCCCCCGCCGCCCGGCGGCGCCGGGTACCCGGGCGCCCCGACCTTCGGTGGAACCCCGGGGGATGAGACCCTGACCGACACCCCGACGTGGAACCCACCGGCAGGGCCGACGGGCGAGAAGGACCCCGCTTCCCGCCGTCGGCCGGGCTGGGCGGCCGTGATCGGCATCGGCGTCGCGGCAAGCCTTGTCTCCAGCGCGCTCACCGGCACCATCGTCACGCTGACCCACCACGACTCCAGCGCCAGCGTCGCCACCACCTCGACGGACAGCTCCCTCGGCCAGGGCGGCGGAGGCAGCAAGGTGCCGGTCTCGGTCAGCACCGGCGGCCCGGACTGGAAGGCCGTGGCGAGCGCGGTCGAGCGCAGCGTGGTGTCGGTGCAGTTGCAGAACGACGAGGGGTCGGGGGTCATCCTCGACGCCGCCGGACATGTCGTGACCAATAACCACGTGGTCGCGGACGGCGGCGACATCCGCGTCGTGCTCTGGGACGGCCGCGGCTACTCGGCCACCGTGGTGGGAACAGACCCGCAGACCGACCTCGCCGTCATCAAGATCAAGAATCCGCCGAGCGACCTGGTACCGACCACCTTCGGCGACTCCTCGCAGGTTCAGGTAGGCAATCCGGTCATGGCCGTCGGCAACGCGCTCGGTCTGGCGGACACCGTGACCACGGGCATCGTCAGTGCGATCGACCGGCCGGTGACGACCTCCGTGGAGCAACAGCAGCAACAACAGAACACCGATCCGTTCGGACTCGGCAACCAGGGATCGGTCTCCTCGGACACGCAGGTCTTCACCAGCGCCATCCAGACCGACGCCGCGGTGAACCCCGGCAACAGCGGCGGAGCCCTCGTCAATGCGCAGGGCGAGCTCATCGGCATCAACTCCTCGATCGCCTCCCTGAGCAGCAGCAGCCTGTTCGGCGGATCCAGCCAGGCGGGCAGTATCGGCCTGGGCTTCGCGATCCCGGTGAACGAGGTGCGCAGCGTGGCCGAGCAGCTCATCGCCAGCGGCAAGGTCACCCACGCGTGGCTGGGGGTCAGCCTGCGCACCGGCTCGGTCACCCTCGACGGCGCCACCCGTGACGGGGCGGAGATCGGCAAGGTCAGCGCCGGTTCTCCCGCGGCCAAGGGTGGTCTCAAGGTCGGCGACGTGGTGATCGCGATCGACAATCACGCCGTGAACGGCAGCAACGCCCTGATCGCCCAGATCCGGGCACGCCGGCCCGACAGCCAGACCGTCCTGACCGTGATCCGCTCCGGCAAGACGATCTCGCTCACGGTCACCTTCGGCACCCAGCCGGACCAGCAGAACTGACCGGACAACCATCGACCGCACGACAGGTACTTCTCTCTCCTCGCACAGCACCCCCGGCTCCCACCGGCAATCACCAGGCACCGTCCGCACCATCAGGCACCTCTCTCCTCGCACGGCACACCGGCTCCCACCGGCAGGCACCATCCGCACCACCGCTGTTCCCCCGACACGGAAGCCGCCGTGTCGGGGCCGGGTCCGACATCACGACCGGAGGTGGCGAGAGGACGACGACATCGACTCCATGGGAAGGGCCGGGGACACCACGGTGTCCCCGGCCCTGGCACGTGTCGACCCGATCGGGAGTGCTGTGGACAACGTGCGCGCCTGTGGACGGCCGGACTCGTCCGCCTCCGCAGGCAGTGACCATGGGGGTCGGCCCGGTCGGCGGGCCCCGGCGCCCGAAGGTCGCCGTCGGCACGGAAGTCAGGAGGACGGCATGAGCCGCTTCGAGGTGGACAGTGCGCAGGTGGCCCGCGCCGCAGTGACGGTGCAGGGTTCCGCCGAACGGATCCGCGCCGAGGTCGACCACCTGTTGCGTCAGCTCGTCGACCTGCAGGGCACCTGGCAGGGACAGGCCGCCGCTTCATTCCAGCAGGTCATCCGGGACTGGCAGGCCACCCAGGAACGGGTGCACGCCTGCCTCGAGGACGTCCGCCGTGCGCTGGCCGCGGCCGGACAGCAGTACGCCGAGGCCGAAGCCTCGGCGGCCCGCTTGTTCCGGTGGTGAACCTACCGTGTCGCCGACTGATCAGATGCGCGCGGCATCCTCGGTCACGGCGGCCGGCACCGGGTCCGGTACCTCCCAGACCATCACCAGACGATTCCGGTCCCCGTCCCGCATGCGCACCCAGTGCGCAACAGGACGCATCGGCGCTGAACGCCGGGCGCTCACGGTGTCAGAGGACACGTTGTCGGACACCGATCCCCGAAGAGTCACCATGACGCCACCTCACGTTCACCGGATGTTCACCTTGGAACAGGCTAACACCGCGTGCACGGCGAGGGAGGGCCCAAAGACCTCAGCGACGGACCGGCGCAGCTCGGTTCGGGGAGTCAGCTCAGGAGGATGCCTGCCCGCGGACCCGCACTTGTTCCCGGTACGCGGCGATCGCGTCGTGGTAGTAGTCGTAGCTCCGCTTCGGCCGACGTTCCTGGGTGGCGAAGTCCACACCGATCAGGCCGAACCGGCGGGTGAACCCGAAGGCCCACTCGAAGTTGTCCATGCACGACCAGACGAAGTAGCCCCGCACGTCCGCACCCAGGGCAACGGCCTGATTCAGCGCCTCCAGGTGCCGCTGCAGGTAGACCATCCGGGCCGTGTCCTCGAGCCGACCGTCGGCGCCCACCGGATCGTCGTCGGGGTAGGCGGCTCCGTTCTCGGTGACCACGAGATGCGGTGCGTTCGGGTACTCCCTACCCACCCGCAGCAGGATCTCCCGCAACCCGCCAGGAGTGACCGGCCATCCCATCTGCGTCGCGTCAGGTCCGGGGTCGACCACCGCGCACTCCCCCGGCACAGGATGGGGCTCGTGCCGGATGTCCCCCGAGCCGGACGGGGCGGTGAACATCTGGTCCGAGTAGTAGTTGATGCCCAGGTAGTCCAAGGGTGCGGAGATCTCGGCCAGGTCACCGTCCTGGATGACTCCGTCCAGGTGCGGGGCCAACACGTCCAGCACGTCCTGGGGATACCGGCCGGCGAACACCGAGTCCAACCACCACCGGTTGCGGAACCCGTCGATCACCCGGGCAACCTCCACCACGGACTCCGGCGCACCGGGTTCCGCATAGACCGGGCAGATGTTCAGCACCAGGCCGATCTGGTGGTCCGCGGGTGCCTGGGCACGCAGGGCACGGGTGAGCCGACCATGCGCCAACTGGAGGTGGTGCGCGGCTCGGGAACCCTGCGCGTGGTCGCGGATCCCCGGCGCATGGTGCCCGTTGCCGTGGCCGAGCCACGCACAGCACCACGGCTCATTGATCGTGGTCCAGTGCCGCACCCTGTCCCCGAGCGCGGCGTGCACGGCGAGCCCGTACTCCACGAACGGATCGACCACGTCCCGGGACGCCCATCCCCCCTCCTTCTGGAGTTCCAGGGGAAGATCCCAGTGGTAGATCGTCGTCCAGGGCTGGATACCCGCTTCGAGCAAGGAATCGACGAGACGGTCGTAGAAGTCGAGTCCCGCCCGGGAAACAGGGCCCCGGCCACCCGGCATCACCCGTGGCCAGGAGATCGAGAAGCGGTAGGCGTCCGTGCCCATCCGACGCAGCAGCTCGATGTCCTCGCGGTACCGGTTCACGTGATCACAGGTCACGCTCCCGTCCTGACCGTCGGCGATCTTGCCGGGCACCCGGCACAGCTCGTCCCAGATCGACTCGCCCCGGTGCCCTGCGTCGCCCTCGATCTGGAACGAGGCGGTGGCGGTGCCCCAGGCGAATCCCGCAGGCAGTGCCGACAGATCCGGCAACCTCATGTCAGTGGCGGAGTGCACTGTGTCCATGATCTTCCGATCCTCCATGTGACTGCGCAGCGCCATACGCAGTCGCTCAAAGTAGTAGGGCCTCCGTCGCGTGCTCACGGTAGCCCTACCGCCCGAAGACCCCACCGACGACGCGTCCGCTCCCTCGAATCCGGCTGGGGCCGGACCGCATGGGAGGTGTGGTTGCGGGTGGACGACGGCGCCGGACCCGTGCTCCTGCCAGACTGCGAGGGTGAGGCTCACCGTTCGCTACTTCGCCGGCGCGGCGGCCGCCGCCGGGATCGCCCAGGAGGTGGTCGAGCTGCGCGAGGACGATCGGGTCACGGACCTGCTTACGACACTTGCGCACACCCGTGGCCCGGCACTCGCCAGGGTCCTCGACGTGGCTTCCGTCCTCGTGGACGGGACCACGGCCGGACCCGATGCCCCGCTGACACCGAACGGCACCGTCGACGTGCTCCCGCCCTTCGCCGGCGGCTGAGCGCGAAGGGCAGGAACTCCACCGGGTGCCACCGCTGCCGCCTGGATACCCTGGGGTATGAGCGAGGTGCGGCTCGGTATGCCCACGGTCCGCGTCCGGACCCCCCAGCCCCTCGTCCCACCTTCGCAAGAGTCGCTGCCCGACGACGATCGGCTGGTCGATCGATTCAGCCGGATCGCCACCAACCTGCGGGTGAGCCTGACCGATCGCTGCAACCTCCGGTGCACCTACTGCATGCCGGCCGAGGGCCTGGACTGGCTCCCCAGCACTCAGGTGCTCACCGACGACGAGATCGTCCGCTTGATCCGTGTGGCCGTCGAGCGGCTGGGTGTGGACGAGGTGCGCTTCACGGGCGGCGAACCGCTGCTGCGACCAGGACTCGAGAAGATCGTCGCTGCGACTGTCGCGCTCCGCACCACCGCCGGCGAACGGCCACGGACCGCCCTGACCACGAACGCGCTCGGGCTGTCCCACCGCGCCGAGGGGTTGCGGACTGCCGGCCTCGACCGGATCAACGTCTCACTCGACACCCTCGACGCAGCACGGTTCGCGCGCCTGACCCACCGCGACCGGCTGAGTGATGTCCTGGCCGGTCTCGACGCGGCGGTGTCCGTCGGACTGACCCCGGTGAAGGTGAACGCCGTGCTCCTGCGCGGAGTCAACGACGACGAGGCCGTACCGCTCCTGCGCTGGGCGCTGGGACGCGGGCTGCACCTGAGGTTCATCGAGCAGATGCCGCTGGAGCCGCACGCTGCCTGGGACCGCGGCACGCTCGTCACCGCGGCGGACATCCTCGCCGCGCTCGAACCAGCCTTCTCACTCACCCCACGCGCACCTGGTCGCCGGGGATCAGCCCCCGCCGAGACCTGGTGGGCACGTTCCCGGGACCGCGCGGTGCCACCCGGTCCGGTGGGGATCGTGGGCTCGATCACCCGGCCCTTCTGCGGGGACTGCGACCGCACCCGGCTCACCGCGGACGGTCAGATGCGCTCCTGCCTGTTCGCCCGCGACGAGACCGATCTGCGGACGCTCTTGCGCGGGGGAGCCGATGACGCGTCGATCGCGCGCGCCTGGCGACGTGCGATGTGGTCCAAGACCCCCGGTCATGGCATCGACGATCCGGCCTTCCTGCGCCCCGAACGCCCGATGAGTGCCATCGGCGGGTGATCCGGTCCGAGAACGAACGCCCAGGGACCGGCGGAACAGTTCAGGGGACAGATCAGGGACGGGAATCCCTGCGCCCGCGGGACCCTCTCACGGACAGGCCACCCACTCGTGGGACCCATCGGCGAACACCTGGCGCTTCCAGATCGGCAACGCCCGCTTGATCTCGTCCACCAGCAGGGCGGCCACGGTGAAAGCCTCGGCACGATGCGCGGCCGCCACCGCCACCGCCAGGGCCAGGTCACCGATCGCGAGCAGTCCGAGCCGGTGCGAGACCGCCACGGTGACTCCGGGATGCTGCTCGACCACCGTGTCCGCGACCTCCCGCAACACCCGGCCTGCGCTCGGATGACCGACGTACTCCAGTTCGCGCACCGCATGGCCCCCGTCGTGGTCACGGACCACGCCGGCGAAGGACACGATCGCCCCGAAGGCATCCCCGCGGACCGCCCGCTCGTGGGCACGGAGGTCCAGAGGCTCACCGGTCACGACCGCCCAGACCACCGGTTCCGCCCACGCGATCGGTTCCGGTCCTCCGCCCGCGTCCGGGGACCGGCCTTCACCGGCTCCGGTGCAGGCGTCCTGCGCGCAGCTGCCCGGGATGAGGCCGTCGGCCATCTCTCGCACCTGTTCACCCTAGGCGGCCCGTCGCGAGGGCGCCGCCCATGTCCCGCCCGCGCCGTTCGCGCCCCGAGGGCCCTTCGTTCCGCCCGGCGGATCCACGGCCTGGGGCGACCTCGGTTCCACCCTCACCGGTCACGCCCCGGGGCCCTTCGTTCCGGCCACGCCCCGGGGAAGCCGGGGCTTGGGCGATGGATCCGCCCCGGAACGCCGCAGTGGGCGGCGCCCCGGCCTGAGTGGTGAAGAGGGCCTCCATGCCGGCGAACGTGCCGGG
>CAZOWW010000090.1:0-24884 GCA_964583765.1 uncultured Kineosporiaceae bacterium
AGACTAGGGAACGACCTGCCCAAAGTCGTGGACGACACGTCCATGACTCACACCCTGCTGGAGCCTGGAGCGCTGCCGGACCCGTGGAGGGATGCCGGAGCCCGGGCCGGATCTCCGGCCGCCGGATTCCACGATCGCCGTTCCTTCGTGGCCGCCTCGCCCTACAGCTGCGCGTCAGGAACGCCGAGCAACCGGACGAGGCGCGCGGCTTCCGTGACGCCTGTCCCGAGGGCCGGGCGATGGTCGAACAATGGTCGAGCCGAGCGACGCCGATCACTCGTGGCGATGACGCAGCTGTGAATGGGAGGGCCGATCTCCATGGTGGATTCGGATGCGGCGACAGAGGTACGGGGAGCGCCGATGTCGACGCCGTCCGGTCGCGCGATCGTGAGTGGCCTGTGGCATCGGGAGCTGCACCGCTACCCTCGCGATCTGCCGCGGGCCGCGTACCTGGGAATCGTCGTCCTCGTGTCCATCACGTTGTACTACGAGTTGTACGTCCAGGGATCGGTGTCGACCCAGATCATCGCCCACTATCACCTTTCCCTGGCGTACTTCACGAGCGTCATGGTGATCGGGAACGGGGTGGGGGCGCTCGGGTCGATCCTCGCGGGGCTGGCGGACCGGTGGGGCAGGGCGAATCTGGTCGTGGGCGGCCTCCTGATCGCCAGTCTGCTGATCTTGTTCGTGTTGCCGAATGCCCCTGACGGAGCCTCGTACACCGCGGAATTCGCGGTGTTGGGCCTGGTGGAAGGGGCGGTCCTGGTGGCGACCCCGGCCCTGATGCGGGACTTCTCCCCCCAACTCGGCCGCGCCGCGGCGATGGGCTTCTGGACCATGGGCCCGGTGATGGGCAGCCTGGTGACCACCGAGGTCTCCAGTCACACCCTGAACGCTCACCCTTCGTGGCGTTTCCAGTTCACGGTCTGCGGGCTCACCGGCCTGGTGGTGTTCGTGATCGCTCTGTTCGGTCTTCGGGAGCTGTCGCCTCGATTGCGGGACCAGCTGATGGTGAGCAGTCACGACCGTGCCCTGATCGAGGCACGGGCGGTCGGCGACACCTCCCGGCCGGTGCGGCGCCGCGCCTGGCGCCAGATGGTGCGCCGCGACATCGTCGGTCCGGCCTTCGCGATCAGCGTCTTCCTGGTCTTCTACTACATCGCGGTGAGCTCCTTCGTCGTCTACTGCTCGGTCAACTTCGGCTACTCCGAGGCGAAGGCCAACAGCCTGGCGAACTGGTACTGGGGCGCGAACGCCATTGCCGTGGTCGTCACCGGCGTGGTGTCGGACCGGTTGAGGGTGCGCAAGCCGTTCATGGTCGCCGGGGCCGTGGTCAGTGCCGCTGGACTGGCCGTCTTCGCCGGTCTGACGACCCATCCGACCACCTCGTACCACACGTTCGCCTGGCTGCTGGCGCTCATCGGGAGTGCCGGCGGCGTCGCCTACTGCGCATGGATGGCCGGCTTCACGGAGACGGTGGAGAAGCACAACCCGGCCATGACCGCGACCGGGCTGGCGATCTGGGGCGGAATGCTGCGGGCGGTGGTCTGCCTCTCGCTGACCGGGCTGATGCTCATGGTCAGCTCGGCCGGCACCCTCGTCGACCACGGGCCCAGGGTGGCGGCCCTGGCGGCGAAGTACGCCCCGCAGACGGCGACGCTGAGTTCCCTGTCGACGGCGACGCAGAACTCCCTCGCCGCCCACCCGGACGACCCTGCGGCGCAGGTCCAGGCGCTCAGCGAGCTGACCGGGTTGAGCGTGGGTGAGGTCACCCGTGTGGTGACCTTGAGCACCCAGGACGCCGAGGAGCTGAAGACCGTGCAGGCGGTCGATCCCCAGGTGCTCTCGGCTCTGATTGCCGACAAGCAGGACCAGGAGGCGTTGGCCGCGGCGATCCAGCAGGTCGAGGCGGCATTCGGGATCGACGAGGCCGCTGCCCGACAACGACTGATCGCAGCCAACAAGATCTCCACCGTCGACTACCTGGCTCTCCGGCTCAACGGACCGAAGATCCAGCATGCCGGTGTCAGGCTGGCCGAACTGGCCAAGATGTCCGCACCCGACGCCGCCTACCTGCGCGCCCACGGGGCTCAGGTGCTGAAGGCTCAGAAGGACTCCCCCCAACAGTGGCAACGGTGGTGGTGGCTCACCTTCGCTGCGCAGCTCCTCTTCCTGCCGTTCGTCTTCCTCCTCACCGGCCGCTGGAGCCCGCGCCGTGCACGCGAGGACGTCCGAGCGCATGAGGAGGCGATCGAGAAGGAGTTGCAGGACCTGATCGAGTCCTCCGGCGCGGTGTCCGGAGTTACCCGAGCCGGTGAGGACGTCCTCGGAATCCGCGAGCACGATGCGAAACGTACCCAGGGCGCGGTGGACAGCTGACCCGGCCAACGACGCGCCCGCCCCGGCTACGCCCTCATTCGCGAGGAACCGATACTCGTGCAGGTCAGCGATCAAGCCTGGGATTGCGAGCCCCGCCTGGCTGCCGGTCCGTGGGCCGCGACGCGCGTGACCACCATCACCATCGGCCTCGAGCCGCGAAGGAGGATCCTGAGCGCCGTGAAGTTCGTCGCGACCAGGTCTCGGCGGGCCCTCGCGTCGAACCCTGATGGGCGGGTTGGCTCGGTGAGGCCAGGACGTGTGATGCAGGTGATCCTGGTCTGGGCAGTGGCGGTGGCTGCCGGGATCGCGCTGGTCTGGCTGGCCATCGGCTCGGCCGGGCGCGAGATCACGGGGGGCTCCCTGCGGATCGACATCGGGGGCCTGGCGACGCCGACCGCGCGGCCGGTATCGACCGGTCACCCTGGAGCACGCACGACGTCCGCACGCACGACGTCCCCACGCACGACATCAGCGTCGCCTTGCGGGCGGCCGGCCACCGACTCGCTGAACGCGGGCCTGGCAGGCACCGGTGCTCCCGCCGCACCACAGGGGTCAACGGGCGCAGGTTCCTCGGCCGCCAGCAGGTCACTCACACACTGTGCATCCACAGCGGGTGGTGCGGTGTCCGTCACCTGCCGCGGGAACTCGGTCGTCGATTGGACCGTCTTCCCGGTCAACGGGTGGGTTGTCCGCCCCACGGCCTCCGCCAGGGTGCTGACGGTGAGCTTCAGCAACGGCGAGTACCACCGGGTCCGCGTCACGGCAACCTGCGCGAGCGGACAGCCGTCGTTCTCGCGGTCGCGGTCCGTCAGCGGCGATTCCGGCGACGACTCCGGTGATGGCTCCGAGGAGAGCGACGACTGAAGGCCCCGGTACCTCAGCCAGCACGTTCACCGGCCAGGCCCGATGTCGTCAGCAGATCCTCGGGAGCTGCTCGCCCAGAGGCGGGTCCACGATCCTGGTCCCGCCGAACGCGGAGCGGGTCACCACCATGCCCGGATGCTCTGCAACGCACTCGCCGATGATGGCCGCGTCCACGCCCAGCGGATGGGCACGCATCGCCGCCAGCACCGCCTCGGCGTGCTGGCGGGGTACGAAGGCCACGAGCTTGCCCTCGTTGGCGATGTACCAGGGGTCCAGGCCGAGGAAGGCGCAGGCGTTGGCAACCGCGTCCGGCACCGGGACCGCGCCGTTCGTGATGTCCACCCCGATCCGGCTGGCGGTGGCGATCTCGTTCAGCGTGGCCGCCAGCCCGCCACGGGTGGGGTCGCGCAAGGTATGCAGGTCGGGAGTGACCGCCAGCATCGCGGCGACCAGCTCGTTCAGGGGGGCGCTGTCGGTGCTCACCTCCGCGGCGAACTCCAAGCCCTTGCGGACGCTGAGCACCGCGATCCCGTGGACTCCGAGCAACCCGCTGACCAGAACGACGTCGCCGGGGCGGGCACGATCCGGACGAAGATCCACCCCGGGGGGAACCAGACCGATCCCGGCCGTGCAGACGAACACGCCGTCGCCGTGCCCGGCGTCCACGACCTTGGTGTCCCCGGTGGCGATCGTGACCCCGGCGCGCCGTGCCGCCGCACCCATGGCCCGAGCCACCTGATCGACGACCTCGATCGCGACGCCCTCCTCCAGGATGAACCCGCAGGACAGGAAGGCGGGTTGGGCTCCGCTCATGGCCAGATCGTTCACCGTGCCGTTGACGGCCAGATCGCCTATGCAACCCCCCGGGAAGAACAGGGGCTGCACGACATAGGAATCGGTGGAGAAGGCCAGACGTGCTCCGCCGAGCTCAACGACTGCCGAGTCGCCCAGTTGGTGCAGGACGCTCGGCACACCGTCGGGATCGCCGTCCGCGCCGGGACCGGTACCGACCCCAGCGTCGGTACCGCGTGGAGAGTCGGTCCCCCGTGGAAGGAAGGCCGGCAGGAAGAGCTGCTCGATCAGCTCCGACGACATCACCCCACCGGAGCCGTGCCCCATCACGATCGTCGAGTCGCTGCGCAGCGGAACCGGGCACGACCAGGAGCCGAGATCCGGGCCGGACCACGTCGGCCGCCCTGCCTGGTCGGTCGGTGCTGCCTGATCAGTCGGTGCTTGCTGGTCGGTCGGTGCCTGCTCCATCGGGACCTGCTCCTTGGGGAATGAGGCGGCGGTAGCGGTAGTAGGCGGCGCAGGCGCCCTCGCTGCTGACCATGGTGGCTCCCAGCGGATCGCGCGGCGTGCACCGCTTGCCGAATGCTGGGCACTGGTGCGGGGTGATCAGCCCCTGGAGCACCTCACCCGCATGGCAGGTAGCCGGCTCCTGGGTATGGATCGCGCCGACCCCGAACCGCTGCTCCGCATCGAAGTCCCGGTACCCCGACGAGAGCTGCCACCCCGAATCGGGGATCACGCCGATCCCGCGCCAGGCGCGGTCGGTGACCTCGAAGATCTCGGCCAGCATCGCTCGGGCGATCGGGTTGCCCGCGGCGGGCACGGCTCGGGCGTAGGCGTTCTCCACCACGTGCCGTCCGCTCTCCAACTGGATCACCGCCCGTCGGATGCCTTCGAGCAGGTCGAGGGGCTCGAATCCGGTGACGACGATGGGCACCTGGTACCGCTCGGCCAGGGCCGGGTACTCCGATGTACCCATCACGCTGCAGACGTGCCCGGCGGCCAGGAAGGCCTGGACCCGGCACACCGGTGAGGACATGATCGCCGCGATCGCCGGGGGTACCCGCACGTGCGAGACGAGCATGCTGAAGTTGCCGATGCCGAGGGCCTTGGCCTGGTGCACGGCCATCGCATTGGGTGGAGCGGTGGTCTCGAACCCGATCCCGAAGAAGACGACCTGGCGGTCCGGGAGTTGTCGGGCGAGGTCCAGAGCATCGAGCGGGGAGTAGACCACACGGACGTCCGCACCCCTGCTCTTGACCTGGAACAGATCCTGGCTACTCCCAGGAACCCGGAGCATGTCGCCGAAGGAGCAGAAGACGACGCCCGGTTCCGCGGCGATGGCGAGCGCCTTGTCGATCGTCTCCAGCGGGGTCACGCACACGGGGCAACCGGGCCCGTGGATCAGCTCGATCCCCTCGGGTAACACCTGATCGATCCCGTGCCGGATGATCGAGTGTGTCTGGCCGCCGCACACCTCCATGAGCGCCCACGGCCGGGTCACCGTGGCCCGGATCTCGCCGAGCAGACGCCGGGCCAGCTCCGGATCCTGGAACTCGTCGAGGTACTTCACCCCCGGTCACCGTCCTCGACCCGCAGCGGATCCGCGAACTCCTCCTCCAGGGTTCCGCTTCGGCGGAAGAGCTCCAGGGTGCTCAGGGCGGAGGCCTCATCCAGCTTCTGGATCGCGAAGCCGACGTGGACGATCACGTACTCGCCGCCGACGACCTCGGGCAGGTAGGCCAGGGACACCCGCTTGACCACCCCGCCGAAGTCGACCGAGGCCATCCGGGACCATCCGTCGCCGTCGGTCTCGAGCACCTTGCCCGGTACTGCCAAACACATCGCCGTCAACCTCCCACGGGGGCGACCGGACCCGACGCGAGGCGGTGTCCGGCGACGGCGATCTGGCCCAGTGCCAGTCCGCCGTCATTGCAGGGAACCTTGCGATGCCGCAGCACCGTGAATCCACGAGCGCACAGAGCGGTCACGGACAACCGCAACAGGGTCGCGTTGGCGAACACCCCGCCGGAGAGGGCCACCACCCCCGTTCCCGAGTCGGCCCTGGCCGCCTCGGCGACCGCGGTGATCCCTTCGGCCAGCCCTCGGTGGAAACGGGCCGCGATCACCGGAGCAGGAACTGCGCGGAGCACGTCCGCGACGACCGCTCGCACCAACGCGGCGCCGTCCAGCACCCCGCCACAGGGAGCGCCGCGGAGCGGGATGCCGCCGGGTACGAAGGGCAGACGGTAGGAGCCCGGCTCGGCGTCGAGGGCCCGGACGGCGGCGGCCTCCACGGCCATGGCCGCCTCGGCCTCGAAGTCCACCTGATGGCAGATTCCGGTGATCGAGGCGACGGCGTCGAAGAGCCGGCCCACACTGGACGTCGCGACGGTGCCGAGACCGGTCGCGAGTTGGTGGGCGAGCACTCTTCGCTCCGGGGAGGGGCAGGCGGCCACGCACGGCAGCGCGTCCGCCCAGGGCAGGCCCGCGGCCTGCAGGTGGGCCAGCGCCATCCGGTAGGGCCGGCGGACCGTGGCGTCCCCCCCGGCCAGAGGCACGTAGGCCAGGTGCGCGAACCGTCGGAAGCGGTCGTAGTCCGCCAGCAGGACCTCACCACCCCACATGGCCCCGTCCGTGCCGTAGCCGGTGCCGTCGAGGGAGACCCCGATCACCGGCGCGGACCCGTCCAGGCCGTGCTCGGCCATCACGGCGGCGACATGCGCGTGGTGATGCTGCACCCGCGCCACCGCCAGGCCGGCCGCTGCGGCGTGACGCAGGGCCATCCGCACGGATCGGTATCCGGGGTGCAGGTCGGCGACCAGGAGTCGCGGTCGAACGCCGACGAGATCGCTCAGGTGTTGCACGGCGCGGGTGAACATCTCCTGGGTGGCCAGGTCGTCAAGATCCCCGACATGGGCCGAGAGCCAGGCGTAGCGACCCTGTGCCAGCGCGAAGGTGTTCTTGACATCCCCCCCGACGGCCAGCAGGGGCTCGGTCTCGAACGGGAGCGGGACGGGCAGTGGTGCGTAGCCGCGCGAGCGCCGGAGCGGAACCTCGGCGCCGTTCACCACCCGGGTCACCGAGTCGTCGCAGGCGACGTGGATCGGTCGGTCGTGGCGCAACCAGGCGTCCGCGATCCCGGCCAACCGGCTCACGGCCTGCGCGTCATCCGTGGCGAGCGGCTCGCCGGCGAGATTGCCGCTGGTCAGGATCAGTGCCCGCGGTCCGGGCCAACCGGCCCCGCCCCCGGGCGCGGCGTCTTCCTCCGGTACCGCACTGCCCTCGAACAGGAGGTGGTGCAGTGCGGTCGGCGGCAGCATCACCCCCAGGTCGGGATTCCCGGGCGCGACCTCCTCCGCGACCTCCAACCCGGGGCCCCGCGTCGGCGTGCACACCGAGCCGGGCAGCCGTCCCAGCCGTCGGAGCAGCACGATCGGACGACGTGCAGAGGTCAGCAGGGCCGCCTCCTGCTCGTCGACCCGGCACACAGCCCGTGCCGCCGCGAGATCAGGCACCAGGATCGCGAACGGCTTGGCCCCACGATGCTTGCGCTCACGCAACTGCGCGACCACGGCCGGGTTGGTGGCGTCGCACGCCAGGTGATAGCCACCGAGGCCCTTCACGGCCACGATGGCACCGGTCCGGAGCAGCTCCCGGGCCCGGGCCAGCGCAGCTTCCGATCGGAGCGTGCGCAGGGCCGTCCGGTCCGCCCTCGCGCCCGTGCCGGTCACAGCCAGTGACTCCGGCGGCTCCAGCAACTCCAGCCTCGGCCCGCAGGCGTGGCAGGAGATCGGCTGGGCATGGAAGCGCCGATCCGCCGGGTCCGAGTACTCCCGGGCGCAGTCGGGGCACATCGGGAACCCGGCCATCGTGGTCGACGGCCGGTCGTACGGCAGTCCGGTGACGATCGTGAACCGGGGCCCGCAGGCGGTGCAGGTGATGAAGGGATGCCGGTACCGACGATCGGTCGGATCCCGGAACTCGGCCAGACAGGCCGGACAGGTCGCCACGTCCGGGGGGACCAGCGTCCGCCCGCCACCACCGGCCGAGGCATCGATCACGAACCCGTCCCCCGGGACGGTGGGCAGCGTGGTCCAGTCGACGTTCTCGACCACGGCCAGCGGCGGGGCGTCGATCCGCACCCTGGCGCAGAAGGACTCGACGTCCTCGAGCTGCCCCTGCACCTCGGCCCGGACGCCGTCACCGGTGTTCCAGACCCGACCGGCCAAGGACAGTTCGCTGGCAAGGGAGTAGACGAACGGCCGGAAGCCGACCCCCTGCACCAACCCGCGGATCCGGACCAGTCGGCGCTGGAGAGTTGCGGCCGCGCTGGAGGGTCGGGGGTGCCCGGCCACCTCCGTCGCCCACCGCTGTCTCACCGTCGGTCGCCTTCAGCAAGGGCCGGTCGCACCGACGCCCGCGGGCACGACCGATCCTTCGCCGGCCGCCGCGATCACCCGGGTGAGCAGTTCGTCGATGCCCTCACCGGTCTTGGCGCTGGTCCGAATCACCTCGAGGGACGGCTTGATCGCGTGCACCGCCTCCAGGAATGCCGACTCGTCGAAGTCACAGGCCTGGGCCAGGTCCACCTTGGTCATCACGACCACGTCGGCCCAGTGGTAGGCCGCCGGGTACTTGACCGGCTTGTCCTCGCCCTCGGTGACGCTGGCCAGGACCACGCGCACGGAGTCCCCGAGGTCGTAGGACGCCGGGCAGACCAGGTTTCCCACGTTCTCGATGAACAGCAGCCGAGTGTCGGCGGGCAACCACCCGGTGAGGTGATCACGGATCAGGTCGGCCTCGAGGTGGCACAACCCGCCGGTGACCACCTGGCGCACGGGTGCGCCCGACCGGGCCAGCCGACGGGCATCGTTCTCGGTGGCGACATCGCCGGTGAGCGCCGCCACCGAGACGTCCCGAGCCAGGGCGCGGGCCAGCAGCAGTTCCAGCAGGGCCGTCTTGCCCGAACCAGGGCTGGAGAGCAGGTTCACCGCCACCGTTCCCCCGGCCAGCAGATCCCGGCGCAATGCCTCCGCCAGATCGTCGTTCTTCGCCAGGATCGCGGTGCTCAGGTCGATCAGGCGGTTCATTGTGGTTCCCCTTCTTCCGGTCGGTCCTGGATCTCCACCGAAGCGATCTCCAACTCTCGCCCCGGTGCCGTCGGTAACGCCCGGCCACCGCAGGCCGAGCAGGACAGCGGCGGCGGATGTTCCGTCACCGCACGGTGTCCGCAGTCGAGGCAGGTGCTGGGCAGCGGCACGCGGTCGATAGTCAGCACGGACCCGGCCAGCGGGGTGCCCGCAGTGGCGACGTCCCAGCCGAACTGGAGAGAGTCCGGAACGACACCGGCGAGTACCCCGACCCGCAGCCTCACCGCGACCACGGGTTGCCCACCGACCAGGTCGTCGATGGTGCGGACGGCCGCGTAGGCGATCGAGAGCTCGTGCACTCCGACTCCTCTCTCATGCTCGCGGGCTCCGCAGTGAGTCCGATCCCATGCTCGCCGGCTCCGCCGTGAGTCCGAGAACCTCCTCGGGGTAAGGGAGTGCCTCCCCGGGGTGTTCCCGCGGCGGCACGTCGAGACCCCAGGAGCGCAGTTCACCGGCGGCCGCGTCGGCCAAGGCGCCGACGGCCTCGCCGATCGGAGCCGACAGCCCCAACCCGGGCGAGACGTCCTGCGGCTCGACACCCCACACGACCAGGTGCCGTGGGCTCCGGCCGCGGAAGGCGGCTGCGGCGAGGAGCTCCGCGAACCCGAGTTCGTGGACGGAGAACTTGGCCGCGAACGTCGCGTGGACGTCCGCTCCATCCAGCCGGACCAGGTCGCCGGGCGGCCTGCCGGCGGTGACGGCGTCGAGCACCAGAAGGTGTTCGACGCCCTCCAGCAGGCCGAGCAGGTGCAGGCCGAGAACGCCACCGTCGTAGATCGTGACGCTCGCGGGCAGTTCGTAGCGGCGGACGAGCTCCGCTGTCGCGGCCAGCCCTGCACCGTCGTCGCCGACCAGGATGCTGCCCAGGCCCAGCACGGCGAACCGCTCCCCGGTGTCCGGGGAACCGCCGTCCGGCCCGGCCGGCTCCTGGCCTGCCATGCCCGACTCCGTCATGGGACCACGATGATCTCGGCTGTCTTCGTCCCCCGGGCGTCGAGCACGTGGACCGCGCAGGCCATGCACGGGTCGAAGGAATGGACGACGCGCAGGATCTCCAGCGGCTTGGTCGCGTCGGTCACGGGGGTGGCGACCAGCGCCTGCTCCCAGGCTCCCCGATTCCCCGCGGCGTCCCTCGGTGATCCGTTCCAGGTCGAAGGGATGACTATCTGGTAGTTCGTGATCTTCCCCGCGGAGATGTTGACCCAGTGGCCCAGGGCACCGCGTGGCGCCTCGGTCAGTCCGTATCCGCTGGCGGTGGCCGGCCAGGTGGCCGGGTCCCACTTGCTCGTCTCGGCGATGGCGAGATTGCCGGCCGAGATGTTGGCCGAGAGCTGATCGAGCCAGGGCCCGAGCTGCTCACCGAGCCACTGGGTCTCCAGGGCCCGGGCCAGCATCCGGCCGATCGTCGAGAACAACGCGGACGTGGGTTGGCCGATCTGGGTCAAGGCATCGTCGACGAGCTGCTTGGCCCGGGTGACCCCACTGGCGTAGGCCACGGCCATCCTGGCCAGCGGGCCGACCTCCATGACGGTCCCCCCGTAACGAGGGGCCTTGCTCCAGCTGTACTTGGCCGAGGTGTTCAGGGTGGTGTACGGCGGGGTGGGACCGGTGTAGTTGGGCTGGGTGACTCCCACCGATGGGTGCACGGTGCTGCCGGAGTACCACGCCCGGGTCAGATCCTCGGTGATCTGCTGTTGATTGAGGGCCTCCACGGAAGCCAGGTTGCGGGCCCGGATGATTCCGCCAGGAATCAGCTTCACACCGGTGGCGTCCGGGAAGTCACCGACGCACAGCAGGTTGCCGACGCCCTGCCCGATCGTCGTCCACGAGGAGTAGGCCTTGGCCAGGTAGAGCAGGTCCGGCACGTAGACCTGCTCCACGAACGTTCGCATCGAGGCGGCCAGGGTCTTCATGGTCGAGATCGTCGCGGGGGTGACCGACTTGGTGTTCGTCGGGTCCAGGGGCGTCGCCATGCCGCCGACCAGGTAGGTCTGCGGGTGCGGGTTCTTGCCGCCGAGGTAGGCGTGGATCTTCACCGCATCCCGCTGCCAGTCGAGCGCCTCGAGGTAGTGCGCTGTCAAGACCAGGTTGGCCTCGGGGCTCAGCTTGTAGGCCGAGTGGCCCCAGTAACCATTCGCGAACGGTCCGAGTTGGCCGCTGGCGACGAAGGTCGCCAACTTGGCCTTGACCGAGGCGAAGTAGGCCGTGGAGTTGTTGGACCAACTCGACAGCGAGGCCTGCAGGGCGCTGGCCAGGGCCGGGTCGGCGTTCAGTGCGCTGGTGATATCGATCCAGTCCGGGCCGTGCAGGTGGTAGAAGTGCACCACGTGATCGTGCAGGTACTGCGTCGCCTCCATGATGTTCCGCATGATCCGCGCATTGTCGGGAATGGTGATCCCCAGCGCGTTCTCCACCGCACGCACCGAAGCCACGGCACTCACGGTGGTACAGACCCCGCAGGCTCGCTGGGTGAAGATCCAGGCGTCGCGCGGGTCGCGACCGACGAGGATCTGCTCCAGACCGCGATACATGGGGCTCGTGCTCCAGGCGTCGGAGACCGCGCCGGAGCCGATCTGTGCCTGGATCCGCAGGTGGCCCTCGATGCGGGTGACCGGGTCCACGACGATGGTCCCGCTGGTGGCACTGGTCGTGGTGGTCGTCCTGGCCGCGGTGGTGGTGGCCGCGGTGGTGGTGGCCGCGGCGGTGGTCGTCCTGGCCGCGGTCGTCCTGGCCGCGGTCGTCCTCGTCTCTTCGTCGTCCTCCCCCCCGCCTGTGGTGACGGTGGTCGTCGCCGTCACTGCGGTGCCGTTGAGCGCGAAGTCGGTGGGCGCGGGGTTGCTGGTCGTCCACGTTCCCTGGAACCCGAACGAGGCCGTGCCACCAGCAGGGACGCTGGCGTTGTACGAGAGGTTCGTCGCGGTGACAGAGCTGCCGGATTGCGTGACGGTGGCACCCCAGAAGGACGAGACCTTCTGACCCGCGCCGAAGGTCCAGGTCAAGGTCCAGCCGGTGAGCGCGGTCGGGGAGGCGATCTCGACGCTGGCCGTGAACCCCCCCGCCCACTGACTGACGGTGTAGGCGACGGTGGCGCCGCCCGGGAGCTGTACGGCACTGAATGGGTTGTTCATGGTTTCCTCTGGAGAGTCAAGTGACCAAGGACGGCAGGGGCCCCGACGGGTCGGGACACTGGAAGAATCGGGACCAGGCGAATCGGGACCAGGCGAATCGGGGTCACGACGCCGTGGTGGTCACCACCGGAACCGTCGTCGTTGTGGTTGTCGTCCTCGTCGTCGTGACGGCCGGGGTTGTCGTCCTCGTCGTGGTTCCTGTGGACGTCCTCGTGCTCCCTGTCGTCCTCGTCGTGCTCGTCGTGGACGTGGTCCGGGCCGTCGAAGAGGTCGACGCCGCGGTCGTCGTCGTGACCGGCGCGCCATTGCACGGCACACCGTTGAGCGCGAAGTTGACTGGCTGGGGATTGGTTCCGGTCCATGTTCCCTGGAAGCCGAAGGAAACGGTTCCACCCGCCGGGATGGTGGCGTTGTATGCCACATTCTTCGCGGAGACCGCCGTTCCGGTCTGCACGAGGGAGGTGTTCCAGGACGAGGTGACCTGTTGGCCGGCCGCGAAGTTCCAGGTCAACGTCCAACCGTTGACGGCCGCGGGGGAAGTGATGTCGACGCTGGCCGTGAAACCGCCCACCCATTCTCTGACGGTGTAGACCACCGTCGCGCCGGCGGCGGTCGTCGTGGTGGTCGTGGTGGTCGTCGTCGTGCTCTTGCGCACGTAGAACGGCGTGTTGGTGTCCCAGAACTTGCGTGAGGTACAACCGATGCAGAGGCTGCCGGCCCCTATCGGCCACGTGGTCCCGTTCCAGTTCCGCTGGTAGCAGTTCGCCTGAGTGGTCGGCCCCGAGCAACCCATGAGGACGAGGCAGTAGCCCGCGCGGTGACCGGCGTCGCCCCAGGACGAGACCATGAGCCCTTGCTCGAGGAAGGCGTGGCGTTCGCACCGTCCGGTCGCGTGAATGGTGTTCTGGTAGGCGAAGAGAGGCCGATTGTCGGCGTCCAGCGGCGGAAGCGCGTTGTTGGTCAGGTAGTAGACGATGGCCGCGACCAGGTTCAGGCCGTTCACCGGGCAGCCGGGCATGTTGACGAGGTTGGTCAGCGCCGGAACAGCCTCCCCCACACCGACCGCCCCGGTCGGATTCGGCTTCGCAGCAGCGATCCCACCGTCGAAGGCGCAGGAGCCCACGGCGATCGTGAACTTGGCGTTGGCCGTCACTCGCTGGACGAGGCTCTGGGCGCTCTCGCCACCGACGACGCAATAGGCTCCGTTATTGCCGGTCGGAATCGACCCCTCGACGACACAGACATAGCTGCCGGGCGTGGCCAGCACCTGGTCGAGCGACTGCTTCGCCTGACCACCCGCGGCCGCCATCAACGTCTCGTGGTAGTCCAGGGAGATCGTGTCGAACAGCAGCGAGGCGACGGTCGGGTCGACGCTGCGGAGAAATGATTCGGTGTCACCCGTGCAGTCCTGGAGGGAGAGCCAGACTATGGGGAGGCGGGGACTTGCCGCCACGGCCTGGGCAATCTTTCCGGCCGGCACGGCCAGGACCGCCGCCATGCTTGCACAGAAAGCAATGAATGCACGCCGACCTACCCCTGCGGGGAGGTCGACTTCCGGCTCGCCAGCGGCGTCTGCGGCCAGGACCGGCCGGCGAACGGCGATACGCGACCGTGCGTTGGAGGAAGAAGTGGGGGTCGGCATCAATACCTCCTGTGGCCGACGGGCCTGACACCTCACCGACAGCGTCTGATGATCCGAGTGATCCGAATCGGACTCCCCAGACCCGTCGGTCCGGGCCGAGGAGATCCCAGGTGTGGTCGAACGGTAACTGCTCGTATTTCGTCCGAGCCGCCGGCAAGCCAAATGTTGTGGGGCAAAGGAATACCGAGGGAATGCAGGAAATCACCCGGGACGTAGGTCCTGTTAACGTTCTCTTAATGGAGTCCTGACTTCGATTTGAGCGAAGGACACCTGTCGCGAGGGCGGTGGGCGGCAGGCCGGATCACAGGTCGTCGCCAGGGGGGTCAGTCTGCTCGGCAGGCCAGCCGCCGACCACCAGGACCGATCCGTCATCCCGCACCAGACGTGCCGGGAGCCCTCGATCCTCCAACCAGGCCGGTGCCTGTTCCCCGAGGATCAAGCTCACGGTGCTCGCGGTATTGGCCGCCACGCAGGAAGCGGCGGCGACGGTGACGGTGCGCCACACCTCCTGTGCCGGCACTCCGGATCGGGGGTCGAGCACGTGGTGCATCTCGTCGCCCTCGTGTCGCCAGCGGCGGTGGACGGTGGAGGATGTCGCGACGCCACCACTGCTGAGCTCGACCGTCTGCTGGGTGGTCCCGTCCGGCGCCTCGGCCACCGCGATCTGCCAGGACCGCACCGGCGACTCGGGGTCCTGGCAGCCGATCGCGATGTCCCCGCCGAGGCTGATCAGCAGGTCGGTGCCGACGATACGGGGGATCCGGTCCGCCACGAGATCGGCCACGAAGGCCTTCCCGATCGAACCGAGGTCGAGCGCGAAGCCTTCCGGCACCCGCACGCTTCCTGCCGGATCGACCTCCACCTGGCGCCAGGCGGGTTGACCGGGCCGACCCGCTGACGACGGCAACGGAGACGAGTACCGGTCGTCGGGTGCGGCCACGGGCCCGGCGTCCTGGCGGACGAGGTCGATGTCCCGGTCGTAGCCGAGCGACGCCATCCTGTTTCCGAGGGTCGGGTCCAGGAGGCCGTCCGTGCTCCGGGCGGCGTCCAGCGCGGCGAGCACGGCTCGAGCCAGGAGCGGCGACACGGCCACCACCTGCCCGGCCTGCTGATTCGCCCGGGTCAGGTCGGAGTCTGACCGAAAACGGCTGCAGGCGTGATCCATCTCGTCCAGGATCGCGCCGGTCGCCGCCTCGGCCGAGGCCAGACGGTCACCTTTCGCAACAACAAGTTGGACGTAAGTGCCCAGGGCGCGCCACGTGGTGCCCGCGTACCGCGAGGAGGGGTCTTCGGTCTTGGTGATCGATTCCTTCATGGCGCCAGGCTTCTCACAGGAGACGTCAACGGAACGTTAACTCGTTCCTAAAGCCGAACAAAGAGAGGCCGAGGCATTCATGTTCCTGGCGGGAGGCGCGGTGAGTGACGACGGTCACAGTCGGCCGCCCCCTATCCGGGGGTTACACTCCCGAGGCACGATGTGCCGCGGATTGATGACGGACGGACGACGGATGGACGAGAACAGAATCGTCGTCGTACTGCCCGCCTACAATGCCCAGAAGACCCTGGGAAAGACGGTTCGGGCACTTCCGGACGATCTCGGTGCGGAACTTCTACTTGTCGACGACGGCAGTCGGGACGATACGTTCGGCGAGAGCCGGCGACTCGGAATAACGGCGGTTCGGCACGCGGAGAACCGGGGATACGGGGCCAACCAGAAGACCTGCTACCGAGCGGCACTGGCCCGGTCCGCCGACGTTGTCGTGATGCTGCATCCCGACGGCCAGTACGACGGGCGCGCGATCAGGCTCCTCGTCCTGCCGATCCAGCTCGGCATCTGCGACATCGTTCTGGGCAACCGGATCCGGTCCCGGAGAGAGTCGCTGCGGGGCGGGATGCCGAAAGGCAAGTACTTCCTCAATCGCGCAACGACCGGGTTGGGGAACGTCGTTCTCGGGCAGAACCTGGGCGAGTTCCACAGTGGATTTCGGGCCTACTCGACCGGAGCTCTTGCCCGGATCCCGTTCGATGGTTTCTCCGATGACTTCGCCTTCGACTCGCAGTTGTTGATCTCGGCGGCAAGACTCGGCCTGAGAATAGGTGACGTCCCGGTACCGACGATCTACTCCGCCGAATGCTCCCAGATCGGATTCCGCAAGGGAGTTCGCTATCTCGCCGGTACGATGTCAGCACTCGCACGGAATGCGATCGGACGGTGAACGCGGTCGATCGGGACGCTCACCTGCCCGCCGCGGGGAGGAACCAGCACCTGCGAACGGGAACACCGTGGGCAACCGCGATCCTGGTCACCGCGGTGCTGGGCGGGGGAGTCCTGCGACTCGCTGACCTCGGCGGCGAGAGCCTCTGGGCCGACGAGGAATTCACCGCTCGCCTGGCCGGGCTCGACCTTCCCGGTTATCTCGAGAACGTCGGTCACACCACGCGCAACATCCTGCCACCGCTCTACTTCCTTCTGATGCACTACTGGACCGACGCCTTCGGAGCCTCGGAGTTCTCGCTCCGGCTGCCCTCCGCGCTCGCCGGTATCCTGTGCATCCCGCTCGCGTACCGGGTGGGCTCCCTGTTCTTCGGACGGACGGCCGGGCTCTTTGCCGCCGTGTTGCTCGCGGCTTCCCCGTTCCACGTCCGCTACTCGCAGGAGGCGAGGATGTATGAATTCCTCTGCCTGCTGTCGATCATCTCGCTGTGGCTGCTCGTGCGTCTTCTCGACGAGAAGCGACTCCGCTTCGCCATCGGCCTCGGGGTCACGAACGCTGCAATGGTGTACACCCACCATTACGCCATGTTCCTGGTGGCAGCGCAATTGGCGTTCTTCGCCATTCTCGTCTCGTTGCGGGCGGTCCCGCATGCGGTCGTGCGGCGGTGGCTGCTCGGCACCCTCCTGTTCGTCGTCCTGGTGGCTCCCTGGGTGGTTCTCTTCACGAACCAGGTCCGCAAGGTGTACGAGAACCCGTGGCTGCCCGCGCCCGGGCGCAGGAACGTGGTCGTGCTGCTGACCGAGTACTCAGGATCTCGGACGGCGATCACTGTCGCCCTGCTCCTGATCGCGACCGGCGCCTGGCGGGCGCGACGGGCTCGCCACGACGGCGCGTCCCCCGATGCCCCCGCCCGCACCAGCCTGACCAGGAACGGGCGCAACTCCCTGCTCTGCCTGTGCGTCCTCGTGGTTCCGGTCGTTCTCTCGTTCGGGTACTCGTACCTGGTGACGCCGATCTACGGCGAGAAGTACCTGATCTCGTCCTCGATCCCGTACTACTTCCTGGTCGCGGCCGGTGCGGCGTGGCTCTGGCACCCAACAGCCCCCGGCCTGGCTGCATCCCGTCCGGTTGCACTCGACCTGGTGGCACCAGATCGAGTGTCCCCGGGGCGCTTGTCACTGGGTCGAGGGGCGGTGTTGGCGCTCTCGACCGTGGTGCTGGGCACGTCGGGGGTGCGGATCGCCGGCTACTTCGAGCGCGTGGACAAGGACCAGTGGCGGGAGGCGACGGCCTACGTCGACGCCCGGGCCGAGACCGGGGACCTGATCCTGTTCAGCGCCGGATTCACGCTCGAGAACGGCTTCTCCTACTACGACCGGCGACACGATCTGGTCGAAGCCCCATTCCCGCCGGGGTCCAGTGAGGTCAGCCCGGCGATCACCCCGGCGGACGCCGGGTTGCTCGAGTCGGCGACTGCCGGGCACGAACGGGTCTGGCTGGTCTCCGCACACAGCAGAGACACCACCGGGGTGATCTCGGGGACGCTCACCGAGATCTACGCATCCCACACCTGCCAGCAGTTCGTCGGGGTCATGACGTGCCTGTTCGAAGGCAGGCGGGTTCGGTAGCCGGCGAGTCCGCCGCGCCGGTCGGCGCCTCCCCGCGAGGGGACAGCCATCGGCCGGGCACCGCCAGCACTGTCAGCAGGATCAGGGCGAACCAGGCGAGATGGATGTACCCGACCGCGTCCGGGTGCTCGAACCACCACAACACCAACCCGTGACTGGTCTCGAACCGTCGGGGGAAGTCCGTGGCGAACGGCTGCCACAACGCCAGCGAGGTGACCAGAGCCGTCCAGGGCGCTGTCCAGTTCGTGACCAGCAGATCGAAGGCGAGCGCCGCCAGCACGGCTCCGGCGACGTAGTACGGGAGGTCCTGCGGGTCGAGCGCGATCCGCAGCGCGATGACGGCCAGGGGAACGCCGGCCCACCGTCGGCGGAGCACCGCCCCGAGACCGGCCACCGGGGCGGCGACCAGCTGGATCGTCCGACCCCACGCAGGCGTCGCACCCCCTCGGTACCCGAGGGCGCGCAACCCGGACGAGCCGCTGACTCCGAGCGGCGGCCGCAGCGCGTGCAGGGTGCCGATGTCGCAGAGCAAGAACGGTCCCCAAGCCGCGAAGATCCCGGCAGCGGCCCACCTGAGGGCCGACCCGGCACGGCGACGCGGAAGGACCGCCAGAATCGGAAGGAATCCCACCGCCCACGGCTTGGAGGCGACCGCCGCCGCGAGCGCGAGCCCTGCCACCACCTGGCGCCGACCCGCGACCGCACGCATGGCCGCGACCAGGAACACCAGGGCGAGGACATCCTCGAGGTGCATCCAGCGAACCGACAGTGCGGTCCACGCCGGGGCCAGCACGAGCCCCGCCAGCAACAGGCGCAGCCGATGTCGTGACGCAGTGCCGGGTAGCAAGGGGGAGAGAACCGCCAGCATCGCCGGCCCCGCCGCGGTCATCGCGAGCTGGGCGACGATCCGGGCCACGGTGTCCGGCAGCAGCACCAGCGGTGCAGTGACCACGAAAGCAAGTGGACCGATCTGCAGGTCGGGATGCTCCGCGTACAGGTGCGTCCCCGAGGGCCCGAACAGGGCGTGGACGCCGTAGGGGAAGAAGTGCCAGGAGACTCCCGAAGGGCGCCGCTGTGACCAACCCCACGCCGCCGTCCAGCAGCAGATCAGGACCCAGATGAGCGCCGGACCGGTTCTGGAGGCGAGGCGGCTCGGGCACGACACGAGGCCGCATCCTGCCACCGCGGCTACGCCTCCGGAAGCGAGGCGAGTACTTCCTCGAGGTGCGCTCCGCGACTCCTGACATTGAGTCGCGATCGAGTGAGTCGCCGTCCGGACAGTACATTTGCGGATCATGGAAACTGCTGGCAGGTGCTGGGGCTGCTGCTCCTGTGATCATTGATGATGTGGTGGCGTAGGTCGAGGCGTGCGTGAGGGATCTGGCCGGGCGGGGAATTGTCGCGCCCAGCTGTACCACAGGGTCGGAAGCGGGTGGGTCGCCGTTCACATACGGCATCCCGGGGCCGCGCGTTCGCCCACCTGTGCGTGACGCTCGTGCGAGGGCGCCGGCTCCGCCAACCGGGGCCGCGGTCGGCCGCGTACCTGTGTGCTGGGCGACGCCGCCGGCGCCTCCGGTGACGAGACCGTGCGGGCCGGACAGGGATGGCAGACAGCCGCTCGCAGGGGCTGCACGTCCGTGGCTGGCCCGCACGGGGGCACGCAAACTGAGACACAAACCGAGACCGTGCACTGGCCGATGCCCCGATCTGATCTTGCGCTCGGGGCATCGTGCCTGGTCAGTGGCGGAGGATAGGGGATTTGAACCCCTGAGGGTGTTAACCCAACACGATTTCCAAGTCAGCGATCATCGTTCATCGGTGGTCGTCCAAGGACGAATGGGGAGGCCAGGAGGTCTCCCGCATCATGCTGGACGTGACGGAACAACCGTGAACTGAGACTAGAACTGAGACTAGGAAGTCGTGGTACGAGCTGCCCCTGCCGCGCCGTCGGCGGATCCAACGTCAGCAGCGCGGGGTAACCCTTGCGAACAAACGCGACCGGGGTGAAGAATCACTGCCCTTCCGTGGGGGCGCTGCGTACCCACCTGAGGTGCGCCCGCAGGTCTCTGCGGAGGGTACTTCGTTGCTGCTCGTCCTTGAGCGCATCTCTGCGCGAACCGCCCTGGGTGTCCTTCACAGACAGCCATTCGTCGACCTCAAGCAAAGCGTCGCTGGCCTCGATGCCATCGTCAGCCCGGTCGGCGCACCAGTCCTCAATCATGTCGGCTTCTTCATACTGGGCGGCAGTCATCGTTTGATATTGATAGGTCGGGACGACTACGCGACTATTATGATGAACCCAACGCTGGAGGAGTAGATTCACTCCCTTTTGAGAGAGGCATGCGATTCGGCTAGCTTCCTGAAGTTGTTCAGGGGTGGCCAGGTGGGGGGCGTCAAAACGGGCAGAGTGGTCGGGCCTCTTGTCGTCGACGATGAGCAACGGCAGGGGCATGCACCGGTAGTGACCCGTCGTCCAGTTACTTGGAGGAATGAGTGGCGAGAGTGGTCTCACCTCTGCCATCACGAGTTTCCCCACGAGCTTAACTCCACCTGTCCGAATGGCGCAGGGATGCTGGAGAATAATGACGTTCCGTGAGTCCCTCTCTCCAGCTATCCGAACACCGGAGAACACGTCTCCGGTGAAGAACGGTCGGTGAGCTACGACTTCCGCCCCCCGGGCGCGATACAGTGAATCCCAGTCCGGTATCTCATCCGTTCCTGGCGCTTCGAGGTCGTGAGACATTGATCAGCGCTCTCGCATTCTAATCGATAGCTCATTGTCTGAACCTACGAAAGTCTCGAAGTTGCTTGTGAATCGGTCACGCCAATCTGGCATGTACTGGTCCATGATTGCATCACTGCTGAGGCCTTGGCAAGCCGCTTCGAACACAAGATCCCGTCGACCCGCCGACCATAGATCGATGGGGGTCACGGGCGCGGCGTCGTGCACCGGCGTCTCGAACCATGAGGGCACGTGGTCTATCGAGTAGCGGCCCGCAATGACATCGTACGCTGCAATGACGCCAGCAAGCCGCCGTCGGTTATCCCCAGAAAGGTTTTCACCCTTGCGCCACTTTTGCACGGCCGGGACGCTGACGCCCACGAGACGAGCGACGTCACGCCAGGCAAATCCGAGATCCGCGAGCTCGTTGAGAATGTCAAGAGGGCTCACAGCCACTCGACGCTGAACGAAACGGTCCCACTCATGCTCATACAATTTGCTTCGCAATTTCCTGACACTGCTGTCCATGCTGCTGATCTTGTTTACCACCTCGTTCGCATCTTCGATGAAGAGAACTGTGGTCGGCCTCGTCGAGGGAAGCGACTGAGGTGCAACAACGCTATGGGCGGCAGTACCTCCATCGGGCCGGATCTCGTCCATGAGACCACTACGATAGGCTCTCGCAATGTCACTCACCATGACCTCGAAGCACCTCGTCTCGCAATCGAGCAGTAATCATGGACTCGAAGAGGGTTCTGATCGGTAGATGGAGCTTCTCGCAAATCGATAGAACCTCTGTCTCCTCGCATTCCGGGATCGAGTCCCCCGGGGTCCAGAAACTATCGATGTCTAGAAGGAAGAATGGACCGGTCGTCGTCGTCTTGGTACGCCGGATTTCGGCGTCTGGGTCGACTGCGAATCCTTCTCGTGGTCCGTATCGAAGTACAAGAGCAACGCCGGGCTGGGTGCCGTACAGAGCCACGCCCTGCCACTGACTAACCGGCATGTCAATCTCTTCGGGGACAGACGGACTCAGGAGTGCTGAGTTTACCCACCTAGCCCAATCGCTTGGATGGCTCAGCCCCGTAGGAACTCTGACTTCATCTATGTATCTCAGCCCGATGCGTTCCACGCCGGAGACTGGTGAGACTTTCATGCGGGCGGCAAGGGCGTGGGTAACAACTTGTCTGAAGGCTTGCCAGCCAGGGTAGTTTCCGCACTCGATGACCAGTGCTTCCTTACGTACGGACAGCGATATGGCGCCGTCCCTGCTGGTGAATCGAGGGAATTGCTCCATCTCCATGGGTGGAACTAGGGCTCCGGGGGTGAGGGCGATGCTTTGGCTCAGGGCTACTTGATGAGTAGTGCGTTCGATTGGCAGCAGTTCGCCCAGTTCTTGCTTAATTGCGCGGATCTCTTCCGAAGTTAGTGGATCTGCTACGGGGTGACGGATCTCCAGGGCGACCAGTACGACTGGGGCGTTGGGATAGATATCCTGACTAGTCATAGGTGCCTCCACCTGAAGATCATACCCAGACGACAACCCGAACGACAACCAGAGTAACTACTCGGCGCACTGGGCGGACGACTTGACGGGCGCACGCTCTGTGCCTTGTGTCACGCGAGCAGTCATCACCGCTCACCGCGCTGTCCTAGGGCGAACACGCAGGTCACTGACCCCGAGCCGACTTGAGGGCGACAGATGGATGTGACGTGAGACGGGGCGAAGCGTGCTCTTGGGGTGGGGCGGGCTCTGCGGAGAGGCCGCCACCGCGGAAGCCCTCAGCGGATCCACGGCTCAGACCCTGCCCCCTCCTGTCGACATCCTGAGCCCCTGCTCGCCAGGGTGTCTGCTTCCGTGCCCAGAGGTCGTGCGAGACACCACCGGTGCAGGGACGGATGATGGAGTGTGGGCCGCAAGTGAGGAACTGGTACTCAACGCGCAAAGTCGATGCACTGCGAGACATGGATGGAGGATGTGCTCTTGCCTCGGAACGAGGACAGGGGAACTGCCCGTGATCGGATCGCCAGCACTTTGCGTGACCGGATAGCAGGGGGCGAGCTTCCCTCGGGAGGGCCCTTGCCGTCGGAGACATCGCTGCGCAAGGAATTCGGAGTGTCGCGCGGCACCGTTCGTACCGCCTTGTTACTGCTGAAAGAATCAGGCGTAATCGTGTCGGTGCCTTCGCGAGGTTGGTACGTCCAAAGCGCTCTCCGCCCCGGAGACCTTACGTCGGCTGCGCAAGCGGGATCGGCGGCCTCAATTCTTGAGAATGAGATTCGGGAAGGCCAATTTAGGCCGGGTGATCAGTTTCTGAGCGTGGGGGAGCTGGCGTCACGCTTTGGACTTACCCGCTACACCGCTCACCGGGCGCTCCTGGAGCTTGTCGCATTGGGCCTCATCGCTCCGGTACAGTCACGAGGGTATTTCGTGACTGTACCGGAGGTTGAGAGTACTGCCGGTCATTAGCCGTCTAGCAGCGGAGGACCGGGTCTCTTCCCGCGTCATGCCTCGCTGGGAATCACGTAGACGTCGACGAACCATGTCTTGACGTATCCGCGGTGAAAGTGTCCTGCGAGAGCCATGTTCCCCTCACCGCTGATGACGCAATGGACGTGAGGAACTCCGTCCTTGACTTCACCCGTTCCGGACATCTCGAACGGCTGAGAGAGCTCAGTGAGGATATCCGAGTTTGCGTCTCCTGCGGGCATGTTGCTGATGGTGCACGAGTCGACCGCTCCAACCACGGAGACGATGGCGCCGGACCTGACACCGTGTTCTGCGAGGCGACGAGTAACCGTCTCTGTGACTTCCTCGCCAGGTTTTACTCTGATCGTCAGCATGACCATCCTTCGTGATCCGTATTGATGACCCTTGATTTACTAGAAGCTGCCCGAACGTCCGCCGCTCAGCATCCGTGCGATCGAGCGCAGGTTCTCAGGATTGGGCTCGCACCGCAAGGCTTCATTGAGCGCAGACGTGGCAACATGGGGAGCTACTCGTTGAAGCTGGCCCAGCATGATACCGCTACACCATCTGGCTGCGCCGTCACGCAGGTTCAAGGTCTCCTCGGCGAACCTGCCGACAGCGGAGACGATCTGATCATGTGACATGTCGTTGAGAGGGTTGTCCGCGGCAGGGTTCTCAACCGACGCCGCCAACTGAGCGGCTGTGCCCCAGGGGAGACCCAACACGCGGCTCGTGACAGCTGTGAGGTAGAGCTGCCGTGACTCCGCATCCTGACGTAGAGAGACGACCACCCTATCGGTGTTACTTGTCGTCGCTCCCGCTTTGGCGAGCACTCCCGCACTGTTCACCCGCATGACCGGGCTTGAGGCCTTGCCCATCCACGCATGAAGGGATTCGGCGCTCTGGGGGTGTCGGCCGACGAACTCCGAGAGGATCAGGTCCATCTCGTGGCTCGTCTGTCCGGTCGCGAAGAGAGCGCCTCCTCCTGAGACGATGTTCTCGAAGACGCGGCGGGCCACGTAGAAGTCAACAAAGGATGGGTGGGCGAACCCGTAGCAGCCCTCGGAGTCGCGGAGAATTATTCCGGAGCCCGGAATGGGCGCAGCGCTCTGCGCTTGTAGAGTGGCGAGAACCGGTGCCGGAATTTCTGTCTCGTGTAGCGACTTCCGCTTGCTGTGCCAGAGTTCCCACGCTAGCCATTGGGCGCAATCCTGCTCGGTGAGTGCGCCGAACCCTCTGCTGCCTTGCGGTCGGGAGCCTGCTGCGATACCGGACACCGCAACACCGCTCATCTTGAGGAAGTCACCTCGGCGGATGCCGTCGTTGGTGCTACCGGTTTCCTTGTCGTCGTCCTCGATGCTGAACCACAGATGATGACTTGGGATCCTGAGCGTCTTGGCCCACTGTGCAAGACGGTCGAGATGCATGATTGGCGGCCCTGTCTCTATTCGGCTCAACTGTGCTTGCGTGACACAGCCCCACCTTGCAACCGTCGCCTGCGGGATGGGCGTGCCATGCCGAGGGCTCAAGCGATATGCGCGGATGATCTGTCCCATGTGCTGGCTCTGAAGGGCCTGAGCAATTTCAGGATCCTGCCAGAAGCTGTCGGGGAGATTAGGGGCCGCACCGTGAGGGCTGCGAGCTGAACTGCACGCGGAACAGCGTCCTGTCTTGTTATCCCGGGCCAGGACGGTGCCGCACTCACAACGCCTAGAGACGGCACCAGAACTGTTCTTCCTGAACTGTGTCTGATGCGCTGCCATGGTTTTCCTCACTGTGTTGAATCGAGCCTAGTCGAGGTACTCCCCCTGCGGTATGCGTCGCACGTATAGCCGAACTCAGAGTGCGCATCAGGGTATACGAGACATGTCGTGTTCGAGAGGCCTCTCC
>CAZOWW010000091.1:0-24519 GCA_964583765.1 uncultured Kineosporiaceae bacterium
AGTCCGGCCGCGACCACATCCTCTGGCCAGCGCCACAAACCTGACGCACACCCCGGGCGCCTGCGGGCCGACGGGTCTGTCCGGCACGCTCGGTACCGTGTGTCGGTGACTTCTGCGCCACGCACGATCCGCCCGATCTCGCTCGCGATCATCCGGCGCGGGGACGACCTGCTGGTCTTCGAGGGACACAACGGCGACCGGACCTTCCACCGGCCGCTCGGCGGGGGCATCGAGTTCGGGGAGACCGCGGAACAGGCGCTCCACCGGGAGTTCCAGGAGGAACTGGGGGCCGAGCTCACCGATGTCCACCTGGTCTCGGTGCTGGAGAACATCTTCACCCTCACGGAACGGGACGGTCACGAAGTGGTCTTCCTCTTCACGGCGACCCTCACCGATCCCGCGTTCTACGCCCCCGGGTGGGTCGGCACCGTCCAGGGCGAGGGAAGTCCAGTCGCCTGGGAGTCGATCGACCGGTTCCGCACGGGCGAGGCGTTCCTCGTGCCGGAGGGGCTGCTCTCCCTGGTCGACGAGCAGGGGGGCAACGAATCTCAGGGCGACGAACCCGAGGTCGGAGAGTTGCGGGTCGAAGAGCCGCGGGTCGGAGAGTTGCGATGATCTCCTCCCTGGGTACCGGGCTCCTGCTCGGGCTGGCCCTGATCACCCCGCTCGGGCCGCAGAACCTGTTCGTGATCACCCAGGGGTTGTCCGGCGGACTGCGTCGCGGTCTCTGGGCGGCCGTCGTGGCCGGGACCTGCGACACCCTGCTCATCCTGCTCGGCGCCAGTGGCGTGGCCGTTGTTCTGCTGGGGGTTCCCGGTGCCCGCTCCGTGCTGCTGCTGGGTGGTGCCGTCTTCCTCGTCGTCATCGGATGCCAGGCGCTCGCCCAACGCCCCGCCCGCGACCCGGAGCCCACAACACGTGACACCGGATCTTCAGGACGGAACGCCAGGCCGACCGGGCGGAACACCGGGCATCCAGGACCGGACACCAGGCCCGCAGGACCGGACGAGGGGCTCACCGGACCGAGCGAGGGGACGGCACCGGTGCCGCACACCACCCGGGCGCTGGCCGCCCGGGGAACAGCGGAGGCAGACAGCCACGACGCCGTCGGTGTGACGGCCCGGTCCGGCCTCGCCCTGCAGGACGCGGGAGCCACGAGGCCGGTGCCCTGGCGGCGGGTGGTCACCCGGACCATGGCGGTGTCCCTGCTGAATCCTCACGCGATCATGGACACGGTGGTGGTGCTCGGTGCGGCGGTCGCCGCCCACGGCTCCTCCGAACGCCCGGCTCTCGTCATCGGGATGGCTCTGGCCTCGTGGCTCTGGTTCACGGTGCTCGCCTGTTCGGGGGCGGCGCTCGCCGGGCGGTTCACGGCCCGCGCCCGGCAGTGGCTGGACCGGATCTCCGGGGCGCTGCTGCTCGGCTTCGCTCTGCTCGTGCTCGCGGAGTTCGTCCGGACGATCTGAGTCCAGCGCGGCTCCGACCCACACGAGACCCCCCGCACGCGATCCGCCCCACCGGAAACCCCGCACGCCGCCCGACCCACCAGAACCCCCGCACCGGAAGCCGGGCGAACCCGGGACACAGAGGTCAGGTTCCCGGCCCCGCGCCCTGGTGCGGGGACCTCTCCCCATTCCCGAGGCACCTGCCCCGGGGATAGGACGGGGTCGGACCCGCGAGCACACCGGCCCCTCCCGGAGATCACCGTCCCACCCGGACGAGTCCCGGGGCCGCTCGCCCAGGACCGGACGCGGGTCCACCGTGACCACCGCCCGGAATCACGTGCCGCAGCTCAGCACCGTGGATCGGACCGAGGGCACGGGCGCTCCGCAGCCCAGACCGGCCCCGTGGACAAGTCCGCGGAGAGGTCCGCGGCACGCGCGGCAGAGACGGAGGGCGAGCACGTTCCGGGGAGGACGCATGCACAGGCAGACGAGTACGACCGGCACGGCGGACGGCGGTACGACCCGGCGCCCCGGCCCGGCGGACGGCAGAACAGCACGGCGTCCGGGCACCATGAGCCGGCCCCGGCAGAACCGTCACCGTCTGGGGACCGCTCTCGCCCTCCTCGCGCTCGGCGCGACCACACTGGCCGGGCTGCCCGTGAGCACCGCATCGCCTGCCCAGGCCGCCCCCGCACCGATCCGCCTGACCTCGTCCTCCTGCCCCGCCGTCGTGGCACCGGGCCAGCAGGGTGGTTGTGTGGCCGAGCTGCAGCGGCTGCTCGACCTGCACGGCGCGGGCCTGCAGGTGGACGGCGACTTCGGGCCCGCCACCTCGCGCGCGGTCCGAACCTTCCAGGCCGAGGTCGCGATCGCGGTGGACGGCCTCGTCGGATCGGCCACCAAGGCGAAGCTCTACGCCGTCAGCACCACCACGTCACCGGTCTACGACCTGCGCGCGCCCGCCTGCCCGGCGACGATCCGCCAGGGGCAACGAGGCGGCTGCGTCGTGACCCTGCAGCGCCTCCTCGTGCACCGGGGTTACCTCACCGACGTCGACGGCGACTTCGGCCCCGGCACGGTGTCCTCCGTCCGTGCCTTCCAGGCGGCGCTCGGCCTGACCGTCGACGGAGTCGTGGGTCCCTCGACGAAGGCCGCCCTCTACAACACCGACGAGTCGCCCGCCAGCGCGCTGGACCTGCGGTCCTCGGCCTGCCCCTCCGTGTTGCGTGAGGGCCAGGCCGGCGGATGCGTGCGCACGCTGCAGGCGCTCCTGGCCGGCACGGGCCGCTCGATCACCGTGGACGGCGCGTTCGGCCCGGCCACCACCACCGCGGTCCGGGCGTTCCAGACCTCGGCCCGGCTCACCGTGGATGGCCAGGTCGGTCCCGTCACCAAGACCGCCCTCTACGCCACGCTTGCAGGCACCGCCACCGGATCCACCCCCACCACGACGACCGGGTCCACCGGCTCGACGCCGTCCGCCGGCGCGCCCGCGCCCCTGCGGCTGACCTCGTCGTCCTGCCCGACCTATGTCAAGCAGGGTCAGATCAGCGGCTGTGTCACCGAGCTGCAGAGCCTGCTCAACCAGCACGGTGCGGACCTGGCGGTGGACGGCGACTTCGGGCCGCTCACCTATCAGGCGGTCCTGACCTTCCAGGCGTCGGCCGGGCTCTCCCAGGACGGCATCGTCGGACCGGTCACCAAGTCCGCCCTCTACTCCGCGACCAGCACGGGGCCCACCCCACCGGCCGGCGGAGGCCATGCCTCGATCCTGCCCGTGGCCGAGGCCGAACTCGGTGTGGTCGAGGGCAGTGCGCGGGCCGACTCCTACGGCCAGGCCGTCGGGCTCTCCGCCTCCACGAGTGGCTATGCGTGGTGTGCCGTCTTCGTCAGCTGGGTGGCCATGCGCACCGGGGCCACCGCCTACCGCGACACTCGGGTGCTCGGCTGGGTCACCCAGGCGAGAGCAGGCCGCTACAACCTGTCGGTGACGACCGACCCGCAGCCCGGGGACATCGTCGCCTTCGACTGGGACGGCGGCAGCAACTTCAACAGCGGTAACGAACACATCGGGATCGTGCGCACGGTGAGCGGGACGACCTTCACCACGGTGGAGGGCAACACCAGCAACCCGAACGGTTCCAACGACGGCGTTTACAGCAAGACCCGGGGTACCGGCCGGGGGTACGACGTCGTGTTCATCCGCGTGCGCTAGGCCGGTTCACCCGATGTGCGCTAGGCCGGTTCACCCGATGTGCGCCGGCCCGGTTCACCCGGCGTACCCCGAGCCCACCATCCGGGGCAGGCCGAGCCGGCCCGTCCCGGTACGCAGGAAGTCCGACTGACGACCTGCCCGGGGCAGAGTCCGTGAGGTCTGCGGTCCTGCCCCGGGCGGTCCGCCCGCCCACTGGTGTTCCTACCCACGGGTTACGCAGGGTGTTCCTACGCTGCGCGCTCGTCACGCCGTTCCTGCGCCGCCCGCAGTTCCCGCCGGGCCCGGGCTCGCAGCAGACGGCTGACGCCCGGCGCGGACTGTTCGATCCGCGACCAGGACTCCCGCACGGCCCGGGCGGGCTCGGCCGGCACACGTGCCGAGGCGCCGAGGCCTTCCCGGAGCATCTCCATCTCCCGCCGGAGCAGGCCGAAGTCGACGAAGGCCTGACGGTGGCGCAGCGCGACCTCAGGGGCGTTGAGCACGACCTGCAGGACGCCGAGCAGCGCGGCGGCCACGCTCAACGCGGCGATGGTGCGGCGCAGCGTGTCCTCGGAACTGCCCAACGGCGTCACGAACAGCGCGGTGCCGACGGACGCCGCGAGCACCGCGATCACCACCCCGACCACCCGGGACAGCCGCGCGGCCCGTTCGGCCGCAATGCCGTGCGCCACGTGCAGTACCTGCACGGTTTCCAGCCAGTCGTCGAGAAGGGTCTCCGGCGGGGCCTTCCTGGCCGCGGCACCAGCCGCCGTACCTGATCCACTCGTCGTGCCACCACCGGGCGACCCGCCTCCGGTCGTCGCAGCCGGCTTCGCGCTCATCTCGTCCTGCTCCTCACTCGTTTCGCCTCGCCACTCGTCTCGCCCCGCTCGTCCTCACCGTGCCGCCCCGTGTCCCCGCCGTCCTCGCCCGTCGCCGATGCTGCCACCGCGCAGCCGCGCATCCGCACCGAATATCCCGATCACCCGGAAGTCGATCACCCTCCCGGGCCAGCAGGATCACCGGGAGAACCCGCTCGGACACAGCTCGCCACCCTCGAACGCGGCCTCGCCGGCGGCACCCGGACCTCAGAACCCAGCCTCGACAGCGGCACCCGGACCCCGGAACCCGGAACCCGGAACCCGGAACCCGGAACCCGGAACCCAGCCACGCACAAGCACGGAGCGTCGCCACATGGCTCCCCAATTGACCGGTCCACCCACCCACCGTGCATACTCTCCGCAGTCGGAGTTCTGGGCCGCCAGGTCGGCGCAGCACCGCTTCCCATCCGGTCGGGACAGCGACCCCCGCGGCCCCCACGGCGTCGACCCCGGTCACCGATCGAGCCTCCCGAGGGGTCTTATGTCCATTATTCCGGAAACATGCAGCCCGCGTTCACATGCAGCATTCCTCCAGCCACACAGCATCACCGAGCGGCCTGGGAACCGCTCGGATGGGCCGAGAAAGGCACTGCCCGCCCGCACACGAACGGGCTCGTGGGTGAGAGGATCGCGGGCGTGAGTGCGACAGTCCCCCCCGCGGAATCCGCGGCCCACTCCTGCGACCACGCTCCCGACCGGGAGGAGTGCAGGACAGCTCCCGGCGCCGAATCCGCGCGCGCGCAGACACGGACAGCGACGGAGATTGCCGACTGGGAGAAGCGGTTCCGTGCACCCAGAGTCAGCCTGCCCATCTGGGCCCAGGATGCCCCGGACCACTGTGCCGTGGTCGCCACGACGGGCGGCGTGGTCGAGGTGCACAGCTGGAACCGCGCGGAGGGACGGCTCGTCCAGGCCACCGCACGACGGGAGGGGACCCTCAGCGCCGCCATCGAACGCTCCGGCGAGTGGATCTGGTGGTTCGACGACGCGGACGGCGACGAGTTCGGCGTCTGGCGGCGCCAGCCGTTCGGCAGCGGCCCCGAAGCAGCAGTCGAGGACGCCACCGGCCTGCCCGCCGCGTACCCGGCAGGGTTGGCCCTGGGACACCGCGGACTCGCGGTGGTCGGCAGCGCGGACGACGACTACGGCACCCGGATCCATGTGGTCACCCCGGACGCCGCCCCCCGCCTGCTCTACGCCCACGCCGAGGACGGCGGGGTCGGGGCACTGAGCGAGGACGACTCCCTCGTCGCGATCATGCACAGTGAGCACGGGGACTCCCGGCACCCGGCGATCCGCGTCCTGCGCACGGTCGACGCGAGCACGGCCGCCGAACTCACGGACGGCCCCGGACTGGGTGTCGAGCCGCTGGGTTTCGCCCCGATCGCCGGGGACGCCCGCCTGCTGGTCCGTCACGAGCGCCGAGGGCGTCAGGAACTGCTGATCTGGGACATCGCGGAGGGCACGCAGCACGAGCTCGAGCTGGCCCTGCCCGGCGAGGTCTCCGACGCCGAGTGGTACCCCGACGGCCGCTCCCTGCTCGTCGCGGTCGACCACGAGGCACGGACACTGCTCCACCGGGTGAGGCTCGACGACCCGGAGGCGATCCCCCTCGGCCCGACCACCGGCACGACCGTCGCCGCCACGGTGCGCCCGGACGACGACGTCTGGATCCTGTGGTCGTCCGCCGAGGAGCCCCCGACCGTGCGGGACCTGTCCGGTGCGGTCGTGCTCTCCGCGGCCGGCGATCCCGCGCCGCGCTCGGTGCCCGTGGAGGACGTGTGGGTGGACGGTCCGGGCGGCCCGGTGCACGCCCTGCTGCGCCGCCCGCGCGGGGAGGACGGCGAGCCGCTGCCGGGTCCGCTGCCCCTGGTGGTGGACATCCACGGCGGTCCCACGGCGCATGACACGGACTGCTTCCGCGCGTACCCGGCGGCCTGGGTCGACCACGGCTTCTCGGTGGTCCAGGTGAACTACCGCGGCTCCACCGGGTACGGCAGCGTCTGGCGGGACGCCCTGGAGGCCCGGGTGGGCCACGTCGAACTCGAGGACGTCGTCGCGGTGCGGGACCACCTGGTCGCCACGGGCCTGGCCGACCCGGACCGGGTCGTCCTCGAAGGGGCCTCCTGGGGCGGCTACCTCGTCCTGCTCGGCCTGGGGACGTACCCGGACCGGTGGGCGCTGGGCCTGTCCGGCGTGCCGGTGGGTGACTACGTCGCGGCCTACGAGGACGAGATGGAGGGCCTCAAGGCCTTCGACCGCTCCCTGTTCGGCGGATCCCCCGACGAGGTGCCCGAGAAGTACCAGGACTCCAACCCGATGACCTATGTGACCTCGGTGCGCGTGCCGGTGCTCGTCCTGGCGGGGGCCAACGACCCGCGGTGCCCGATCCGCCAGGTGCAGAACTACCTCGACGCCCTGACCGAGCACGACCTGCCCCACGAGGTCTACCGGTTCGACGCCGGCCACGGTTCCCTGGTGGACGACGAGCGGGTGCGTCAGGTCGTCGCGGAACTCGACTTCGTGGCGCGTCACCTGCCCGTCGGCGCTCCGAGGTAGACCCACCGGCACCGGCACCAGCACCAGTAACGACGAGGTCCGGGACACCTCCTGGGGGTCCCGGACCTCGTACGTCGGTATCGGTCTGACGGCCGCGCGTGCGGCAATCCCAGTCGGCCGATCTCAGCGACCGGCAGGCCTCAACAACCGCACGGTGCCGGCGCGACCGCCGAGCAGCTTCCTCGGCCTGAGCCGGCCGCCCGCAACGACCGGCAGGCCTCAGCCCTCAGCGACCGGCCAGCTCGGCCGCGACCAACTCCGCGATCTGCGCGGTGTTGAGCGCCGCGCCCTTGCGCAGGTTGTCGCCGACCACGAACAGGTCCAGCGTGTTCGGGAAGTCGAGTGCCTGGCGGATGCGGCCGACCACGGTCGGGTCCGTGCCCACGGCGTCCGCCGGCGTCGGGAACTCCCCGGCCGCCAGATCGTCGAGCACGGTCAGTCCCGGCACCGCGGCGAGAGCGGCCCGCGCCTGCTCGACCGTGATCTCCCGCTCGAAGACGGCGTGCACCGCGAGGGAGTGGGTGGTCACGACCGGCACGCGCACGCAGGTGGCCGAGACCTTGAGGTCCGGGATTCCGAGGATCTTGCGGGACTCGTTGCGGACCTTGAGCTCCTCGCTCGTCCACCCGCCGTCCTTGATCGAACCGGCCCACGGGACCACGTTGAGCGCCAGCGGCGCCGGGAAGGGCGAGGGCACGTCCCCGAGCTTGTCCGCGATGGCTCGGCGGACGTCGCCGGCCACCGAACCGAGACTGCGGTCGGCGGCGACGACCGCCAGCTCGTCGTGCAGCCGTTCGATGCCGGGCTGGCCGGCGCCCGAGGCCGCCTGGTACGAGGAGACGACCAGCTCCGTCAGGCGCCAGCCACGGTGCAGGGCACCGAGCGCATCGATCATGGTCAAGGTGGTGCAGTTGGGGTTCGAGATGATGCCGCGCGGCCGGTTGCGGGCCTGCTCGGGGTTGACCTCGGGCACCACGAGCGGCACGTCGGGCTCCATGCGGAACGCCCCGGAGTTGTCCACGACCACCGCGCCGCGGGCGGCCGCGATCGGGGCCCACTCGGCGGAGATCTCGTCCGGAACGTCGAACATGGCCACGTCGACGCCGTCGAAGACCTCGGGCGCGATCGCCCGCACCACGACGTCCTCGCCGCGCACCTGGAGCACCTTGCCCGCCGAACGGGCCGAGGCGATCAGGCGGATCTCGCCCCAGATGTCCGGGCGGGAGGACAGGATGCCGAGCATCACCCCGCCGACGGCACCGGTGGCGCCCACCAGGGCGAGGGTGGGCTTGCGGCCTGTCAGGTCACTCATCGTCCGGTCCCTCCGTACACGACTGCCTCACCCTGCGCGCTGTCCAGGCCGAAGGCGGTGTGCACCGCCCGCACCGCGGTGTCCACGGCGTCGTCCCGGGTGATCACGGAGATCCGGATCTCCGAGGTGCTGATCATCTCGATGTTGACGCCCGCGTCCGCGAGCGCCTTGAAGAACTGGGCGGAGACGCCGGGATGGCTGCGCATGCCCGCACCGATCAGGGAGACCTTGCCGATCTGGTCGTCGTAGCGCAGGGCCTCGAACCCGATCACGTCCTGCACCTTGTTCAGCGCGGCCATGGCGGTGTCGCCGTCCGTCTTGGGCAGGGTGAAGGAGACGTCGGTCAGACCGGTGGCGACCGCCGAGACGTTCTGGACGATCATGTCCAGGTTGATCTCCGCCGCGGCCACCGTCTCGAAGATCTCGGCGGCCTTGCCGGGAAGGTCGGGCACCCCGACGACGGTGATCTTGGCTTCGCTCCGGTCGTGTGCGACGCCGGAGATGATCGGCTGTTCCATCTGCTCTCCTTGCGGCCCCACGGCCGGCGTGTCGATGACCCAGGTGCCCTCACGCTGACTGAACGACGACCGCACGTGCACCGGCACCTGGAACCGGCGCGCGTACTCCACGCACCGCAGGTGCAGCACCTTGGCCCCGGATGCGGCCATCTCCAGCATCTCGTCGCTGGAGATCCGGGTGATCCGGCGGGCGATCGGCACGATCCGCGGGTCCGCGGTGAACACGCCGTCCACGTCGGTGTAGATCTCGCAGACGTCCGCCCCCAGCGCGGCCGCGAGGGCCACCGCCGTGGTGTCGGAGCCGCCGCGCCCGAGGGTGGTGATGTCCTTGGTGTCCTGGCTGACACCCTGGAACCCCGCGACGATGGCGATGTCCCCCTCGTCCAGGGCCTGGCGGATACGGCCCGGGGTGACGTCGATGATCCGCGCCTTGCCGTGCACGGAGTCGGTGATCACCCCGGCCTGACTGCCCGTGAACGAGCGTGCCCGGTGCCCGAGGGTGGCGATCGCCATCGCGAGCACCGCCATGGAGATGCGCTCGCCGGCGGTCAGCAACATGTCGAGCTCGCGCGCGGGAGGCAGCGGCGACACCTGCTGGGCGAGGTCGATGAGCTCGTCGGTGGAGTCACCCATGGCCGAGACCACGACGCACACGTCGTTCCCGGCTCTGCGGGTGTCGATGATCCGCCGAGCCACGCGCTTCACGCTCGCCGCGTCGGCGACCGAGGACCCCCCGTACTTCTGCACGATCAGTCCCACGCCCGCACTCCCGTTCTCCCGGGCCGCCATCGGTTCCGCCGCGTCGCACCCGAGTCCTGTTGATCTTTCAGCGTGTCGAGTCTAGCGAGAAGCACTCCCACGCCCACCCGGCGTTCGCAGGGCAAGACCTCCGGTCACCGGGGGATTCCCGGGTGGATTCCGGCGGCCATCCCCGCCCCGTCCATCGGGTTTGCGGCCGGCGCGCCAGGTCACCGCACGATCTGCACCTGCCCGGCGGCCGCCGGCCCCGGATCCGGTTCACCGGGACGGCGCAATCACGGGACGAGGTGCCACCGTTGGTCACCCTGGGTATCGTCCCAGTGGCGGATGGTGGCCCGCGCCGGCCGAGGCGGCCCCGCTAGTCGGCGTGAAGCGCCTCGAACTCGGCGTCCGCGGCGACCTCGGCGTCCACGTCCAGGCGCAGGTGGCCCAGCATCGACTGGAGCACCCTCAGCGCGCTCGTGGCCCGCTGGCCCCAGGTCGACAGGTAGGAGAACTGCCACCACCACAGCGCCTCGTCCACCTGCCCGGCCCGGTGGTGCCGCAGCCCGTGCGCCAGATCGGCCGCCACATCCGCAAGATCGCCGGAGAGGGTCCCGTGCACCAGCTCGGCGTCCGTGAGCGGGTCGACCACGTCGGCGTACTCGTCGAGGCCCTCCAGCAGATTGGCCAGCCCCGCGCGCACCGGGTCGATGTCCGGGTCCGGACCCGCGTCCGGCTCGAACCGCTCGCTCGGCACGACATCGCTGATCGCGCCCAGCCGGGCCCCGGCGAGGAGTACCTGCGAGACCGCGAGCAGGAGGACCGGCAGCGCGGTGTCCGGTGCGGAACCGGCGGCCACCTCGGTCACCGCGTCCAGGTAGGCCTGGGCGTCAGCGGCGGACACCTCGGCCAGCCGGCGCAGTTCCTGGACCTCGGCGGTCACGGATTTCTCACCCTCGGCGAGGGGAGGCACGGCGCCTCCGGTGTCGGCCTGGGCGCCGGGGGCATCGTGCCCCGGGCGCGGACGCATGTCAGACATCGAGCAGCCTTCTCCCCTCGAAAGCACGACCAAGGGTCAACTCGTCGGCATATTCCAGGTCTCCCCCGACGGGCAGCCCGGACGCGAGCCTGGTCACCCTCAGGCCCATCGGCTTGAGCAGGCGGGCCAGGTATGTCGCCGTGGCCTCGCCCTCCAGGTTGGGGTCGGTGGCCAGGATGATCTCGTTGATCTCTCCCGAGGCCAGCCTCGCGACGAGTTCCCGGACCCGGAGGTCATCCGGTCCGACTCCCTCGATCGGACTGATCGCCCCGCCCAGGATGTGGTAGCGGCCGCGGAACTCCCGCGTCCGTTCGATCGCCACGACGTCCTTGGGCTCCTCGACCACGCACAGGACGCCCGGGTCACGGCGGGGGTCCCGGCAGATCTTGCACTGCTGGTCGGCCGAGACGTTGCCGCAGACCTCGCAGAAACGCACCTTCTCGGTGACCTCGATCAGCGCTTTGACCAGGCGCTTCACATCGGTCGGGTCGCTCGCCAGCAGGTGGAAGGCGATCCTCTGGGCACTCTTGGGGCCGACCCCGGGCAACCGCCCGAGTTCGTCGATGAGGTCCTGGACCACGCCTTCGTACACGGTGTGAGCCTACGGGGTCGGCCCCGACCACGTCAGGCGGGCGACGCCGATCGGGTGGGGCGGCTCGCGGTCGCGGCCAGCACCGCGTCCCCCAGTACCGGCCAGGCCTGGCGGGCCCAGGGACCGAAGGGCTGCTCGCCCAGGTACACGCAGGCCACCCCGGCGACGGGATCGGCCCAGAGGAAGGTGCCGGATCGCCCGAAATGGCCGACCGCCGCGGTCGACAGCCGACGCCCGGCCCAGTGGCCCGGACGTCCGAAGGTGTGCTCGACCCCGAGCCCCCAGTCCAGCGGATCGAACCGACCGACCCCGGGCAGCACCCCCGCAAGGCCGGGGAACTGCACCTGCACCAGCTCCGCGCCCGTGGCGGCGGCGAGCACCCCGTCACGCCCCGAGGCAGCGCCGAGCAGTTCCCCGGCGAAGACCGCCAGATCCGCGGTCGTGCTCACCGCGCCGTATGCCGCAGAGCCGTCGAGGGACGTCGCCCGCAGGCCGAGCGGCTCGCAGACGGCCTCGGCCAGGTAACGGTCGAAGGGCAACCCGGTGGCCGCCGTGAGGTGTCCGGCGAGCAGCTCGAAGCCCTCGTTCGAGTAGATCCGCCGGCCGCCGACCCGGGTCACCGGCGCGGAGCCCTCGAAGCCGAGCCCCGAGGCGTGCGCGAGCAGGTGCCGTACCGTCGCGCCGGGCGGTCCCGCGGGCTCGTCGAGCTCGACGGCGCCCTCCTCCACGGCCACCAGCACGGCGTACGCGGTGAGCAGCTTCGTCACCGAGGCGAGCGGGTAGCGCCGCGACCGGTCGCCCCGACCCAGCTCCGCCACCTCACAGATCCGGCCGAGAGCATCACGACGCACCACCGCGAGGGCCGCGCCGACGGGCACCTCGGGGAGTACTCCGGCGGGGACCACGACCGCCGCTCCCGTGGTCACTCGGCCCGCTCCTCGATCAGCTTGCCCCCCAACAACTGCATGACCACGGGCGGTCCGACGAGGTGGGAACCCTCCAGGTCCGCATCGTCCCGGCTCGGCTCGTCGTCGTAGGGACTGCCCGGCGCGGCCGGAGCCCCACCCGGTGTCGTACGACGCGCAGCCTTCTCGCCGGCCGGGGAACGTCCCGCACCGGCCGACTCCCGGCGCGCGGACGCGAACGCCGACTCCCGTCCTCGGCCCGGACGCCGACCGGCTGCCCCGGAACCAGCCGCGGCAGACCCCTGCGCCGCAGAGCCGGCCGCCCCGGAACCGGCTGCCCCGACCCCGGACGGAGCCGCCGCCGGAGCAGGCGTGGAGGCCCCGACCCCCGCAGAGGACGCCCCGGAACCGGGCCCGGAGGTCCGGGACGAGGACCCCGCCGACGCGCGCGAGGAGATCGCGGCCGGATCCGACGCCGAGGCCACCGGCTCGGAACGCACCGGTCCTGCAGGAGAGGAATCCGGTGCCGTGCCCCCAGGGCGGGAGACTTCGGGGCGGGAGCCGTCGGCAACAGCTGCTCCGGGCTCCGCACCCGGTCGGCCGGAGGGGGCCACCCGGCGCGGCGGGACGTAGCCCTCGGGCGGCTCGTCCTCGGGCGGAGGCTCGTCCGGCCAAGGGATGTCCTCGTCGGGGGCAGGCGGAACGTAGGCGGGCTCCCCCGACCATGCCTGGCCAGACGCTCCCCGCCGGCCCGCGGCGCCGCCGGTCCGCGAACCGGCTGCCCGGGCTGCACCGGCTCCCCGCACGGCACTCTGTCCTCGTGCAGGGCTTGCTGCCTGCGCAGGGCTCCCTGCCTGGGCGGGGTTCTGTCCCCGCGCAGGACCGGGCGAGGTCGCGCCGCCGGACGTCCCGGAGACGGGCACGGAGCCCTGGTCCTCTGGACCCACCGGCCGATCGGAGTCCTCCTGCCGGGGAGCGGACGACGCCGGCCACGGAGCACGGGCAGAGCCGGTCGCCGCGGTACCCGGCGCCTGCGCTCCTCGCGCCGACCCAGCACGATCCCCGGACGTCGCCGCGCCCCCCGCGGCACCCGAGGAGCGCGGCTCCGCGGAAGCACCGGTCGGGGGGACGGCGGCCGTCCTCGTCGTCGGCCAGGCAGAGCCGGCCGGACCACCCGTGGCAGCCGTCGAGCCGGAGGAAACGCCGGACGAGGGAGCACGGCCCCCGGGCGCAGGTCGCGCCGAACCGGTAGCGCCCGGTCTCGGTTGTACGGCTGGTCGCGCCGAGGCAGCGGCGCCCCGCCCTGGCCCCGCCCCCGGTCGTGCCGGTCCGGACGAAGGCCGCGCAGGCTCTCCGGTGCCGGAGGCCGAGGCTGCCACGACACCCTCCACCCGGCAGTCGACCCCTGCCGCTTCGATCAGCGCCTGACGCGTGAACTCCGCGTGGCTGCCCCGGTCGAAGGTGTTCAGGAGTGCGGGGTTCGGGAAGCCCAGCACCAGCGTGGCCCCGTCGTATCCGAGCACCTGCGCATGCGAGGACACCAATGATCCGGAGGCCTTCCGGATGCCGGAGAGCGCAGTCAACACCTCCGGCCATCTCCGGCGAAGGCTCTCCAGATCCGGATGTCCGGACGACGGGGTGGCAGCAGCGGACGTCTGTTCCCGGCCCTGGGCGGCGGACGATGCCGCAGCCGCAGTTGTCTGCTCCCGGCCCTGCGGTGCGGCCGACGAGGCGACGGCGGGTCCCGGCGTGCCGGGGGCAGATCCTTGCGCGGCGACCGCCGGGGAGGCGGAAGCCGCACCTCGACGGGCGACCGCCGCCCGGGCCGCGGCGGCACCGGCAGCGCCGACCTCCCGGTCCGGACGCTCGAGACCGTCCCGCCGTCCGGCCTCGCCGGAACCCGGCGCACCGGCCCCGACCTCCCGCCCGGCCCCGACCTCCCGCCCGGCCCCGACTTCCCGCCCGGCCCCAGGGTCCCTCGGCGTCGTCCCGACCTTCCCCGGCCCGCTCGCGGGGACTCCGGCCTCGACCCGCCGCTCGAGGCGGTCCAGTCGCACCCGCAGGCCGCGCTCGGCGTCCTCGGCCCCGGGCAGCAACAACCGGGCGCAGAGCAGCTCCAGGTGCAGGCGCGGGGAGGTGGCGCCGCTCATCTCGGTGAGCGCGGCGTTGACCACGTCGGCCGCCCGCGACAGCTCGGCCCGGCCGAACCGCGCGGACTGGGCCCGCATCCGTTCCAGCTGGTCGTCGGGCAGACCACGCAGCACGGTGTGCGCGCCGTCCTGCACCGCCTCGACCACGAGCAGATCCCGGAACCGCTCCAGCAGGTCCTCGACGAAACGCCGGGGGTCGAGCCCGGACTCGACCACCCGGTCGACGACCCCGAAGAGGGTGGCGCCGTCCACGGCGGCGAGCGCGTCCACGGCCTCGTCGAGCAGGGCACCGTCGGTGTATCCGAGCAGGGAGACCGCGAGCGCGTAGGTCAGGCCCTCCTCACCGGCGCCCGCGACCAACTGGTCGAGCACCGAGAGGCTGTCGCGCACCGATCCGGCGCCCGCGCGCACCACGAGCGGCAACACGCCCGTCCCCACCGGCACGCTCTCCCGACCGCAGAGCTCACCGAGGTACGCCTGCAGGATGCCGGGCGGGACCAACCGGAACGGGTAGTGGTGGGTCCGGGAGCGGATGGTGCCGATGACCTTCTCGGGCTCGGTGGTCGCGAAGATGAACTTCACGTGCTCCGGGGGCTCTTCGACGATCTTCAGGAGGGCGTTGAAGCCCTCCTTGGTCACCATGTGCGCCTCGTCGATGATGAAGATCTTGTACCGGGACGACGCGGGTGCGAAGGCGGCCCGGTCCCGGATCTCCCGTGCGTCGTCGATCCCGCGGTGACTCGCCGCATCGATCTCGATCACGTCCAGGCTGCCCGATCCGCCCCGGGCAAGGGCGACGCAGGATCCGCACACCCCACAGGGCTCGGGTGTCGGTCCCTCCTCGCAGTTCAGACAGCGCGCGAGGATGCGGGCGCTGGTGGTCTTGCCGCAGCCCCGCGGGCCCGAGAACAGGTAGGCATGGTTCACCCTGTTCTTGGCCAGGGCCACGAGCAGCGGACCGGTGACGTGCTCCTGCCCGATCACCTCGGCGAAGGTCTCGGGACGGTACCTGCGGTAGAGCGCGGTGGTCACCCGGAAACACTAACCCTCGGCCACCCCGAGACGCCCCGCGCTGCTCGGTCCGCCCGACTCCCCCACACCGCCCGGTCGCCCCGAGACACCCCGCGCCGAGAACACGTCCCCGCGGGGCGGGTGCCGGCGAGCGCGACGCACCGTCACCTGCCGAACAGGCGGGTCGCACTCCGGGCATCGGACAGGTCGACGCACACCGACAGGAGTGCCTGAAAGCCGCTGGAACCGCGACACATCCTTCTCTTGATCACGAATCGGCCTCCTCTTTGCTACAGAGAGCAACCGCCTTGTTTCATACCGCTCATCTTTGTGGGAGATCTCGACCAAGAGATCGTTTCCGTCGTCGCCGGCACCTACGCTTCCCGCGGGCAACCACGACGGTTTCCCGGAGAGCGGCATCGCCACACCCTCGCCGCTCCGGCACATCTCTCGAGATCCCCTGGAGGATTCCCCTGATGAAGCAGCAGGAGCGCCGGGTCCGCGCAGTTCGGTTGCGCGGGCACGGCCTAATCGGGGCCTGCAGTGTCGCTGCCGCCATGGCAGCGACCCTCATCGCAACTCCCAGCACCGCCGCACCAGCACAGAGCACGGCCGGCGCCATCACGGCCTCCGTGGTGCCCCAGTCGACCCTGTCGGTCATGCGCGCGGCGGCGCTCGACCGCACGACCTTCGGCGACCTCGCCGCCAGCCCGACCCGGATGTCCGCGTCCGCCGCGAGCGCCGCGGCCTCCGCGCCGACCGAGGGCAGTTTCGTGTCGTACGCCGGCCGGGTGTACCGCATCGTCGGTGGCGCCCCGTTCTACGTGAGCAGTTGGACGCCGTTCGGGGGCAAGAAGAAGGTCACCGCGATCAGCACCGCGCAGTGGACCTCGCTGCGCGCGTACGCCAAGGACGGAACGTTCGTGCGGGCCATGCCCGGCGGCGCGGTCTACCGCATCGTGGCCGCGGCACCCTTCTACGTCTCCACCTGGACCGCCTTCGGCGGCAAGCAGACCACGACCGACATCGACGCCGCCGACATCACCTACGCCGGTCACAGCGCTCCGTGGTGGGGGGTCTACAACTTCACCCTGGACTGGGACGGCGTCGTGAACGGGGTCAAGGGCCGCTCCTCCGTGTTCGTCAAGGGCGGCCAGACCGGCCGGATCTACAAGATGGTCGGCGGAGCGCCGATCTACGTCCAGTCCTGGACGCCCTACGGCAGCGGCCACACCACGATCACCGTCGACCAGAACGCCATCGACCGGGCCGGGCAGACAGGCAACTACCGCTTCGTGCTCAAGCACCCGCTGGACGGTTGGGTGATCAAGGACGAGATGCGGAACGACTACGCCACCGCAGGCGGCGCCTCCGTCTACGTGGCCACGCCGAGCCTGGTGACCGGGATCACGCCGTCCCTCGTCGCCTGGAACGACATCAACCGCACCTCGAACGCAGCCCCGTTCAACAACCTGCTCTACCGCCCGCTCAGCCCCACCTACGTCCACACCATCCAGAACAACAAGATCTACCAGGTCCTCAACGGCGTCCCGCACAAGCTCACCAGCTGGAGCTACGTGGGCGGGGTCAAGCCCTACGCGGAGGTCGACCAGGTCGCGGTCGACAAGGCGGGCACCGGCGGGGTCTACAACCATCTCCTGCCGGTGGGCGCTCCCGTCGCGGCGCCCTGACCCAACCGAACCATCCACAGGCGGGCACGATCCACGTCCCTGAGCCCTGGGCCTGGTGGCGACGACGTCACCGGGCCCAGGGCCGCTGGTTCCACCAACGCACCCGTCCGAGAAGGACGAGGCCGGAACGGCGACTCCCGATGATCTCGGAGTGGCCAGGTGACAACGCATTGTCAATGTTCATCGGAAAGTCCGGATATCGGGCCGTTCCCGTCGGGACGGTCCCTTAGGCTTCCCGCGGGCGACCATGACGGTGCCCGGGGAACGGCATCCATTCCCTCCCGCCGTTCTCGCACGTCCCTCACATCACCTGGAGGATCCACCTGATGCGTCAGCAGGAGAGCCATGTCCGCGCAGTCCGGTTGCGCAGGCACGGCCTAATCGGGGCCTGCAGCGTCGCCGCCACCATGGCGGCGACCCTCATCGCAACTCCCAGCACCGCCGCACCGACCCAGAACACGGCCAACTACGCCACTTCGTCCCAGGCATCCCCGGCGTCCCAGCAGGCCCTGTCGCTCATGCGCAAGGCGGCCTCGTCCCGCGCCACCATCGGCGACCTCGCCAACGGTCGCACTCGGATGTCCGCGACTTCCGTGACGCCGAACGCCACGGTCACACTGCCCGCCGAGGGCAGTTTCGTGTCGTACCAGAACAAGGCCTACCGCATCGTCGGCGGCGCCACGCTCTACGTGAGCAGTTGGACGCCGTTCGGGGGCAAGCAGAAGGTCACCGCGATCACCACCGCGCAGTGGAACGCGCTGCGGGTCATGCCGAAGGACGGCACGTTCGTGCGGGCCATGCCCGGCGGATCGATCTACCGTGTCGTCGCCGGGGCACCGATCTACGTCTCCACCTGGGCCGCCTTCGGCGGTCCGCAGGCCAGGCTCGACATCGACGCCGCCGACGTCACCCATGCCGGCCAGGACGCGCCGTGGGACGGCCTGTCCAGCCAGACCCTGGACTTCGACGGCGTCCTTGACGGCAACCCGACAGGTCCCTCGGTGTTCGTCAAGGGCGGACAGACCGGCCAGATCTACAAGATGGTCGGCGGCTCGCCCGTCTACGTCCAGTCCTGGGCCGCCTACGGCGGCGCGCACGCCTACACCGTTGTCGACCAGAACGCCATCGACAACGCGGGCCAAGCGGGCAACTACCGCTTCGTGCTCAAGCACCCCATGAACGACTGGCCGATCAGGGACGGACAGGGCAAGTTCTACGTGATCGCCGGTGGTGCCCCCATCTATCTGCCCACGGCAAGCCTCATGGACGGGATCACGCCGTCGCTCGTCGCCTCGAACGACCTCGGTCAGATGACGAGCGCCGCGCCCTACGACAACCTGCTCTTCCGCCCGCTCAGCCCCACCTACCTCCGGGGTGTCCAGAGCGGCAGCGTCTACCAGGTCCTCGACGGCGTCCCGCACTACCTCGCCAGCTGGAGCTACGTCGGCGGCACCCAGACTCGGGTGGATGTCGACCAGCTCGCCATCGACAACGCCGGAACCGGCGGTGCCTACAACCACCTGCTGCCTCTGGGCACGCCGGTCCCGGCGCCCTGACCCAGCCGAACCATCCACGGGACCGGCACGACCCGAAGGACCGGCACGACCCGAAGACCTGACCGGACCCGGAACGAACGCCGGGAAATGAACTGAATACCGGGGCGCAGCCCGCCCCGCACAGCGCGACAACGCTGACCGCGACACCCACGATGCCGCTCGCCGAGGACCTCGGCGGGCGGCATCGTCATTCCCGCTCGCCGGACCAGAAAATCGGCCGGACAGGCTGCCAACCACTCGGACCGTTCACTGCGTCCACCAGGCAGAACGTTCGCCGGGCAGGCCCTCTGCACGGCAGGACTTCCCACCGGAGCGATCGACCCGGTCGCCGGTGCTCTCCGCCGGGAGCCACGCGTTCCCTGACAGAGAAGCATTCAACGACCGCCGAGAGCGGTCAGACCATTCTGCCCGTCCGCATCTCCTGGAATTCTCGGATTCCAGGTCCGCCCTTCCTGGTCGGCACCCGAATCACGGCAGAGAACCGGCGGCACCGGGGAACGGTGAGGACAACCTCCTGTCAATGCACTACTCGATTTCTTTGGAGGAACCAGCTGATGAAGCAGCAGGAGAGCCGCGCGGGTGCGGTTCGGTCGCGCGGGCGCGGCCTGGTGGTGGCCGGCAGCGTCGCTTCCGCAGTGGTCGCGACCCTCATCGCAACTCCCAGCACCGCGGCGCCGGCACGGAGTACGGCCAGCGACAGCACGGCGTCCTCGGTGTCCCGGTCGACCCTGTCGCTCATGCGGAAGGGTCTTTCGTCCAGCAGCACCTTCGGCGCCCTCGCCGGCGGTGCGGCCCGGATGTCCGCGACAGTCACCGCAAGCCCCATGGTCGCCGTACCCGCCGAGGGCAGTTTCGTGTCGTACCAGGCAGGGTCTACCGCATCGTCGGCGGAGCACCGCTCTACGTGAGCAGTTGGACGCCCTTCGGGGGCACGAAGAAGGTCACCGCGATCAGCACGGCGCAGTGGAAGGCGCTCCGGGTCATGCCGAAGGACGGCACGTTCGTGCGGGCCATGCCCGGCGGCGCGGTCTACCGCGTCGTGGCCGGAGCACCCGTCTACGTCTCCACCTGGACCGCCTTCGGCGGCAAGAAGACCACGATCGACATCGACGCCGCCGATGTCGCCCACGCGGGGCAGGGTGTGCCGTGGCTCGGGCTGTCCGACACGACCCTGGACTGGGACGGCGTCCTGGACGGCGTCAAGGGCCGCTCCTCCGTGTTCGTCCAGGGCGGCCAGACCGGGCGGTGTACAAGATGGTCGGCGGCGCCCCCGTCTACGTCATGCAGTGGGACGCCTACGGCGGGGCCCACGCCACGATCACCATCGACCAGAACGCCATCGACCGCGCGGGACAGGCGGGCAATTACCGCTTCGTGCACAAGCACCCGATGAACGGCTGGCCGATCTCGGACGAGATGCGCAACGTCTACCTCATCGCCGGCGCCGCCGCCGTCTACGTGGCGACGCCGAAAGTCGTCGCCGGCATCACACCGTCGCGGGTCGCCTGGAACGACATCAACCGCAACCACAACACGGCTCCCTATGACAACGTCCTCTACCGCCCGCTCAGCCCCACGTACGTTCGCGGCGTCCAGAGCGGAGAGGTCTACCAGGTCGTGAACGCCGTTCCCCACTTCCTCCCGAGCTGGAGCTACGTCGGCGGAGCCAAGGAGTACGTGAACATCGACCAGGTCGCCATCGACCGGGCCGGCACGACCGGCATGTACCTCCATCTGCTGCCCGTGGGTGCCCCGGTCCCTGCGCCCTGACCTGGGTTCCCGCCGGGGACCGGCTCCAGTCCCCCACCGCCGGACCTACCCGGGCAAGCACGGCCCCGACACAGCACGACCGCAGCACCATGGACGACGCCGCCTGCCGAGAGCTTTCGGCCGGCGGCGTCGCCGCGCTCCGATCGCCCACAGGCCGATGCGGGCCGGCACTGAGGTGGGCAGGGGGCTCGGTGCTGAGTTCGGCGAGGGCTCGGCAGGGGGCTCGGATCCCGACGAGGCCGGGTTCTCAGCGGGCCGGGTTCACAGCGATCTCCACCCGCGCCGGGGACCTGGGACGCTCGATCGCACCTCCTCACGGAGCCGGGTGTGCCCGCGCTCACAGGGCTGGATGTGCCCGCGATCGGAGAGGGGCCCAAGACGCTCACGCACGATACCCGGATCATCACTATACGTAGTTGTACGATCGCGGTATCCCGAGAGAGCCATCTCGCCCCGGCGTTTCCGATCGGCACGATCCCCGACACCGGCGCGGCTCCCTCCGGGGCCCGGCGATCGAGAGGAACCACACCATGAAGCAGCAGGGTGGCCATGCCGGCGTGACCCGCCGGCGTGTGCGCAGCCTGATCGGGGCCTGCGGAGTCGTGGGAGCGCTGACGACGTCCGTAATCGTCGCCCCGCCCGGCCTGGCGGTCATGAACCGCGCGGCGGACGCCCCCATCGTGGGAGCCGCCGATGTCCACGGCACCACCACCGAAGGCGTCGGAACGGCCTCGTCCCTCGGGGTCCCGGGGGCCTACCGCAACGCGCCCCGGCGCGGCTTGCGCGGCGGTGCCGCCTTCGAGGCAAGGCAGGCGGGCGCAGTGTCGGCCGCAGCCTCCGCCCCCGCTGAGGGCAGCTTCGTGAGCTACAACCACCGGATCTTCCGGATCGTCGGCGGCGCGCCGCTGTACGTGTCCAGCTGGACGCCCTTCGGTGGGACGAAGCCGGTGAGGGCCATCACCGAGTCCCAGTACCTCGCGACGTCCCAGTACCCCCGGGACGGCACCTTCGTGCGCGCCATGCCCGGCGCATCCTTCTTCCGCTTCGTCGCCGGCGCACCGATCTACGTCTCCACCTGGACCGCCTTCGGCGGCAGGCAGACCGCGACCGACATCGACGCGAACGACATCGCCCGTGCGGGCGGCGTCTTCCCCTGGGACGGCGTCTGGAACATGACCCTCGACTGGGACGGTTCGGACGGCGGCCCCGCGGTCTTCGTCAAGGGCGGCCAGACCGGACGGGTCTACAAGATGGTCGGCGGCGCACCGGTGTACGTCCGCTCGTGGACTCCGTACGGAGGTCGCAAGTCCACGGTCACCATCGACCAGAACGCGATCGACCGCGCCGGGGGCACCAACTCCTACCGGTTCGTGCGCAAGCACCCGCTGGACGGATGGCTGATCCGCGCGAGGCAGAGCGGGCGCACCTTCGTGGTGGCCGGCGGTGCGAGCATCTACGTCTCCAACACCAACCTCATCACGGGCGTCACCCCGTCGCCGATGGACCAGGTCCTCATCGAGCGGACCGACAACACGGCGCCGTGGGACAACCTTCTCTTCCGGCCGGTGAACCACACCTACGTCAAGGCGATCCAGAACGGCGCGGTGTACCAGGTGACCTGGGGCGTTCCGCACCACGTGCTGCACTGGTCCGACGTGGGCGGCGTGCAGCCGAACACCGCGATCGACAAGACCGCCATCGACAACGCCGGCAAGACCGGGGTGTGGGCGCATCTGCTCGCCGTCGGCTCGGACGTGCCGTCGAGCTGACCGCTCATCTCCCTGGTCGTTCGCTCTCCGGAGGGGCTCGCTCTCCCCAGCCGCCGGCTCTCGACGCCGCGACGGCAACAACACGGGAACGACAGCACCACAGCGGGAGCATCACGGGACAGGATCGACAGCACCGCAGGACGGTTCGGCAGCACCGCACGGCGCACTCTGCGGCGGGGTCCATCGGCGACGGTGGGCCCCGCTCTCGTTGTCGGGAGGCCGGGCGTCGTTCCTGGCACGCCAGGGGCACCGTTCCCGGGATGCCAGGCTCCCCTCCGCGCGACCAAGCACCGTCTGCGGGAACCCGGGCCTCCGTAGCCGGGGAACCGAGGAGGTGCGGGAAGTCCCGGAGCCCCGCGGCCGCAGCCTGCGGGACGTCCGTGTCGCCCCGGACACGACAGGACCCCCCACGCACCCGCCAGAGCTCACCTACCCTTGCTGCCTTCCGGCCCTGGGGGAGTTCAGCGAGATGACGCCGCGTGAGGGGTCTTCTGAAGTCTAGCGCCTGGAACGCGGCCTTCGCGTCGGGCACGACAGCGGCCGAGCGACGATGACAGGCGCCGGACGACGGGCACCGGGCGGCGGACGCTGGGCGGCGGGCGGCGGAGTGAGAGCCTGGCGGGCAGGGCGACCCGGAGGCACGCAGGACAGGGCATGTAGGCCGCACGGAGCGACGCCTGACGGACGGCACCCCGACACCGAACCGGGCGCACGCAGACGCCGCGCACATTGGGTAGACTCCGCCACGGAGGATTCGCCTAGTGGCCTAGGGCGCACGATTGGAAATCGTGTTGGGTTAACACCCTCAGGGGTTCAAATCCCCTATCCTCCGCCACTGACCAGGCACGATGCCCCGAGTGCAAGATCGACTCGGGGCATCGTGCTGGGCCTAGTCTCAGTTCTAGTCTCAGTTCCATCTCGCTCAGCGGTCAGGTCTACCGCGCGTCAGGCCGCGGGAGCCCTGCCACCTCGGTCCGAACGGGGCAACTCCCCTTGGCTTCAGACTCGACCCACGTGCGGGAGCCCGGCCACGGCGCCGGCGGCGCCCAGAGAACGCCGCATGCCTTCACCGCGTCGGAGGGTGCGCCGACCCCGACGGCGGGGGCAACAGCAGACCCTGACCTCACGTCCGGCTGTCTCGTCGTCTCACTCCCCTCTGGCCACGGACTTGAGCTGCGGTGTCGACAGGAACTGACGGATCTTCTCCAGGATCATGCGAACTACGTCATCGATGAAGCGGGTCGTCTTGCGGTCGCCTCCGCGTCCGAACCCCGCCTCGCCATGATTACTCCTGATGCGATACGCGACGCACATGCTCACAGAGTCAAGGGATACAATAAGGCCCCGATGCTTCCTCAGAAGAAAGGCAGAGCGAAGCGCATCTGTAGGCTGCTACTTTACTTCATCCCATTCGTTGGCGGGATCTTCGTCAACAACATCGCGCAGCCGTGGGGCGCCATCGGGCTTGCGTCATGCTCCGTCACCGCAGCAGCACTCTACATAGCCGGAGGCGGCAATGACTGAAAAGCATGACCTGAAGAGCGCTCAGCCTCTCAAGCCACAGGATCCGCTTTCCGAGGAACAGATGGACGACGAAGCCATCCTTCGAATTCGAATTCGTCGACTCATGCGCTTGTGCATACTCACACTGCCGTTCAACCTTGGCTCTCTACTATTGGTCCTTACCGTCCTTCCCTTCAAAGAACACCACCAGCTCTTCACTGCCATAACTCTCACCGTCGCCTCAGCTTCTTCGACACTCGCAATAATTGTGGCGTGGCGCCTGTCGGTCATAATGAGACGGAACCATCACATCTTCATGCCCGAGTTGACACACGGGAGCCCAGGGGTCCCCGGGGATCTAGAGTTCCTGACGGAGTGGCGCCGATTTGAGGGCGCAATGCGCCGTGCGGTCGAGGAATCACTTAGAGTTGACTCCCTCAATCGCCCCTTCACGCTATTACTCTCAACCTACCTCTCCTTGCCTGGTGCGAAATCAGAACAATCTGAAGTCATGAGGCTCCTCCGCATGAGAAACTCTATAGTCCATTCGGCGTCTAGCGAGTTCTCGGGCCCAGAGATTGCTGACGCCACACGCCAGCTCAGGGAATTGACGACTGAAGCCGAGAAGCTCACAAGTGAGAGGGCTCTTTCAGCGGGTCCAATAGGCCATGCCGAGGAAGCTTGACAAGAATACCTCAGATGTGAGAGATGAGAGGAGTGCACACGAACCGAGATGCAGCGACTCCGCATCGGCATCTATGCACCCCCTCTCTCTCCCAAGTTCTGCCGTAGCTGAAGGTCCATGGTGGCGGGGAACAAAGTCCCAAGCGGTAAGCAGTCACACCCCCTGCTGATCTGCGGCGTGTCGGTGCTTGCGTCCGGT
>CAZOWW010000092.1:0-24176 GCA_964583765.1 uncultured Kineosporiaceae bacterium
TGGCCTGGACCGCCGCGAGGATCAGCGAGAAGTCCGGGTTCGCCCAGCTGCCGCCGTACACCTCCGGAGTGATCGGCAGGCTCCGGATCTTGTTCTTCTTGACCTTCAGCGCCAGCTCGACCCAGGCGGAGAGCTGGTCGAGCGGGATGTCCGTGGAGAGGTGCTTCTCCAGCGAGGCGGCGATCTGGGCGAAGCCCTGGGCCAGCTTCACCGGGTCGGCCCGCTTCGCGAGGGCCGCGATCGCGCACCGCTGGCGCTTCATGCGGCTGTAGTCACTCGTCGACCAGCGGGACCGCGCGAACCAGAGGGCGTGGTAGCCGTCGAGCAGCTGATTGTCGCCCTTCTCCAGCCATTCGGTGGCGTGCGGGTAGCTGACGCTGCCGCCGATCGGGAGTCGTTCCTTGATATTCACTCGGATACCGCCGAGGGCGTTGACGAAGTCCTTGAACCCGGACAGGTCGAGCATCACGTAGTAGTCGACCTTGAGCCCGGTGACGCCCTGGATCGCCTGCTCGGTGGCGGTGAGGCCGGGGTCGTCATCGCCCGGGAAGTAGCTGCGGGCGCTCTGCTCGGTCGTGACCCAGATCGCGTTGAGCTCGCACAGTTGCCCGTCGTCCGAGGTCTTCGTGGCGTCGCAGGACCGGCGGCCGGAGGAGCCCACCGGACCGAAGCCGTAGGGCCAGGCCTTGGCGCCCTGGCTGCCCTCCGGGAACGGAGCCCGCTGCAGGTTGCGCGGCAGGTTGAACATCACCGTGTCGCCGGTGGAGGTGTTGATGCTGGCGAGGATCATCGAGTCGGGCCGCAGGCCGGTGCGGTCCGGGCCCGCATCGCTGCCCATCAGCAGCACGTTGAGTCGCGGGACACCCGCCCAGGGGTTGGCCTTGCCCACCTTGGCCCGCGGCGCGGTCTTGTTGGCGTGCTTGCCGCCGAAGACCTTGGTGAGCAGGTCGCGCTGGATGAGCGCGTAGCGGCTCGCGGTGCCGAGCGGAGCGAGGACCGCGGCGAGCAGCGACAGGACCAGGGCTGCCGAGAGCACCCGCTGTCCCACGGTCAGGACCGCCTCGCGGCGCAGTGCCATGTGCGTGTAGAGGATCACGACGAGCATGAACACGGCGAGCGCGCCGAAGAGGATCGCCACCGTGAGCAGGAACTGGGGATCGACGGCGTCGGTGAGCAGGGTGCGCAGGGAGATACCGGTCGAGGCGAGGTAGCCGCCCGCCGCGGCCAGGGCGGCCAGGGAGATCACCACGACGTACCAGCCGGCGACCCGTCGTCCGGCGGCGAGCAGCCCGGATCCGGGCAAGAAGGTGCCGAGGATGGTCCACCCGACGACCCAGCCGAACTCCTGGCCGGCGCGGGTGGCGTGGCGGCCGCGGCGCTGCAACGACGAAGTGGGCATCGCGATGAGGGGGTGACGTGCGTGTCGCGCCTCCGGCTCGGGTAGCCCACGCCGCGGTGGCTGCGACGCGATCTGAGTCACCCGAGTTCCCCTCCCTCTGTGGCGCGGACATCCGAAGCCCCGGCGGCAACGATCCATCCTCCCACGAAGACGCTCCAGGGGGCTTCGAGGTTGCATGCTTGCCAGTCAATTCCCAGTTGGACGGGCGCTCTCGGGGCGGTGTCCGGCGTGCCGGAGTTGGCGTCCGGGTGAGCGCGTGGCTGACCGCAGCCCGACGGTGGCGCCGCGTGGCCGATCTCCCGGAAGAACCGCTGCCCGCGCGAGGCCTTACCTCTTTGCCGCGACGGCGGTCGGCCCGCTACCCTTGGCCCGTCACGAGGAGGTGTCGCCTAGTCCGGTCTATGGCGCCCGCCTGCTAAGCGGGTTGGGGGTTTACAGCCCCCTCGCGGGTTCAAATCCCGCCGCCTCCGCACGGTGACGGGCCCCGGCCACTGGCCGGGGCCCTCGTGTCTTTGCCTACGGATGCCGTGTCCTCGCCCCGGTTCCGGTCCGAGCATGCGGAGACCCCGCCCGAGCGCGCGTACGGCCCCTGCCCCGGGGGTGCCGGGGCAGGGGCCGTACGCGCGTGGGGCAGGCTCGCGGGCGAGGCCTCGTGGATCAGTCGAGGTGGAGGTTCGCCCTGAGGACGTCGAGCTGGGCGAGCAGCGCCTTGGGCGTCTTGTCGCCGATCTTGGTGAACCACTCCTCGATGAGCGGGACCTCGGCGGCCCACTCCTTCTCGTCGACGGCGAGGACCTGCTGGAGCTGCTCGGCGCTGAGGTCGAGCCCGGTGACGTCGAGCGCCTCGGGGGTGGGCGTCAGGCCGATGGGCGTCTCGACGGCGTCCGCCGTGCCCTCGATCCGCTGGATGATCCACTCCAGGACGCGGCTGTTCTCGCCGTAGCCCGGCCACAGGAACGACCCCTCGGCGTCCTTGCGGAACCAGTTCACGAAGTAGATCCGGGGGAGCTTCTCCGGGTCGCCGGCTTCCCCGACCTCCAGCCAGTGCTGGAAGTAGTCCCCCGCGTGGTACCCGATGAAGGGGATCATGGCCATGGGGTCCCGGCGGACGACGCCCACCGCACCGGCCGCGGCCGCCGTGGTCTCGCTGCTGGTCGTGGCACCGAGGAAGACGCCGTGCGCCCAGTCACGGGCCTCGGTGACCAGCGGGATGACGCTGGCACGACGTCCACCGAACAGGATCGCCGACAGGGGCACGCCCTTGGGGTCCTCGTACTCGGGGGCGAGGATGCCGCAGTTGGTGATCGGCGTGCAGAAACGGCTGTTCGGGTGCGAGCTGAGGACGCCGGACTCCGGTGTCCAGTCGTTGCCCTTCCAGTCGGTCAGATGCGCGGGCTTGGTGTCGGTCAGGCCCTCCCACCACACGTCCCGGTCATCGGTGAGCGCGACATTGGTGAAGATCGAGTTTCCTTTCTCGATCGCGTCCACCGCCTGCGGGTTGGTCTTGCGACCGGTGCCGGGTGCGACGCCGAACAGTCCCGCCTCGGGGTTCTGGGCGTACAGGCGGCCGTCCTCGCCGTAGCTGATCCAGGCGATGTCGTCCCCGATCATCTCGGCCTTCCAACCGGGCACGGTGGGCTCGATCATCGCCATGTTGGTCTTGCCGCAGGAACTCGGGAAGGCCGCGGCGACGTAGTGGGTCTGGTCCTGCGGGCTGGTCAGCTTGAGGATCAGCATGTGCTCGGCGAGCCAGCCCTCGTCGCGAGCCATCGCGGAGGCGATGCGCAGCGCGTAACACTTCTTGCCGAGGAGGGCGTTGCCGCCGTAGCCGGAGCCGAACGACCAGATCTCCCGGCTCTCGGGGAAGTGAGTGATGTACTTGGTCTCGTTGCAGGGCCACGGCACGTCCTGCTGGCCGGGCGCGAGCGGGGCGCCGACGGAGTGCAGGCACTTCACGAACGACGCGTCGTCGCCCAGCCGGGTGAGTACCTCCGAGCCGACCTTCGCCATGATCCGCATGCTGGCCACGACGTAGGCACTGTCCGTGAGCTCGACGCCGAAGAACGGGCGCGGCGCGTCGAGCCGGCCCATGACGAACGGGATCACGTAGAGCGTGCGGCCCTTCATGCACCCGCGGTACAGCCCGGTCATGAGCGCCCGCATCTCGGCGGGGTCCATCCAGTGGTTCGTGGGGCCGGCGTCCGACTGCCGGGAGGAGCAGATGAAGGTGCGGTCCTCGACCCTGGCCACGTCCGTGGGATCGGACGCCGCGTAGAAACTGTTCGGCTTGCCGTCGAGGCGGACGAAGGTGCCGCTGTCCAGCAGCGCCTGGTTGATCCGTTCGCTCTCCGCGGCCGAGCCGTCGATCCACACGACGGAGTCCGGAGTGGTGAGGGCGGCCACCTCGGCGACCCAGGCCACGAGGCCCGCGTGCGTGGTCGGAGAGTCCGCGAGCCGGTGATCCGCGTCCGTGGCGCTGGCACCGGCGGTGGTGTCGATGGTGGTCACGAAGCTGCCCTTCCTCGTGGTCGGTCCGTCGCAGACGATCTCGGGGAGGTCTTCCCCGATTCGCGCGCGGGGGCCATTCCTGCCTTCCCGACCTCATGCGTTCGGGATACCCCGAAGGTATGGATGGCCGCCGTCGGTCGGCCTACCCGGAGGTCCCAACAGTACAGTGATGCAGGTCACGGGCAGGGGCGGCCGAACGAGTGGTTGCGGGCCGGAAAGCGCGTTGTCGGACTCCTGTCGCCGGCCGCGTGCAGCCGTGACTGACCACTCGGTTCAATATCCTCTCGCATTGTGCGCCGTGTCGTCCCCCGGCGTGCGGCGGGCCTCTCGTTGCGTGACGACTACTCGCACGGGACGGCAACTCGTGGTGCGAAGGCCACCCGTCGTGGGGTGGCCACTCGTTGGAGGACGGCCTATTCGTGGCTCGACAGCCGCAGACCGCTCAGGGCACGTCCGGCTATGAGGGTGCTGCCCACGGTGAGCAGACCGAGCAGCACGAGTCCGGTGGTCAGGGGGACCGCCGCCTTCACGTCGAGTGCAGCCGCCTGGTTCCCCAGGATGTGTTGGGTGAGGGCCAGGGCCCACTGCCGCACACTGAGGTCCTGGGCTCCGGGCGCGACGCCGGCGACGAGGGATTCCCAGATGAGGGCGTAGAGCAGTCCGATCATCACCGCATGCCGGCTGAGGATCGCCAACAGCAGGAAGAGCGTCCCGTACGCGATACCGGCCACGGTGGCACCGGCCGCGAAGGCCAGGGCGACGCGGGCGTCCGACGGTGCGAGCACCAACCCGGCGAGTGTCACGGGTACGGCCGTACAGGCGACGATCACCGTCAGGGCCACGAATGACTTGCTCAGGAGCACCGAGAACCGGTTGACCGGCTTGGCGAGGAGATAGGTGATGGACCCGTCCTCGATCTCGGGTCCGATGGCGCCGGTGCCGGCCATGAGCGAGACCAGCGACACCACGGTGGCGAGGGCGAATCTGCTGAGCACGTGGGCGCTGGTCTCGGCGCCCTCCTCGCCCAGCGAGCGGATCGCGCCACAGATGAGCAGGAGGGTCATGGGTGGGGCGAGCAGGAGGAACACCCTGCGCCTGCCGAGCAGGCTGCGCACGGTGAGTCCGGCGACGACGCGGTTCATCTGGTCACCTGCTCACGGATCGGCGAATGGGGGCGGTCACTGGTTCACCAGGTACGAGAAGACGCTCTCCAGCGACTCATCGGCCGGGCTCACCTCGAGGAGACGGATGCCCAACCCGCTGGCAAGTTCGGGAAGCAGGTGCACGAAGCTCAGGAAATCGCCGGTCTGTACCTGGAGCAGAGATTCACCGGGAGCCGGAGCGAGCAGTTGAACGCCCGAGGCCGCACCTCGCGCGATCACCCCGGCCGCCAGTGCGCGGTCGTCGCTGGAGCGGACCGTGAACTGGTGTGGCCGCTGGGTCATCAGCCGGCGGATCTCGCGGAAGTCACCGGAGGCGGCGTGGCGTCCGGCCACCATCACCTGGATGTTCGTGGCGAGTTGCTCGACCTCTTCGAGGATGTGCGAGCTGAACAGGATCGTCCGCCCGTTTTCTCCGAGGTCCCGGAGCAACGCCATCAACTGCAGTCGCTGACGGGGGTCCATACCGTTGAACGGCTCGTCGAGCAGCAGCACCGCGGGATCGTGCACCAGGGCCGTGGCCATCTTGATGCGTTGCTTCATGCCCTTGGAATAGGTGGCGATGTCCCGGTTCTGGGCGCTCGTCATCTCGACCAGCTCGAGGGCCCGCCGGGCCGCGGTGTGGGGGTCCGGCAGGTTGTGCAGCCGGGCATTGGCCAGGACGAACTGCCACCCCGTGACCATGTCGTACATCGCCTCGCGTTCGGGCATGAGACCGAGGCGGCGGTACACGGAGGGATTGCGCCACGTGGGCGTGCCGTCGATGGTGACCGTTCCCGTGGACGGGGCGAGGAACCCGCTCATCAGGTGGATCAGCGTGGACTTGCCTGCCCCATTTGGACCGAGCAGGCCCGTCACGCCAGGACCGATCACCATGGTGACGTCGTTGACGGCGACGACGTTGCCGAACCAGCACGAGACGCCCGTCAGCTCCAGGGAGGTCACGAGATCGACACCTTCCGATAGCGAGCCCGCAGGAGGGCGTAGCCGGCCAGGGGGACCAGCAACATGACCACCAGGAAGACGATGCCGCCGGTGGTGCCGGGAGGACCCGCGGGACTGTTCACCGCGCTGTGGAAGACCCAGGAGTGCACGCCGTCCACCAGGTTGAACGGCGAGATCAGTCCGCCGTAGTTGGGGCGGATGGTGTCGGACGGCCCAGGGCTCGTGGAGCGACCGGCGACGGCGGTGAGGAGGTCAGAGGTCACCCAGGTGATGACGAAGAAGGAGATGACCGTCGCCGCCGCGATGCCGCGACGGGGTGCCACGGATGCGATGAACAGAGCGATGCCGGACAGGACCGCCGCGAGGACCAGCGTGGTGGCCAGACCGGCCAGGTAGTTCCGGGTCTGCTGCCAGGCGTCGAGCTTGCCGAGCAGGGCCCCTCCGTAGAGCACGGTCTGCGGCAGCGCGAGAAGGATGACGACCGAGGTGGTCATCGCCGCGAGCTTCGCGTGGACGTAGTCACCGCGACTCAACGGGCGGGAGAAGTACAGCGTGAGCACCCGGGAACGCAGATCGCGGGCCACCAACTGCGGGGCCTGGCTGGCCAGGAAGACCATGACGATCAGTTGCATGTTGATTGGGTAGCCGGCGTATCCCGCCGTGGGGAAGGTTCCGGACGAGGCAGAGAGGGCCGCCATGATGAAGGCGGGGAGCAGCATGATACCGAGCAGGATGAATGGGGCGACCTTGGAGCGACCCGACCGGCCGAAGCCGTAGCAGCCGCGCAGACTCTCGACGTAGAGCGCTCGCCGGATGGCGCCGGAGCCGAGCCTGCGGCCCTCCAGATGTCGATAGCCGATGTCATGGATGACACCCTGGGGGCCCGCTGGGCCGGGAGCGGGATCGGTCGTCACGGACGGGATCCGGTGACGGTCATCGGGAGCGGACATCGGAACCCCCCGCAGCTCCTCGAGCCGGATCGCCGGCGGGGCTGCCGCCGTCGCCGTCACGGAACAGATCGGCCAGGTTACGACGGCGCAGCGCCATGCGCACCAGACCCACCTTCAGTTGCAGGGCGCCGTCCCGGACCATGTCGTACACGGCCGGGTCGAGCACCTCGACCTCAAGGGTCGCTCCCCCCAGTGCGAGGGACTGACCCCCCAGTTCCGGGACGGTCCGGCGGGCGGTGAATCCCGCCTGCGTCAGCAGGTGCACCAGCTCGTCGGCCCGGTCGGTGAGCTCGATGTCCAGGACCTGGCTCACCGCGGTCGCATCCGCCGTGGAGGCGGAGCTGAGCAGGCGTCCACCGTCGATGACGACGACGTGGTCGCAGATGCGTTCGAGCTCACCGAGCAGGTGTGAGGTGACCAGGACCGCGATGCCGAAGTCCGTGCCGATCCGCCGGATCAGGGACAACATGTCGTCGCGGCCCGCCGGGTCGAGTCCGTTCGTCGGCTCGTCGAGGAAGACCAGGGCCGGATCGTGGACCAGGGCCTGGGCGAGCTTGACCCGCTGCTTCATCCCGGTGGAGTAGCCGCCGATCGAGCGGTAGCGCTCCTCGTAGAGGCCGCAGTGCCGCAACACGTCCGCCGTGCGCTCCCGGGCCGTGGTTGCGGTCAGGCCCGACATGCGCGCCAGGTGGACGACAAGTTCCGTGGCTGTCACGTCGGGCGGCAGGCAGTCGTTCTCCGGCATGTAGCCGACCCGCTCGCGGATCTCGCGCCCGTTCTTGCGGACATCGAGACCGAGTACCTGGGCGGTTCCCGCGGTCGCAGGTTGCAGCCCGAGCAGGATCTTGATGAGTGTCGACTTGCCTGCCCCGTTGGCGCCGACCAGCCCGGTGACTCCGGTCGGGACGGACACGGTGAGCCGGTCGAGGGCAGTCACCGGTCCGAACTGCCGGGTCAGCGACTCGGTGCAGATCAGGGACACGCAGCGACCCTACCCGCGGTCGTGGAGGCGCGGGGGCGGCTTGGCTGCTTGTGGATGACTCCTGCACGCAGAGTTCCTGTGCACGGTTCGACCTGCCGGTCGGGGCAGGCAGCGCCCGACGGCGTCGGCGGCTGACGGGTAACCCGGTCGGAGTCGAGCGCCCGGTCGGGTATGCTCGTGCTTGCGAGTCCGCTCCGCGGGACGTCGCGAGCGCCCGTAGCTCAACGGATAGAGCATTTGACTACGGATCAAAAGGTTAGGGGTTCGAATCCCTTCGGGCGCGCAACACCCCAGGTCACAAACCTGTTGATCTCCCGCCACTCTGACCCTTCCGTGGTTTACCCGTGGTTTTCTCTGCGCCTCCCACGAGGCCACCCAGGACGTCCGCGGCCTTTGCCGGCCCGTTCTGACGCCCGAAGTAGCTGTCCTGCGTGACGCTGATCCGCCGGTGCCCGAGCTGATCGGCGATCTCCCGCACCGTCAGCCCGCCGGCGTCCAACAACGTCGCCGTTGCCTTACTGAAGCCGGACCACACTCGCGCGGCGCTGGAGCTCAGGGACGATCACGACGGGTGGAGGCTCACGCATCCGCTTGATCGGGACGGCCACTGCCTCGGCCCCTCCGACAGGAGCGGGACGTGGGTGGGATGTGCGTGCCGGCCGATCGGGTTCTCACGGCGAGGGCGAGGTCCGATCGATGGTCTGCCAGTTGACCCTGCCCGGGGCGGGCAATGCCAGTGGCGCCCCGTAGGAGTAGACCTCCAGGGACGCAAGCCGGCCGTCGGTGAGGAACAGCAGCAGACCACCCACCTCCGCACCATCCGCATCAAGCACGACCCCTTCGCGTGACGTGGGGCTGCTCGCGCCCAGCGCAGCCTCACCGGACGGAGCCTTGAGGTCCAGGGTTCCGCAGCCGCATAGACAGCCTGGCCGCGCCCGCAGGTGCTCGAGCTGAGTACGTAGCGAGTCTGCGTCTGCCCACTCGCCCACGAGTGCCTCATCTACCAGCGCAAGCTCCTCAGCCGTCAGCGGCCGCCAGATGCCCTTACCTGCTTCCCGACCAGGTTCGTCACCCACGGCTCACATCGTGCCGCCGCGACCTGTCTTGGAGATGCACAAACACGATCCAGCCGAGCGGGAAGAAGAAGTGGCGGCCGTACTTGCGACGCTGCTCCCGACACGCGCTGATCAACGACGTGTACAGGCCCCCCGCGACGCAGCAGGGCACCCTTGCCGGCCTTGTCCAACCGCTCGTGTTCAGCCAAGATCGACAGCTTGTGGCACGCGGTATCGGTTTGCCGCGTCGCTCACTCATCGACCTCAGGGTCCGGGACGTCCTCCACCCGCACCACATGCCCAACCGGCACGTCAGGCACGGTCTGCATCATCGAACACGATCTCCAGCTCTCGTCCTCAGGACTCAGTAATCAGCACTACCGAAATCGGCACTACCGAGGTGTCTCGCCAGAGGTTGACAAAAAGGGCAGCTCTGGTCGCGGTCGCTGGCCGCAGATGCCTGTGCCCGGGTCGGTGCCAGTGTTGGTGTCGCCGGCACCATCGAGGGAAGCCCTCAACCGGGTACGGTGCGCGGCCGCGAGCGGGACCGGCGCACCACGTGCGTCCACAGGCTCAGTGACATCGCTGCCGTGAGGAGCTCCCTGGCCGCCCATCCCCATGGCGCGCCGGTCGTGCGTTCGAGGAACAGGCCGCCCACGAACAGGAGCGTCCAGACGGCTGCTGCTGCTGTCACGACTCCTCGGCGCCACTCCCTAAGCGGCAGGACCATGCGGCGGACGTCGCGGCGCGGAGTCCCTTCCTGGGGCGTCTCCAGGTGATCCTCAGGGGCAGAAGGTTCGGAGTCCACGCCGCACAGGCTCAGGACGGCGAAGGTCACCGCGGCGACGGCCGCCCCGAAGTACACGTAGTCCCAGGTCCGGCACAGTGCCGAGACGCCGAGGCTGCCCGCGAGCACGATGACCAGACTCCGGTCCCATGCTCTCCTCACGGTCGCCAGTCTCCCCCACGCGGAGCTCGTGCGGCCGGATCCTCAGGCGCGTCGTCGTCCGACTGCGGTCCCGGCTCGGCCCAGTCCGATGCGCGGCTGCCTTCGGCCGGTCCCGCCCCGGCCTCTTCCAGTGCTCCGTTGCGTCGATCCGGCTCGGGCTCGGCCCGATTCGCTGCGCGGATACGTCGTCCCGGCTCAGGCCCGGCCCCTCCCGGCACACGGTCGTTTCCGCCCTGCTCGAGTCGTATGCGGTCGCAGGACGTGGTCACGGTTGTCGTCCGGGGTGAGGTGTCCCTGCCACCTGGCGTGTCGCCGGGCACACGCCGTCCACCGTCATGGCAGGCGCAGGCGTCCTCAGCGGAAGCCTCGGCCGGACAGGGGCACGGTGGCGCCATCATGGTGGGGCCAGATGTCCAGTCCGGTGGCGCCCGTCCTGGTGCCAGTATCCGACTCGGTAGCGGGACCTGACTCACGAGGGTCACGTGACCCAGTGCTGGTGCGTGACCCGGTGCGCTTCTCCGGCTCGACCGCAGCCCCGGGCCTGGCCGTGGGGCCGGGTTCTCCGGCGTCCTCCCCGCCGCGGCCGCCCTGCCTCGGCAGTCGCCGTTCGGTGTGGTCCGTCGGGCCGGGGTAGGCCTCGGCGCGTGCGAGATCGGCGATGAGGCGGTCCACGTCGTCCGGCCCGATTCCCGGCATGACGAAGATGTGGGCGTACTGCCGACCGCCGTCGTCGCTGAGTTGCTCCGTGGAGAGGGAGTGTCGGAAGACGTACCGCTCGGCGGGCCTGCGGAACCGCACGCTCAGCGCTCCTGGGGTCCGCGCCACCCACAGGTCCAGGCCCCGCTCTCCCCCGAGCGCGCGTAGACGCTCTTCGGCATATCGCGCGGTGGACTCGGCGTTGCAGATCCGGTCGACCTGGTCGTCGAAGGAGTGGCTGGCGAGATGGTCCCAGAGCACCACCGCGGAGAAGCCGTTGCGGGAACCCGCGAAGGTGGTGTCCGGAGCGCCAACGTACGCGGGCATGTGCTGCGGGCGCAGCTGGTGCCCGACGCGCGTCATGTAGACGCCGCACGGCCAGGGCGTGCCCAGCCACTTGTGCCCGCTCATCACGAGCGAGAACACATGCTCCAGGCCGAAGTCGAACGCCGGGATGGGCGGGACGTCGGCGACCCGCGAGTCGCCGCGCGCCTGGGCGGCCCGGAGGTAGGGCAGATAGGCCGCGCCCAGGGCGCCGTCCACGTGGATCCAGAAGCCGTGGCGTTCCTCGCTGTGCGGTTCGACGGCGCCGACCGGCGGGAAACTCAGCGTCCTCCGGTACAGCCCGTGGCGGTGCAGCACCTCGACGACCCTGGTGCAGATCTCCTCCACCGGATCGTGCGCGCCCTTGAACGCTGTGCCCAGGTTCAGGCTGATCAGGGGCGGATGGCCCTTGCTGGCGAAGAAGTCGACCAGGGTGCACAGGGCGCCCACGTCGATGCAGCCCGATCCCTGGTTCCCGCCCACGGACGGCACCTCGGCCGGCCAGCTCCCGCCCAACGGGCACTGATCCGGGTAGATCTGCGAGCCGACCTCCTGGAAGGTGGAGATACCGAGGGCCCGCACCGCCTTGGTGAGCGAGTAGTGGGTGTCCGCGGAGAAGAACGCGACCGGTCGGTACGCATTGGGGTTGTCCGGGTCGGGCAGGGCCCTGATCCAGGCGGCCTCAGCCACCGGGGACCGCGGATCCATGATCAGGGCACGTCCGCCCAGGTAGTCCCGGGCGTTCCACAGGCCGTACATGTTGCCCTCGCTCGACCCCATGGTGAGCACGGAGCCCCAGTACGAGTCGCCGTCGTGCGGATCGTGCGGTGTCCGTGCGTGCCAGAGCTCGGCGAAGTGGTCCAGCACCGCACGCTCGAACGGCTTGCTGTTGAGGGTGAAGTTGCCCTCGGTGAACGGGTCGCCGAGGTTGTTCAGGTGGTGGTCCAGCAGCCAGCCCAGGTCCGCCTCGAAGTGCAGATCCTGGGTGGCCTGGTAACCCAGGAACGCGGTCGACTGGCGCTCGACGTACGAGCGGAACGACGACAGGACGTGCGCACGCTGCTCGGGGGTCAGGGGCTGTGATCCCAGGGGGATCGGCAGCTCCCAGGGCACCGAGGCGGACTCGCGCAGTTCTTCAGCCATGTTCCCCAGTTCCCCGCCGGCGTCGTTCCCCAGTTCCCCGGTCACGTTCCGGAGTTCGCCGATGGCGTCCCGGGGTACGGAGCCGGTCACCGCGGGTCCCTCGGGGTGCTTGCGGCATCGCGACCGGCTGGGTCCCCGGGCCCTCGGACGGGGACTGGGGGATCGCCGGAGACTGCCGTGCTCGCGTCCGTGTGGTATCGCGGGGCGGTGCTCGCATCGGCGAGGTACTGCAGGAGGTTCACCTCGGCCCGGGTCATCCGGGTGAGCTCGCTCAGCGACACGCTCTCGGGGCTGCTGTGGATGCGGCAGCGCGGCTCCTCGCATCCCCACATGACGACCGTGGCCTCAGGGTCGTGCTGCACCGAGGCCAGCTTGTTGATCATCGGGATGGTTCCTCCCAGTCCGGACTGCACCGCGCCCCGGGTCCACTCGGGGTAGGCGTCCCCCACGGCGCGCAGCGCCAGCGGGAAGTACCGGCCGCCGTCCCCGGACAGGTGGAAGCCCGGACCGCTGTCGACGCGCACGACGTCCGGCGTGATCCCGTAGGGCGCGGCGGCGAGCACATGGGTGCGCAGGGCCTGGAACGCCTCCTCCGGGTCCTGGGCCGGGGCGATCCGCACGCTGATCCTTGCCGTGACCTGCGACTGCAGCCGGTTCACGGAGTGTGCCACGCTCGGGACGCCGTCCAGGCCCACCACGTTGATCGAAGGGGTTCCTGCGAGCCGCTGCGTGATGCTCCCGCTGCCGGTCAGGCGCACCTGGTCGAGGACACCGGCCTGCGTGCGGAACAGCTCCTCCTCCTGGGTGCTCGAGGGCGGCCAGTCCGGTCCGGTGTAGCGGCCCAGGCCTCGAACCGAAGGCTCTCCCCGCCAATCCGTGAGGGTGTCGAGGATCCGCACCAGGGCGAGGAAGGCGTCCGGAGCAGGCCCCCCGAACATGCCGCTGTGCACCGGTACCTGCAGGGTCGAGACCGTCACGTCGGCCGAGATCAGTCCTCGCAGGGACGTCGTCACGGTCGGGGTGCCCTCGGCTGCGTTCCCGGTGTCCGCGATCACGATCACCTGGGCCTGGAACAGGTCGGGATGTGCTTCGATGTGGGCGTCGAGGCTGCCCGTACCGATCTCCTCCTCGCCCTCCAGGAGCACGACCACGTTCACCGGCGGGCGGCCCCCGAACGCGCGCAGCGTGCTCAGGTGCATCACGATGCCCGACTTGTCGTCGGCGGCTCCCCGGCCGTACAACCGTCCGTCGGACTCGACCGGTGCGAAGGGATCCTGCGCACCCGACGGTTCCTGCCAAGGAGCGTCGTCGGCCCGCACCACGTCGTAGTGGGCGTAGAGCAGCACCACCGGACGTCCGTCTGCGGGGTCACCCAGCCGCCCGTAGAGGATCGGATTGGCCGCCTGCCCGTCGGGTCCCGGCGGCAGTGCGACCTCCTGGAGTGGCAGGCCGGCCGCGCCGAACGCCGACATCAGGTCGGCCCGGATCGCGACCAGCTCTGCCTGCTGCGCGCTGTCCGGAGCGGCGCTCACCGAGGCACGGGCCACGAGGGCGCGCAGGTCGGTGACGGCCCGGGGATCAGCCCAGGTGGACGGCGTGCTGCCGGTGACATCCGTCGTCTGCGGCTCGGTCATCTGCTCTCCTCGCTGGGCCTCGGACGTACCTCGGAGACCTCTCGGCGCCCGGGAACCCTCCGGACCCCGATGACGGGTGGCGACCGGCGCCGGGAATCAGCCTCCCCCGTGCGAGCGGTCGTGTCGCCCCGGCACGCCGGGCAGGGCACTGGGTGTGATCGAGCGGAGACGCACGAGCGCGCAGCGCGTGATCGAAGCTGGGGACTTGCGGGCCCGCGGCGCGTGATCGAGCGGAGACGCGGCGGCTGGTTCTGGCTAGGCTGGCGACATGCCCGAACTGCGGTTTCCTGAGGGTTTCCTCTGGGGTACGGCCACCTCGGGCCACCAGGTCGAGGGGGACAACGTCCACAGCGACTGGTGGGCCTGGGAGAACATGCCCGGGAGCCCGGTGCGCGAGCCGAGCGGCCGGGCCTGCGAGCACTTCTGGCGCTACCCGGCGGACGTGCGACTGCTCGCGGAGCTGGGGCTCAACACCTACCGCTTCTCCGTGGAGTGGTCCCGGGTGGAACCCGAGGACCGGATGATCGAGACCTCCGCGCTCGCGCACTACCGCGACGTCGTCGAGGCGGTGCGGGCGGCGGGGATGACGCCGGTCGTCACGCTCAACCACTTCACCTTGCCGGCGTGGCTCGGCCGGCGGGGCGGGTGGCTGAATCCTCGGGCCCCCGAGCGCTTCGCGAGCTACTGCGCCCGGGTCGTGGAGTTCCTGGGGGACCGGGTCGACTGGTACGCGACGATCAACGAGTCCGCGAGTGTGGCGTTCGGCGGGTACCTCGGTGCGCTGGACTTCCCACCCGGTCGCAAGGACCTGCGCTCCTGGGAACGTGCCAACCAGGCGCTCGTGGCCGCTCACCAGGCCGCCCGCGAGGCGATCCACGGCGTCCGGCCGCAGGCGCGGGTGGGGCAGACGTTCACCATCACCGAGTGGGCCGCGAGCGGGGGCGGTGTCCCCGTGGTGGAGTACCTGCGCGCGATGATGGAGGACGTCTTCGTCGAGGCCTCCGCCGATGACGACTGGGTCGGGGTGCAGTCGTACACCCGGGAGCACCTGGCGGCCCCCGCGGTGTTGGAGCCCGTGCTGCGCCGGGCGTTGGCGTCAGGACTGGTCCGCCGGCTCGTGGTGCCGCCCGCGGTGCGGGTCGCGACCCGTGGGTTCGGCGGTCCACGGCGGATGGCGCCGGGCACCCGGACGACCCTCATGGGTTACGAGTACCGGCCGGAGGCCATCGGGGCGGCCGTCCGCCGCGTGGCGGAACTGCTGCCGGGCAAGCCGATCCTGATCACCGAGCACGGTGTGGCCACGAAGGACGACGCCGAGCGCGTGGAGTACATCTCGCGCGGTCTGGCCACGGTGCGGGAATGCCTGGACGACGGCCTGCCCGTCCTCGGTTACCTGCACTGGAGCGCCTTCGACAACTTCGAGTGGGCTCTCGGATACCGGCCGACCTTCGGGCTGATCGGCGTCGACCGCCAGACCCAGGAGCGGATCGTGCGGCCGTCCGCCCGCTTCCTCGGTGAGATCGCCCGGTCCGGGGTGCTGGCCCTGCCGGGGGACAGCTGACCTGACCGTTCCGGGGTGCCGGCCCTGTCGCGCGACGGCTGAGGACGGGACCCGCTCTCGAATCGACAGGACCCGACCTGGAGTCGGCAGGTAACGGCTGAGGGCAGGGCCCGCCCGACATGGTCGAGATGCCCTCGCCCGTAGGGGTGTTGTGCCAGGGTTGCCTCACGGGCACACAGCCCGTTCCGGACGACGAAGGAGTCATCGATGGCGGTGTCGGTCACCCTGGACAAGGCGCTGGACAAGGCCTATGAGGACAAGAGCCTCAAGGAGATCGTGGATGCTCCGGTCGCGGCGCTGGCCGGCGTCAGCGGGGGGGACGCCGAGCGCCTGGCGGCGGCCTTTGGCATCCGGACCGTGCGGGACCTGGGCACCAACAAGTTCTTCCTCGCCGCGCAGGCGCTGGTCGCGCTGGCAGGTATCGAGGGTTGATGGGTGTCGTCGGGCCGGTTCCCGAAGGCTGAGCAGCTCCTGGAGGGTTGAGCGGCCGGACACCTGGCGCGACCGCGGGCAGCGACCTCACGATCGAGGAGGCCGCTGCCCTCGGTGTCACGAACGGAGATCATCTCGCACGGCGCGGTAACCGTCGAGCGCTCGACTGGCGAGTCGTGCCCACGCGCTGCGCCGGTCCGAGCGGTGGTGGTTTCCTCCCGCTGACCCGAGGATTCCTGCGGATCTTCACGAACCTCAGCGAGCCCCGGAGTGGGCTTCGCGGCCTGAGATGCGCCTTCCTGCTCCGCTCGGATCTCTGGCCGAATATTCATCCGATCATATGCTGACTGCGTTGTGCGGGGCGCAGAAGCCCACCGCGGAATCCCTCCGATAATTGGATGATTGTCGGGAATGCCGTCCCCTCGGGGTGCCCGCGTCGAGTCCTCGGCGCAGACGGCGCCGTTCCGGCGAAACGTGGCGCAATCAACTCCCGAAACGGTGGTGTTCGCGGAGCCGAGGCGACAGACTGTCACGGCAGCGAGACTCCCTGTCGGCATGCCCCATGCCTCCCGTGCCCTCGGGTGTTCCGTCACCTGCGTGAGCTTCACCCGATTCGTCCGGTCTCGCCTGCTCCGGCAGGTCCGCAACCCGGGCTTCGGGGCCGCTGTCCGGCCCCCACCCCGGGCCGGGAAGGGGCGGGAAACAGCACTGCAGAAGAGACGAACGGCACTCGACTTTTCGCTCTCTCTCACTAACCTGCCCGACGAGCCGGGACCCGATGATCCGATCCCGCGCGAACAGTTCCTGCGCCCAGAGCTACGGAGACGACATGACTACGGTCACGTTCCACAGTGGTGAGCAACTCCCCCTGGAGATGCACAAGGTTCGCATCGTGCAGAAGCTCACGCTCCCGCCGGTGGAACGCCGCCTGGAGGCGGTCACCGAGGCCGGGAACAACACCTTCCTGCTCAAGAACGCAGAGGTGTTCCTCGACATGCTCACGGACAGTGGCGTCAACGCGATGAGCGACCGGCAGCAGGCCGCCATGCTCATCGCGGACGACAGCTACGCGGGCAGCGCCACCTACACGCGCCTCGAGGAGGCCGTGAAGAAGATCTTCGGTATGGACTACTTCTTGCCCACGCATCAGGGGCGGGCGGCCGAGAACATCCTCTCCCAGGCCCTGGTGACCGAGGGCAGCGTCGTCCCGATGAACTACCACTTCACCACGACCAAGGCACACATCGTGCTCAACGGGGGCACCGTCGAGGAGCTGATCCCCGCGGCCGGCCTCGAGGTGACGAGCACCGAGCCGTTCAAGGGCAACATGGACATCCCGGCGCTGCGCAAGCTCGCCGCGGAGCGGGGCCGGGCGGGCATCCCCTTCGTGCGCATGGAGGCCGGCACGAACCTGATCGGCGGCCAGCCCTTCTCGCTGGCCAACCTGCGGGACGTGCGGGAGGTCTGCGACGAGTTCGGGCTGCTGCTCATGCTCGACGCCAGCCTCCTGGCCGACAACCTGTGGTTCATCAAGGTCCGCGAGCCCGGGTACGCGCAGGTCAGCGTGGCGGACATCGCGCGTGAGATGGCCGACCAGTGCGACATCATCTACTTCTCGGCCCGCAAGCTGGGGTGCGCCCGGGGCGGCGGCATCAGCCTGCGCACCCAGGCCCTGCACGACCAGTTGCGCCCGCTGGTCCCCCTGTACGAGGGCTTCCTCACCTACGGCGGTATGTCCGTGCGGGAGATGGAAGCGCTCGCGGTGGGTCTGGAGGAGACCCTCGACGAGGACATGATCAACCAGGGTCCGCTGTTCATCGAGTACATGGTCAACGAGCTGGACCGCCGGGGCGTCCCGGTGATCACGCCCGCGGGCGGTCTCGGCGCTCACGTGGACGCGCGGCGGTTCCTCGACCACGTGCCGCAGGACCAGTACCCGGCCGGTGCCCTGGCGTCCGCCATGTACATCGCCGGCGGCATCCGGGGCATGGAACGGGGCACCCTCTCGGAGCAGCGCGAGCCCGACGGCAGCGAGCGGCTGGCCGAGCTGGAGCTGCTGCGCCTGGCTCTGCCGCGTCGGGTGTTCACGCTGTCCCAGGTGTGTTACGCGATCGACCGGATCGACTGGCTCTACCAGAACCGCCGGATCGTCGGCGGTCTGAGGTTCGTCGAGGAGCCCGAGGTGCTGCGCTTCTTCTACGGCCGCCTGCAGCCGGTCTCCGACTGGCAGGAGGAGCTGGTCGCCGCGTTCCGTCGGGACTTCGGCGACAGCCTGTAGCCGAACCCCGGAGCTGCCGACAAGCAGTGCAGCATCCGCCGACCAGTGTTCGGGCGGCCGTCGTCCCCAGGGGCGGCGGCCGCCGTCGTCCTCGGGCACGACGCGGTGCGCCGATCGTCATGATTCCCAGCGTCCGTTCAGCGGGGGTTCGTAGGGTCGGGGAGGTGTGTCGCACGTGCGGCGACTCGTGGCCCTTCCGCGAGCGGCGGCTCGGCGAACCGGCGAGCGAATGAGTGAGGGGCGGGACGGATGATCGAGGCAGTGGGCCTCACCAAGCGGTACGGCGACAAGGTGGCCGTGGACGGTCTGAGCTTCACGGTCAAACCGGGCCAGGTGACCGGGTTCCTCGGGCCGAACGGTGCCGGCAAGTCCACCACCATGCGGATGATCCTGGGGCTCGACGCCCCGACCGCCGGGCGTGTGACGATCGACGGCAAGCCGTTCGCGGACCTGGACAGCCCGATGCGTGAGGTGGGCGCGCTGCTGGACGCCAAGGCGATCCACGGCGGGCGCAGCGCCTACCACCACCTCCTCTGCCTCGCCCAGACGAACGGGCTGCCGGCCCAAAGGGTGAACGAGGTGCTGGACCTCGTCGGGCTCACCGAGGTGTCCCGGCGCCGGGCGAAGGGCTTCTCCCTCGGCATGGGGCAACGGCTGGGGATCGCGGCGGCGCTGCTCGGCGACCCGAGGATCCTCATGTTCGACGAACCGGTGAACGGGCTGGATCCCGAGGGAATCCTGTGGATCCGCAACCTGATGAAGGGCCTGGCCGCCGAGGGCCGCACGGTGTTCGTCTCCAGCCACCTCATGTCCGAGATGGAGAACACCGCGGACAACCTGCTCGTGATCGGACGGGGCAAGCTGATCGCGGACTGCACGGTGCAGGAGTTCATCGCGCGCAACTCCCAGACCGCGGTGCAGGTGCGCACGCCGGACGCCGCCCGCCTGGCGGAGGTACTCCGCGGAAGTGGTGCCGTGGTGTCCCCGGACGGACGGGACGGCCTGCTCGTGGGAGAGCTGGACGCCGAGCGGATCGGTGACCTCGCCTTCGAACACGGCTTCCGGCTGCACGAGCTCTCACCGCTGCGGGCCTCGCTCGAAGAGGCCTTCATGGAACTGACCAAGGACAGCGTCGAGTACCACGCCGCCGTCCGCACCGCCTCGGTGGAGGGCTGAGATGGCGACCCTGACCGCTCCCGCGCCGCGTCCCGTGACCGGCGCACCCGTCCGGGCCGGGTTCCTCGGCGCCCTGCGCAGCGAGTGGACGAAGATCCGGACGGTACGTTCGACGCTCTGGTCGATCCTCGCCATGACCGGGATCTCCCTCGGACTCATGTCGCTGTTCGCCTGGGCGGTCATGAACCGCTGGGACAACGCGCACTTCCGTCCCGAGCAGAAGGCGGACCTGCTGCGCCATCCGCTGGAGATGGTGCTGGTCAGGCCCGTGTTCATCTGCCAGCTCGTGATCGCCGTCCTGGGCGTGATGGTGATCTCGGCCGAGTACTCCACCGGCATGATCCGCTCCACGCTGCAGTCGCAGCCGCGACGGCTGAACGTGCTGTTCGCCAAGGTCGTCGTGCTCGGCGCCGTCATGCTCGTCGTCGGGGAGTTCCTGAGTTTCGCGGCGTTCTTCCTGGGCCGGCAGCTGATCTCCGCGCACATCCCGGTGAACTTCGGCGATCCGGGGGTCGCGCGGGCGGTCTTCGGTGCCGGGCTCTACATCGCGGTCCTGGGACTCTTCTCACTCGCGGCCGGGTTCATCCTGCGGCACACGGCCGGCGCGATCACGGCGGTGCTGGGCCTGATCCTCATCATCTCCCCCCTGACCAGCCTGCTCCCGGACAGTTGGGGCGCGCATGTCAATGCCTACATGCCCACCAACGCGGGGCAGTTGATCCTCAAGGCGCATCAGGAGTCGGGTGACCTGCTCTCGCCGTGGCAGGGACTGGGCGTGTTCGCGGTGTGGACCGTGCTGGCGCTGGCCGTGGCTGCGGTGCTCTTCACGCGCCGGGACGCCTGACCGGCGGCCGGGTACGGCGGGCTGCCCGGCTCCCACCCGGCGGCGTGGCTGCGGACGGCGATCCCCACTCTCCCCGGTTCGGGGCGGCCCGGCGGGCTGCCGCGGCTGTGCGGCACGATGGGCGCGGACGCCTCCGCGGGACGCCGCGACCGAGCCGACCGTGGCGGCAGTGCGATCGAGTCGACGGTGGCGGCGGCAGTGCGACCGAGCCGACCGGACCGGATGGGTGGGCGCCGTCGAGCGCGGACAGGAGGACGGGTGGCCGCGGCCCCGCACGAGTACGACCGGGTGCTGGCCCGGGCGGCCGAGCTCGGCGGGCAGTGGGTGTCCTCGCTACCGCACCGCCGGATCGCGCCCCTGGCCCAGGCCGCGGAGATCGTGGAACGACTCGGCGGTCCGCTGCCCGCGGACGGTTGTGACGCCGAGTCGGTGCTCGACCTGCTCGCGGACGGCGCCGAGCCGGGTCTGACCGCCATCCCCGCCGGTCGCTTCTTCGGCTGGGTGATGGGCGGGACGCTGCCGGCGGCCCTGGCCGCGGACTGGCTGGTGAGTGCCTGGGACCAGAACGTCCTGCTCCGCCGGGCCACCCCGGCCGCCGCGGCGATCGAGGAGGTGGCGGGCACCTGGCTGCTCGACCTGCTCGGCCTTCCGGCGGACGCCGCCGTGGGCTTCGTGACGGGGGCGACCATGGCCAATCTCACCGGGCTGGCCGCCGCGCGGGGCGAGGTGCTCGCCCGCTGCGGATGGGACGTGCACGGGGACGGGCTCGCCGGAGCACCGAGAGTGCAGGTGCTGGTCGGTCGGGAACGCCACGAGACCGTGGACCTGTCGCTGCGGTACCTCGGGCTCGGCCGACCGGTCGAGCTCGCTGCGGACCGCCAGGGGCGCCTGGACCTGGGCGGCTTGGCCCGGGCCCTGGACGTGCTCGGCCCCGGGGAACCCGTGATCGTCTGCCTGCAGGCGGGCAACGTGCACTCCGGCGCGTTCGACCCGATGCGCGAGGCGATCGAGCTCGCCCACCGGCACGGCGCCTGGGTGCACGTGGACGGCGCGTTCGGCCTCTGGGCGGCCGCGGCTCCCGGGCTGCGGCACCTGGTGGCGGGGGTCGAGGGCGCCGACTCGTGGGCGACGGACGCGCACAAGACCCTCAACGTTCCCCACGACTGCGGGATCGCGGTGGTCGCCGATCCGTCAGCCCTGCGCGCGGCGATGGGCATGCGCGGCGGCTACCTGATCGTCGACGACACCGGCCCCGGTGATCCCCACGAACGGGTTCCCGAGTTGTCGCGGCGCGCACGAGGGGTCCCGGTGTGGGCGGCGTTGCGCTCCCTGGGGCAGGAGGGCGTGGCCGCGCTGGTCGAGCGGTTGTGCCGGCACGCGCGGACGTTCGCCGAGGAGGTCCGGACCGTCCCGGGCGCGCAGGTGCTCAACGACGTCGTCTTCACCCAGGTGTGCGTCTCGTTCGGGGACGACCGGCGGACCCGGGAGGTGACCGAGCGGCTGCTCGCCGAGGGCCGGGTGTGGATGTCTGGCTCGCGCTGGCAGGACAGAGAGGTGCTCAGGATCTCCGTGAGCAACTGGTCCACCGACGAGGACGACGTCCGGCGATCCGTCGAGGCGCTGCGTCGAGCCGCCTGTTGAGGGACGCCGGCCGGTTCCCCGGCTGGGCTCGATCGGCGAGTGGCACTGGGTTCGATCGGCGAGTGGCGCGGGCCGGCCGCCCCAGACGCACGGGTGGCTCCGGGAACCGCTCACGTGTTCCCGGAGCCGTCGGGGTTCCGTGTCAGTAGGTGCAGGCCACCGTGAGGTCGTCGACCTTCACCCGGGCGAAGCCCCCGGTGCTGCCCACGGCGACACGCACGTACACGTCGGTGGGGCCGCCGGTCCACGGGCCCACCTGGTAGGCGTTCCAGTTGGAATTGGCGATCGTGATCGGTTTGAGGGCGACATAGGTCCAGGTGGAGGGGTTGATGACCTCGAAGTTCACCTGTGTGCCCGCCCAGTCCTGCAGGTAGATCTGCGCCTGGCAGGTCGCCGTGTGCAGCTGCATCGGGGTCAGGTGCACAGTGCGGCCCACCGCCGACCAACCGGCGGTGAAGCGGTAGATCGTGGCGTACACCGTGCCGGAGTGGGCGGTGCCGTCATAGCCCCCGAAGTCACCGAAGCCGTTGCCGGAGCTGCTGAAGTTCCACACCGAGGAGGCGTTGGTCTCGAAGTTGTCCTGGACGGCCCAGTAGCCGGAGGCGTTGGACGGGGCGGCCATGGTGGAGACGAGGCCTCCCGTCAGCACCGTGGCGGCCAGGATCGACAGGTTTCTGCGCATACGGCGAAGAGACATGGCGGGAAGGTAGTGGGGCAGATCGGCCGTTCGTCGGCGAATGGCCCATTCGGGCGGTCGTGGCCCCGACGACGACCCGAACCCGCCCTCGCGGGCACTCCGCGCTGCCCCGTCGCCTGCCGGTGGTCTCCCCATCCGACGCTCGGGCGACTACCCTCCCGGCGACATGAGCGCACCTCCGCCTGCTGGCGCGCAGCACCGTGCCTCCCGTTCGTCCGTGCGAGGGCGTGTGCTGGCCGCGCTGGTCGCCGTCGTCGTGACCGTCGCGCTCGCGGTGGCGGTCCTGCCGGCCGATGTCCGTGGCCGGATCGGGCTGGACTGGGGCTCCCACCCGGAGCGGGACGCCGCCTCGATCGTGACGACCCAGGCCTCGCAGACCACCGCCCAGGCCGGGGCCGTCGCCGTCCCGACGACCGGCGGTCTCCCGTCGAGGAGCGCCACGCCGTCCACGACGACGACCTCGCCCACCACGACGTCCACCACCGCAGCCACGGTGGGCGGTTGCGGGCGCCGGCTGGGAACCTCACCGGTGGTGAAGGTGACCACGGTCAAGCTGGGGGTGGCCGTCACCGGCGCGGGGCAGCAGGGGGACACCGAGCCGTTGCCGATGGCCGTCGCCGCGATGCCCTCCGGCGGCTCGTGGTTGGCCTGGCTGGGCACGAACGGGCGGGTCTACCTCGGCAGGCTCGACTGCGCGGACCACCTCGTCGGTACCCCCACCAGTTTCACCGGGATCGACCTCGAAGACGTGCTGGGGGACGCCGGCGGCGGGGTCCTGCTGCTCACCCGGCGGGGCGAGTGTCACTCCGGGCCGTTGTGCGGGGGATCGTCCAGCCCGTGCAACACGATGCACATGATCCGTTTCGACACCTCGGGCCACCAGGTCTGGGACCGTCAGGTCACCAACCTGACCAGCAGCCTCGGCGGCTACGACGACGGGGCACGGTTCGTCTGGTGGTACCAGCACCACGGCCGGCTGGCGACGAGCGGCACGAACTACGCGGCCTACTTCGCGGTCGCGATCACCGTGCGGAACGGCAACTGCGTGGACATCCACGAGGGCGACCGCATGCAGGTGGTCAGCACGAGTGGGTCGTTGCTCTCCGGCCATGACAGCTTCGCGGTGGGGTGCAGCCACAGCTGGGACACCCACCTGGTGTGGGACCCGCGGACACGCCACTACGCGATGGTCTGCGCGACGGACAACGACTGCCGCATCGCGCAGCCCGACCCCTACCGCACCGTGGCGGCCGGAGCCTGCGACGGGACGCTCTTCGGAGGCGACATCGTCCTCGCGAAACGCCGGGGCTACTGGACGGCCTGGAGCCAGGAGGGCATGGCGCGCCTCGAGCACTTCACCAGCGGCGCGTCGGACACGACCGTGCGGACCTCCGCCTCGTCGGGCCATCCGCATCTCGTCGGATACGGCGCCGGCCGTATGTTGCTGGCCTGGGGATCGGGCTCCTCGATCGCGGCCCAGGTGTACGACACGGGGACGGGCAAGGCCGTGGGGAGCCGGTTCCGGGTGCAGGTTCCCGACCACGACTACCAGGCGTTCAAGGCGTTCCCCGACGGGAGTGTGGCGTACGCGGCGGCCGGGAGCAGCCGCACGTCGATCCGCATCGCCCGCGTGCTGCCCCTGAGCGGCTGAACGCCGCCCCCGAAGTCCCCGACGGCCCCCGGCGAGGTCCGCCCTCACGGCGTTCGTGTCGCCGGGGCGGCCTCCGCCGTCCCCGCCGTGCCCAGTCCTGTCAGACATCCCATGCCGAAGCTTGTCAAGCGGCAGTCAGTTGATCTTCTTG